>JAAYRW010000026.1 GCA_012518555.1 Tissierellia bacterium
AAAGGTACTACTACTGCTAAAAGTCCCGGTACAACCATTTCTTTTAAAGCTGCTGCTGTTGAAATATCAACGCATCTTCTATAGTCGGGCTTACCTTTACCTTCCATTATTCCTGGGATTTCCTTAAACTGTCTTCTAACTTCTTCAATCATTTCAAATGCAGCTTTACCAACAGCACTCATAGTAATTGCAGAGAATAAGAAGGGTAACATACCTCCTATAAATAGACCTGCTATAACTGTCGGTTCTGTTAGACTTATAGTTGTAATCCCTACAGCTTGAGTGTAGGATGCAAACAATGCAAGAGCTGTTAAGGCAGCTGAACCTATTGCAAATCCCTTACCTATTGCTGCCGTTGTATTACCTACAGAGTCCAATCTGTCTGTAATTTCTCTTACTTCTTCCGGTAGCTCACACATCTCCGCTATACCACCGGCATTGTCTGCAATAGGTCCGTATGCATCAACTGCAATAGTCATTCCCGTAGTTGATAACATACCTATTGCAGCAAGAGCTATACCGTACAATCCCTTTATTGCATCTACTCCCGTTGATGTATAGCCCGCTATTACATATGCACCAATTATACCTATTGCCAAAACAATAATTGGATATGCTGTTGATCTCATACCTACTGATAGACCACTGATAATAGTAGTTGCAGCGCCTGTTTCTGACTGGTCTGCAATTTCTTTAACATATTTATATTCATCTGAAGTGTATATTTCAGTAATTTTCGCTATTACTAAACCTACAACTAATCCAAATACAATTGCTCCAAAGGGTTGGTAGCTGCCTAGTATAGATTTGCTCAAAAAGAATGATGCGATTACTACAACTAAAGAAGAAGCATATGTACCCATGTTTAAAGCTTTCTGAGGATTTGAATCTTCTTTACCTTTTACAAACATTGTACCTATTATAGAAGCTACAATACCTACAGCAGATATCATTAGACCATAAAGTACTCCTCTTCCACCTTCTGCATAGGCTATAGAACCTAGGGTAATAGATGAAACAATTGCCCCAACATAGGATTCAAATAAGTCTGCACCCATTCCAGCAACGTCACCAACATTATCACCAACATTATCTGCTATAACGGCAGGGTTTCTTGGATCATCTTCAGGTATTCCTGATTCAACTTTACCAACCAAGTCCGCTCCAACGTCAGCAGCTTTAGTATAAATACCGCCCCCAACACGAGCAAACAAGGCTATTGATGATGCACCTAAACTAAAACCTGTTACAACTGTTGCATCTTTAAATATCATCCAGAATAAACCTGTTCCTAAAAGCCCTAAGCCGACAACAGTCATTCCCATTACCGAGCCTCCTGAGAAAGCTATATCTAATGCTTTATTCATTCCAGATTCCATTGCTGCATTAGCAGTTCTTACGTTAGCCTTGGTTGCAACTTTCATTCCAAAATACCCTGCAAGAGCTGAACATGCTGCACCTGCAGCAAAAGCTACTGCCGTAGGCCAAGTAATTGCTAGACCTAAAATAAAGAACATAATTATTGCAAAAATACTTACAGATTTATATTCTCTTGCAAGAAAAGCCATAGCACCTTCGTGAATAAACGTAGAAATTTCCTGCATTCTTTCTGTACCTGGCTCTGTTTTTATAACAATTGATGCTTTATAAAAAGCAAATAATAAAGCCAAAACTCCCGCAATGGGAGCTATAATTAAAGTACCCATTTGTTTCTTTCCTCCATAGTTAAATTTACATTTAAGCAATATTGCTTATGAACACTAAATAAATTCTACCATAAAAATGTTAGAATGATTACAAAAAACTAAAGCATTGAAAAATACTATTGGATTGCTACTAAAGTTAATGAAGCGACCACAAAAATAATGGCCGAAACAGCCGTAGCTTTTTCTAATTTACCTTCGTAACTTCGGCTTTTGTTCTTACCCCAAATAGATTCAGCACCTCCTGCAATTTCACCAGACATCCCTGCAGATTTACCTGATTGGAGTAAAATACTAGCGATTAATACTAAGCTTGCTATTATCAAAAGAATTCTAACTACTACTTCCACTATAACACCTCCTGTTAAACTTTCTGCATAACATTAGAATTATAACACCAAAGTTGGATGAAATCAATATAAATTATAAAAAACATCCATTCCACTATATTGAGCCATTTCTCCCAACATATCTTCTAATCTTAAGAGCTGGTTGTATTTAGCTACTCTATCCATCCTTGAAGGAGCACCTGTTTTTATTTGCCCTGCATTAACAGCAATTACTAAATCGGCAATAGTTGAATCGTCAGTTTCACCGGAACGATGGGACACTACGGCAGTATATCCTGCCCTCTTTGCCATTTCGATAGCATCCAAAGTTTCAGTTATAGTTCCAATTTGATTTAATTTTATTAGTATTGAATTAGCCACTTTAGATTCAATACCTTTTTTCAATCTTACAGTATTGGTTACAAATAAATCATCTCCTACTAGCTGAACTTTACTTCCTAACTTTTCTGTAAGCTTATTCCAACCATCCCAGTCTTCTTCATCCATTCCATCTTCTATAGAAATAATGGGATATTTATTTACCAAGTCAAGATAGTAATCCACCATTTCATCTGCAGTAAACTTTCTTCCTTCACCTTCTAGATTATAGGTTTTTGTTTGACTGTCATACAACTCAGTAGCAGCTACATCAAGGGCCAGAACTATCTCCTTACCTGGCTCATATCCCGCCTTTTTTATAGCTTCCATTATGGTGATTAAGGCTTCTTCATTGGATGATAAATTCGGTGCAAAACCACCTTCATCACCGACAGCCGTGTTTAGTCCTCTATCTTTTAATACGATTTTTAAATTATGAAATATTTCAGCACCTATTCTCAAAGCTTCTTTAAAACTCTTAGCCCCTACTGGCATTATCATAAATTCCTGAATATCCACATTATTGTCTGCATGCTCCCCGCCGTTTAATATATTCATCATAGGAACTGGTAAAACTTTTGCGTTTACACCGCCAAGGTATTGATATAGGGGTAAAGCTATTGTACTTGCAGCAGCTTTGGCAACAGCAATAGAAACCCCTAAAATTGCATTGGCACCTAACTTACCCTTATTTGGGCTACCATCTAATTCAATCAATAAGCCGTCTAATTCCTTTTGATTTAAAGAATCTCTTCCTATTAGTTCAGGAGCGATAATATTATTAACATTATTAACAGCCGTCTCTACACCTTTACCTAAATATCTGCTACCACCATCTCTTAACTCTACTGCTTCAAAAGCTCCCGTCGATGCTCCTGAAGGTACTCCTGCTCTACCGTAACCACCGCTTTCTGTCCATACCTCTACTTCAACTGTAGGGTTTGCTCTCGAATCTAAAATTTCTCTTGCATATATATCTGCTATAATAGTCATAATTCCTCCTCCTAATTAATAATTAAACTTTTTCCTGTCATTTCCCTAGGTTTATCAAGACCCATAAGATCCAACATGGTAGGTGCCACATCTGCAAGAATTCCTTCTCTCAGCTTAAACTTTTTCGTATCAACAACTATAAAGGGAACTCTGTTTGTAGTATGGGAGGTTAAGGTACTTAGGGTAGTTCTATCAAGCATTTCTTCACAATTACCGTGATCTGCAGTAATTATTGCCCTTCCTTCTGCTTTTATTATAAAATTTACAATTTCACCTAAACATTTATCAACAGTTTCTACTGCTTTAATTGCCGCTTCAATATCTCCCGTATGTCCTACCATATCTGGATTAGCGAAATTTATTACCATTACTTGATAGATATCCTTATCTAATTGTTCCATAACTACATTTTTCAGCTCAAAAGCACTCATTTCCGGTTTTAAATCATAGGTTTTTACCTCTGGCGACGGAATTAAAATTCTTACCTCATTTTTAAAAGCTTCTTCTATTTCACCATTAAAAAAATAAGTTACATGGGCATATTTTTCGGTTTCTGCAACTCTTAACTGCTTTATATCAAAACTACTTAAATATTCCCCCAAAGTATTTTGGACAAAATTAGGCTTATAAGCTATTTCAACATTTTCAATAGTTTTATCATACAGTGTCATGCATACATATTTAACTCTTACTTTCTTTCTGTCGAAATTAGTAAAATCTTCATCTACAAATGCCCTGGTAATTTGTCTAACTCTATCTGGTCTGAAGTTAAAATTAATAATCGCATCATTATCTTTGATAATTCCAAGTTCTCCGTTATCTTTTTCAATTAAGAGCGGTCTAATAAATTCATCGGTTATTCCATTTTGGTAAGAGCTTTGTATGGCATTAAGAGGATCATTAAATCTATCTCCTAAACCTTTTACTAATGCATTATAGGCCAGTTCTACTCTATCCCATTGCCTGTTTCTATCCATTGCATAGTATCTGCCCATTATGGATGAAATATGCCCTACTCCAATATTCTTAACTTGTTTTTTTAATTCTTTTATGTACAATTGGCTACTAGTTGGACTGACATCACGACCATCAGTTATACAATGAATATTTATATCTTTTATACCATTTTTATTAGCAAGTTCAATTAAGCTGTATAAATGAGTGTTGTGACTATGAACTCCTCCATCAGATAATAATCCTATTAAATGCAAAGTTGAATTATTTTTCTTAACGTAATCTATTGCATTTAAAAAGGCTTCATTTTTTTCAAATCTACCATCTTCAATTGATTTAGTTATTCTTGTTAAATCCTGATATACAATTCTACCGGCACCTAGATTTAAATGTCCTACTTCCGAATTGCCCATTTGACCTTTTGGAAGCCCCACATCATAGCCACTGGCAGACAAACTTGTGTTGGGGTATTTCCTCATTAGCAAATCAAAGTTAGGAGTTTTAGCTCTTTTAACGGCATTACCCTCATAACTAGGTCCTAAGCCCCATCCGTCAAGAATAATCAATGCTGTAACTTTATTCATATTATACAACCTTTCTAATTTCCAAAATTAACAATCTTTGCAAATTCATCAGCATTTAAGCTGGCACCTCCAACCAATGCACCGTCAATACTAGGCTGGTTCAATATTTCCGAAGCATTTGTAGCTTTAACACTTCCACCATATTGAATAACTACCTTATTAGCAAATTCTTCCCTATAAATTTCAGCTATAACATTTCTTATGAATGCCGTCATTTCATTAGCCTGTTGGCTTGTTGCTGTTTTTCCAGTACCTATAGCCCATATTGGCTCATAAGCTAAAACTATTTGAGATTCTTTAATTCCATCAAATGCTTTTGTTAATTGGTTTCTTACGCTATCTTTTTCAATTCCCTTTTCTCTTTCTTCTAATGTCTCTCCTAGGCAAATTATGGGCTTAAGCCCATATTCTAAGGCTGCTTTTATTTTTTTGTTTACTACAAAGTCTGTTTCATTAAAATATTGTCTTCTTTCGGAATGTCCTACAATTACGTATTCCACGCCTATATTTTTAAGCATTATTGGAGAAACTTCCCCTGTAAATGCTCCTCTTTCCTCATAGTGCATATTCTGTGCACCTACCTTTATAGACGAATCTTTTAATTCGCTTATAACTGAATAAAGAGACGTTAAAGGAGGACATATTAATACATCTACCTTGTCGTTTAATTCTTTAGACTTTAATTCTTTTACTAAACTTAAACTTTCCTCTACATCATTGTTCATTTTCCAATTGCCTGCAATTAATTTTTTTCTCATAATCTACTCCTTATTACTAACGGCTTCAATTCCGGGTAAGATCTTTCCCTCTAAAAATTCCAGTGATGCACCGCCTCCTGTGGAAATATGAGTAATTTTATCTGCCAGACCTGCCTTTTCAACTGCTGCTGCACTGTCTCCACCTCCAATTATGGATATTGCATCCTCATTAGATGCTATAGCTTCAGCAATAGAATTTGTACCCTTTGCAAAATTATCCATTTCAAAAACGCCTAAAGGTCCGTTCCAAATAATTGTTTTTGATTTTTTTACTAGATTGCTAAATATTTCAATAGTTTCTTTACCTATATCAAGACCCATATATCCCTGAGGGATTTTGTCTGAACTTCTTGTGAAAAATTCAGTATCATTTTTAAATTCCTTGGCTACTACACTATCTAAAGGCAGCAATAAATTTACATCCTTACTGGCTGCCTTATCTATTAATTCCTTTGCTAAACTAATTTTGTCTTCTTCTAAAAGAGAGTTTCCTATATTATAGCCTTTAGCCTTAAGAAAAGTATACATCATTCCGCCGCCAATTAAAACATTATCTGCAATATTTAATAAATTTTCTATAACTGCTATTTTATCCGATACCTTAGCCCCTCCTAAAATTGCCGTTAAAGGTCGTGTTGGATCCTTTAAAGCACTTCCCATTACCTTAATTTCCTTCTCTACTAAAAAACCTAGAGCTGAAGGAAGATGTTCACATATTCCAACGTTTGAAGAATGGGCTCTATGAGCCGTTCCAAAGGCATCATTAACAAATATATGACCGAGAGAAGCTAAATCCTTTGCAAAGTTACCGGAATTCTTTGTTTCTTCTTCTCTAAATCTGGTATTTTGTAATAACATTACATCTCCCGAATTAAGCTTTGCTGCCGCATTTTTAACTTCACTATCTACAACCTTGTCACAATCTTGGAATATTACTTTTTTGTCTAAAAGCAAGCTTAATCTTTCAGCTACAGGCTTTAAAGAAAATTCCTTACTGGGCCTTCCTTTGGGCCTTCCTAGGTGCGACATTAAAATAACTGCCGCACCATTATCTAATAGATAGTTTATTGTAGGAAGGGAACTTTTAATTCTATTATCATCGGTTATGTTCCCATCTTCATCTAAGGGAACATTAAAATCACATCTTACTAATACTTTTTTATTTTGTAAGTCTAAATCTTTTACAGTTACCTTGTTCATTTATACCTCCTAAAGGTTTTAAGAATCATCTCCTAAATATATAGTTCATCATCTCCCAGTCTCATTCACCTCATGGAACCCCAATATTTAACTAATCTTACAAGCTGAGCAGTAAAAGACATTTCATTATCATACCAAGCTATTAGTTTAACTAATTGTTTCCCATCAACTTCAATTATTTGTGTTGACAATCCATCAAATATACAAGCATACTTACTTCCGATAACGTCACTTGACACTATTGGGTCTTCTGTATAGGCAAGTGTTTCATTGGAGGCGTTTTTTATTGCTGTGTTTATTTCTTCAACGCTTACATTTTTGTTAAGTTCTACAGTTAAGTCTACAACAGACCCTGTAAGAGTTGGAACACGAAGAGCCATACCGTCAAGTTTACCCTTTAACTCAGGCATAACAATCCCTACAGTCTTTGCTGCTCCCGTCGATGCAGGCACTATATTTGCTGCTGCTGCACGACCTCTTCTTGCCCTAATTCCTTTTTTGTGTGAGTTATCGTGTATATTTTGATCATTAGTATAAGCATGTACCGTAGTCATAAGTCCCTTAACTATTCCGAATTCATCGTTTAATACTTTTGCTAAAGGAGCTAAGCAGTTTGTTGTACATGAAGCAGCAGAAATCACAGTCTCTTTACCAGTAAGTATATCATGATTAACATTATATACTATAGTTTTTAAATCTCCTTTTCCAGGAGCAGATAGCAATACTTTTTTCGCTCCTGCCTTAATATGAGCTTCTGCTTTTTCTTTTTCGTTAAATTTCCCTGTACAGTCGATCACTAAATCAATGTCCAATTCTTTCCAATTGCAGTTTTCCGGCTCTCTAATTCTTGAAGTTACTATTTCTTTTCCACCTACATACATAATATTGTCTTTGTAAGTAATTTCGTCGGTCATAAAGTTGCCATGTGCCGTATCGTATTTTAATAAATATGTTAATGTTTCAACATCTGAATTTGTATTAATTGCCACCACCTGGAAAGTATCATCCATTGCCATCAATCTCAATGCCAACCTTCCAATTCTCCCAAAACCGTTAATTGCTACTCTTATCATATTTTCCTCCTAAATTTAAAATTTATTATAATTCTAATATTCTCCTTGCAGCAGCTTCATCTGTTACAAGAATAAAATTATTGCTAAACTTTGATACTGCATAAATTGCTTCTGCCTTTGAACTACCTGCGGCAACTGCAATAGCGGTATTAATTTCTTTGAAGTTATCTAAAGTAATCCCTATAGAATTAGCTTGCATTCTTACATTACCCAAATTATCAAAGAAATAACCAAAGGCTTCTGCCGTTAATTTTTCTTTTTCTATTCTTTCAAATATACTTTTTTCCGATTTTCTTCTTACTGCCATTTCCTTAGCAACACCTATGCCAAAAACTAATAGATTTATTTCTTTAATATCTTCTAAAACATCACTGATTATTTTATTTTTTTTTAAGACAGTAAGTGAATTTTCATCTAAATTATCGGGAATATGAAGAAGTTTGTATTGAGCTTTCAACTTTTTTGCCAAATTGGCTGCAATAGTATTGGCTTGAATTTCAAGCTCTTCACTAAGACCTCCTCTAGCAGGCAATACTAATAGGTTTTTATAATTTTTTTTGCTTTTCAGTTGTTTAACTGTATTTGCCATTGTAGTTCCACCAGTAATACCTATTATTGTATCATTTTTAATATATTCCAATAAAATCGAGGCAGCTTTTTTTCCTAAATCATTAAAGGTATAAATATCTTTCGCTGCATCTCCCGATACTACAGAAACTCTTTTCAACTTAAGTTTATCCATAAGTTTCAGTTCTATCTCAGATAAATTCTTTATATAATAAAATGTACTATGTATATCTGATAAAACTTTATTTCCTTCTTCAGTTAATTCTACACCGTGGGCTTTTATAGTAATAAAGTTCATACTACGTAATTTTTCGATTTCAGTACGTATAGTTCTTTCTGAAATACCTAATTTGTTTGATAAAAATCTCCTGCCTACAGGTTGAAAATTACTTATAGTTCTTAATATTTCATATCTTTTCATTAAAAGATCAACAATTTCAGGTACTACCTTTTTTTGTATCTGAAAAATTTTATTTATATCCATACTTCCTCCGGGGCGTTTACTGTCCCAATGTGTGCATTTCGTCCCTGCTTTTATTCTATCATATTCATATTTTTTTGCAAGTTTAATTTGTGATTTTAGATTTGTTCTATTTTAGATTTGTTAGTTAAGATTATTAGTGATTAAGGGTGTGCTATAGGATGTGTTTATAAAAAACTAATGGAATTATAACACACTAAATATATATTGTATAGCATATAGTAGGATTTGTATTATTAAATATTTGTAATATTCCAACAGCAGCTCATTTTAATTAGCAAACAAAAAAGAATATGTTTCCATATTCTTCTAATACCTTCTTCTCATAGATGAGGAAGGTATTCTCATTTCATCTCTATACTTTGCTACAGTTCTTCTGGAAATACTTATGCCCTGCGATTTTAAGGCTTCGCAAATTTTTTGGTCACTTAAAGGTTTTTGACTATTTTCATTATCTATTAGTTCTTTAATTTTTGATTTCACGCTTGTTGATGATACTTCATTACCAAAACCATCTCCTAAACTACTTGCAAAAAAGTATTTAAGTTCGTACAAACCTCTGGGAGTCTGTACATATTTTCCATTTGTTGCTCTACTTACAGTAGATTCATGAACTCCTATATCATCTGCCACATCTTTTAGGACTAATGGTCGAAGAGCTGATTTACCTTCATCGAAGAACTTTCTTTGAAATTTTAATATCGATTCTACTACATTGTACAAAGTCATTTTTCTTTGTTCAATGCTCTTGATCAACCACACTGAAGAATTCAGCTTATCTGTTAAAAATTTACTAGCTTCCTTATCTTCTAAACTAGTAATTATATTTCTATAATAACTACTAATAGTGAGGGTCGGTAAGTAACTGTCGTTAACAATAATTATATATTCATCATTGATTTTCTCTATAGTAACATCAGGAACTATATACCTAATATTATCGCTATCAACTATGAAACCTCTGGCAGGTTTCGGTTCTAACATCTTTATTATATCACATATACTTTGAACTCTACTTACGGAAATTTGTAGTTCCTTGGCAATTTTTTGAATTCTATTAGTTGCTATTTCTTCAAGATAATGCTCTGCAATAATATAAGCGTTCTTATCTTGAATTCCTTTTTCTTTAAGTTGTATCATTAAACATTCGCTTAAATCTCTGGAAGCAACACCTATGGGATCAAAAGTTTGAATTAGCCTTAAAACTCTTTCAACTTCAACAAAATCTTCATTTAACAATAAACTTATATCCTGAATGGAACAGCCTAGGTATCCTTTTTTATCCAAAGATTCAATAATAAACTCACCTATCCGTTTTTCTCTGTTAGTACTTACGGTCATTCCTAGCTGAGTCATTAAATGATCTTTAAGAGAAAGTTTTTTCGATGTATAACTTTCAAAGGATTGCTTAATTTCATTGTCAGTATTTCTTTCATAAGTTTTATAGCTTAAATCATCGTATTTTTCAGCCAGTTCTCTCCAATCTATCTCATCCTTTTCCTTACTTTCAGGAATTTTTTCTTCATTAGAATCGTCGTTTTTGTTTTCTACAGATTCTAAAAAAGGGTTAATTTCTAATTGTTTATTAATATATTCTGTCAATTCTACATTATTAAATTGTAATATTTGTATAGCCTGCCTTAACTCAGGCGTCATTATAAGCTTTTGAGTTTGGGTAAGATTTAATTCAAAGCCCATTTTCATGGTATCACTCCTCACTATGTCTATTATAACAAAATTTCAATTTTTTTCAACAAATTTATCTTAACTTTACGAACTTTACAAATACTTAGAAAAACTCAGCAAAATGTAGTAAAGGAAAAAACACCTAAGAAAAACAAGAAAAATATGTAGCGAACATTTGCAGGACACGACTATAATTCTTAGCGAATGTAGGCTAAAAATCCGTTAAGCAGCTTGCACTGTTTGAGCGCGAGCGAGTTTGCAAGCTGTAGGATTTTTAGTCGTAATGAGCTTTAGAATTATTCGTGGCCGAAACCGAGAGCGGATATTTTTCTTGTTTTTCGACTATACTTTGAACAGTAACGATTAAAAAACTCTTTGGGAAATTTAATTTCCCAAAGAGTCGAAATTTAATTATTATCTAAGTATTTTTCTGCCTGTACAGCTGCAATGGCCCCATCTGCCGCCGCAGTAACAACTTGTCGTAAACTCTTAAGCCGTATATCTCCCGCTGCAAAAACACCGTCAATATTTGTTTTCATATTCTCGTCAGTTACTATATAGCCATTTTCTAAATTTAAAAGACCTTCAAACATTTCAGTTTTCGGCTCATTACCTATAAATATGAAAATTCCCAACATCATATCTTCTTCATTTGCAGCAATTTCTTTCAATTCCTTTGTTTTAACATTTTCTATTACAATGGAATTAACAAGTTTATTACCTTTTATTTCTTTAACTACTGAGTCCCATATAAAGTGTATTTTTTCGTTTTCAATTGCTTTTTCTTGAATGAATTTTGCAGCTCTAAGCTCATCTCTTCTATGAATAATCGAAACCTTCTTAGCAAACTTTGCTAAATAAAGAGCTTCCTCAAGGGCAGCATCACCGCCTCCCACAACGAAGACTTCTAAGTTTTCAAAAAAAACAGCATCGCATGTAGCACAATATGAAACTCCCTTACCTGTAAATTCTTCTTCCCCTGGGCATCCGATTTGCCTTGATGCAGCACCTGCCGCAATAATTACTGTCTTACCTTTATATTTATCTTTCTTGCCCGTGAGAATCTTTTCTTTGTTTGTTAAATTTACTTCTAGGATTTCGTCATAAACCTTTTTAACGCCAAATTCTTTTGCTTGTTTTGACATCCTCTCAACTAAGGAGGGACCCGTTTCTCCATCTATAGATCCAGGATAATTTTCCACTTCTGATGTTAGTGCAATTTGACCTCCATCAGTTTCTTTTTCTATTATTAATGTTTTAAGTTTAGATCTTCCTGCATATATTCCGGCCGATAGCCCTGCAGGACCTGCCCCAATAATTATAAGATCATATATTTCGCCCATAGTACACCTCTTTTTTTATACTAGTATTAATTATACCATCTTTACTAAAATATAAACATTTTTTATGAAAGAGGTTCTTGGGTGTATACTTCCAATATTGCTTCCGCAATATTTAAAGAATGATCTCCAATTCTCTCTAAGTTATTTATAACATCTAAAAATACAATTCCTGAATTAGGATCACATACTTCATCATTCAACCTTGTAATATGATTCCTTCTAAGGCTTTTATACATTTCATCAATTTCATCTTCATACTTCTGTACCATTTCACAATCTTTATAATCAGCAGATGCCAATGAATTTAAAGAGCTTCTATAGGCCTCCATAGCTGTGTGGAACATTTCTTTCATTTCCTTATTTGCTTCTTCTGAAAAACTAACCTTATTTTCTATTTTATATAAAACTAATTCTCCTACGTTGTCAATATGGTCTCCAACTCTTTCTATATCATTTATAGAATTCATCAATACAACTAATTTATCCTTTTCGAAATTAGTTAAGGACTCCTTGTCCAACTTTACAAGATACTCTATAGTTGCTCTACTTATATTATTTACCTTTTTTTCTACTTCAAATATTTTGTAGGCTAACTCTTCATTATCTTCAAACAATGCTGTTTTAGCTATTTTGAATTGTGAAAAAACTAAATTTCCTAAATGAAGTACTTCCTTAGCACTTTGAGTTAAAGCTACAGAAGGGGTTACTAAAAGCCTTTCATCTATATATTTAGTTATACTTTCTGATTCTGTTCCATCCTTTCTAACTATTAATTCCGATGCCTTAACTAACAGGTCTGAAAATGGAAATAAAATTACTACATTTATAACATTAAAGAATATATGACCAGCAGCAATTTGCTTTGGAACA
>JAAYRW010000158.1 GCA_012518555.1 Tissierellia bacterium
GAGCCCAATAAAAAAAATATAGAAGAAATGATTAGAAATGTTATCAAGGGCAAATTAGAAGATGGTCAATTAGACGAATGTGATCTAACATTAAAAGATTTAAATACCATAGCTATTGCATTTTCCTCTGTAATAATGGGAATATATCACGAGAGAATAGAATACCCTGATTTAAATTTAGAAAAAGAAAAAGGTGAAATTTAAATGGAAATATATATGGACAATAGACAGGATAAATTAGATTTAGATGATAATATATATAAAATTTTAGAAGAAGTAATTAAAGAATGTTTGTTATTAGAAAAGAAATCTACAAATTATGAGATAAGCATATCCTTAGTAGATAATGAAGAAATAAGACAATTAAATAGGGAATATAGAAATATAGATAGTGAAACTGATGTACTTTCATTTCCGCTAGATGAAGATTTTGGAGAAGTACCTATGCTAGGAGATATTGTAATTTCCTTAGAAAAAGCTTTGGAACAATCCATAGAATATGGTCACTCCTTAACACGAGAAATGGCATATTTAACTGCCCATAGTATGTTTCATTTAATGGGATATGATCATATAGAAGAAGATGAAAAAAATATTATGAGAGAAAAGGAAAAAGAAATTATGAAAAAACTTAGGATATTTAAGGATGAGGAGGTAGAATAGGAACAAAAAATGAAATCAAAATCTTTAATTGAGAGTTTCAATTATGCAGTTAATGGGATTATATATGCCTTAAAGACAGAAAGAAATATGAGGATTCATTTTGTAGTAGCTATTGTGGTAATATTCTTATCTTTATTTTTTGATTTTACTAAATTAGAACTATTAATGCTTTTTATGACTATAACTTTTGTATTTATGGCAGAAATGTTTAATACAGCTATAGAACGAACTATAGATTTAATAACTGATGAATATCATCAATTAGCTAAAATAGCAAAAGATGTAGCTGCAGGAGGGGTTTTAATAGCTGCTATAAATGCTGTAGTTGTAGGATATCTTTTGTTTTTTGATAGATTAAATCCATATACTAATTTAGTATTATTTAAATTAAGAAATTCTTCCATACATTTAACTTTTGTAGCTTTAGCTTTGGTGATACTATTAACTATAATATTTAAGACTATATTTTTTAGAGGTAGAGGTACACCGTTTCAAGGTGGTATAGTCTCAGGTCATGCAGCTGTTTCATTTTGTATTGCTACCATAATAGCTTTTATTGCGAATAATATGTTAGTATCTACTTTAGCCTTTTTTATGGCTATTTTAGTAGGAGAAAGTAGAGTAGAGGGAAAGATTCATTCTTTATTTGAAGTAATTGTAGGAGCTTTATTAGGTATAATAGTAGGGGTATTAGTATTTCAAATCATTGGTTAACGGAGGTACCAATTTATGAAAAAGTTATTTTTCTTAATAATTTTTTTATTATTGCTAACAGGCTGTAGGCGAAATGAAACCAGGGTAATAGAAGAAGAGATTATAAAAGACGTTGAGGATATAAAAAAAACTGAAGAAGAAGTAGAAATAATAAAAGAAGGTATACCATCACCTATATCTGGCATATATGCACCAGAGACAAAAGTGAATAGAAGACCAGTAGTAATAATGTTTGACAATCATCCCAATGCTAGATGGCAATCTGGATTATCTCAAGCAGAAATAGTTTATGAATTCTTAGTAGAGGCACCTTATACTAGATATATGGGAGTATATTTAATAAATGAACCAGAATCCATAGGTCCCATTAGATCTTCTAGACCTTATTTTGTAACAACATTATTAGAATACGATCCCATATATGTAAGAGTTGGAGGTAGTTCTCAGGCAAAGAAAGATATTATTCAATTAAAAATTGCTGATATAGATGGATTATCTAGTTCAAATAAAGTTTTATGGAAAAATAAAAATGTAAATAAAAAAGCTCCCCATAATACTTATACTAGTATGGATGCTATTAGGAAAACTCAGGAAGAAAGAAAGTACAAGCTATTTGGAGAATATGAAAGTTTTAAATTTCACGAAGAAGATGAAGAATTAGATGGTTTTAAAGCAGAGGAAATAGTTATTAACTATTATAAAAACAATATGAGTTCTTATACTTATAATCCAGAAGAAAAACTATATTATCGAAAAAAAGATGGAAAAGAACATATTGATGAATTGGATAAAAATCCAATTGTAGCAAAGAATATAATCATACAAGAAGCAAAGACTAAAATCATAGATAAAGAAGGTAGATTAGATATAGATTTAATTGGAGAAGGTAAGGGTAAATATATTACCAATGGGAAAGCCATAGATATAAAATGGTCCAAGAAGTCCAGAAGCGAGAAGACACATTTTTTAAACGAAAAAGGGGAGGAAATAACGCTAAATCCAGGTGTTACATGGATTCAGGTAGTTAGACCAGATTCTAATATAGAGATTAAATAAAAGGGGCGATTATATGGACGAAAAGAAATTAATAAGAAAAGCTCTAGATGCAAAGGAAAAAGCCTATGTACCTTATTCCAATTTTAGAGTAGGTGCTGCAATTTTAATGGAAAATGGAGAAATTTATACAGGCTGCAATATTGAAATAGCCTCATATTCGCCTACTATATGTGCAGAGAGGACTGCTATATTTAAGGCTATATCAGATGGGCAAAGGAAGATTAAGGCCATAGCAGTAGTAGGAGATTCAAAATATACTTATCCCTGTGGAGTTTGTAGACAGGTTATACGAGAATTTGGGAAGGATGCCATTATAATAGTAGCCAATTCAGAAAAAGATTA
>JAAYRW010000159.1 GCA_012518555.1 Tissierellia bacterium
GCTGATAATGCTATTACCCTAAGCAGACAAATGATGGATGGAAATAAATTTTCCTTATTCGTATTAGAGTTATCTTTTTTAGGGTGGTATCTCCTTGGAGCTTTGGCCTTAGGAATAGGTATCTTATTTGTAAATCCTTATTACAATGCAACTGAGGCACAGCTTTATTTGTTTTTACGGGATAGAGCAATAGGTTTGGGATATTGTACTAATGAGGACTTAAACTTACGGAATGATTGGCACCATGGATATTATTGGAATTAGAGCATAATACACCCCCTGTTTGTATATACTAATCCATAGGGGGTGTTTCCTTTGAATAACATCGAAGTACATTACAAGAATAGCTTTGCAACTATAAAAATAGGAAATTTTCTAGCAGAGTATATTGATGATGCAGCAATAGTTTGTATAGGAACTGATAAATGCATTGTAGACAGTTTAGGTCCATTGACGGGAACTTTGTTAATGAAGGGAAATATCAAAGCTGATATTTACGGAACATTAGATAAACCTGTTCATGCAATGAATATTCACGACTATGTAAGGAAGATAAAGAAAAAGAATTATGGAAGAATTATTGCCATTGATGCTTGTTTAAGTAATAAGAAAAATCAAGGTATAATCGAAGTAAGGGAAGGTTCAATATCACCGGGAAAAGGTATAGGTAAGCTCCTTCCGGAAATCGGTGACTTATCTATAATTGGAATAGTCGATTCAAACCATAAGGAATTCCATGACTTGGTACAGGAGACCAGGCTTTCTTTGATTTATAACATGGCTGAAATAATATCTCAAGGACTGTTAAACGCATATAATATGAGAACGGAAAGTTACGACCAAGCATCTATTAGTAGAATATAGGAAAGGGGACACAGTTCTTTTTGACAAGGATAGTCTCTTGGGATAGGAGGAATGTCCCCTACTAAATGGAACCAAAGGGGGTTATTCCCCTTTTTTAATTTAAAGTTTCCAAGGCTGCTTTTAACTGTAAATCCTCTATTTCATTTTCTACATGTTTTAATAAGGCACTATATAGGGCATCTTGTGTTGCAATATCGATTCTACCATAGGGATACAAGAAATTGTCTTCTTGAAACTTCATTACTTGGTCGAAGGATAGCATATCATAAACTCCATCCGGTTCATTTACTTCATATCCTAATTCTTTAAGTATCATTTCCGCTGTAAGAACGTCCAGGCTTACACTTCCAAGGTCGTGTTTTTCTTCCCTGCTAAACTTAGGAAAGTTAGAAATATCTACTTTTTCGTTTTCTATTTCAATATCAGGACTTATTCCGATTTTATGTACGGGAATTCTATCGACGGAAAAATATTCAGCAGTAGTAAACTTTACTCCACTTCCGTCTATTAAAGGATAAAGAGATTGAACTACTCCTTTGCCGAAGGATTTGGAGCCTACTATAATACCTTCATTTTTGTACTTAACTGCACCTGCAAATATCTCTGTTGCGCTGGCACTTCCTTCATTTATAAGAACAGCAATTTCATATTTTTGTTCCTTTAGTGTACTTTCAAAGATATCTTCCTTACCATTTGCGTATTTAACATAGACTACAGGACCTTCCGTAACGAATAAATTCAATAATTCTACTGCTGATTTCAACGTTCCTCCGCCGTTGTTACGCATATCGATTAGGATTTTGCTTACATTGTTTTCATCAAACTTAGCAAGTTCTTCTTTTACAAGTTCAGGCGTATTGTCTGAGAAACTTGTTACTTTTAAATACCCAATATTATTTTCCAGTATTTCAGATTCTACATTGCTTATTACAACCTTACTTCTTATTAACTCGAAATTTAAATTTTCTTGTCCGCGTTTTATTCCGATTTTAACGGCTGTTCCTTCCTGGCCTCTTATAAGGAGTGAAGCCTGATGTACCGTAACTCCTCTTATATCATATCCGTCGACGTGGGTTATAATATCTCCCGGCTTTATACCTGCTTCTATTGCAGGAGATCCTGTTAGTGGCGTAACTACTACGACTTGTCCATTTATATCAATTATTTGAACACCTATGCCGGAAAACTCTCCTGCTGTATCTTCTAACAGTGCATCGTATTCTTCCGGTGAATAGTAGATACTATATTCATCTAAAACATTGAAAAAACCTTTATAAAGTCCTTCCATTATTTCTTCTTGACTTACTTCGTACTGATAGTTGTCAAGAACAAAAGATATAACCCTTTTCATAAAATCTAAATCCTGGTCAAATTTTTCATCGTTAATTTCAATAGCCCATGCTGTTGTAGATGAAAGTAACATTATAATTACAAGAAACAAACTAATTTTTCTTTTCATAATACACTCCTTCTTCCTTAATAAAAGGGGATAAACTTTTTATTGACTAAAGCTTGTAGGTTAGAAATATCCCCAATTAATATAAGTATATTTTAAAAATACTAAAGTGTAAAGAAAAACAATTCTTAACCAATAAATTATCAAATAAGTTTTTGACTTTATTGTGATTATAGGGTAAAATATTATAATTAGAATGAGAGGTTAAAATGAACAGAAATATAAAAACATCTAGCTTAACTGAATCAGCAATGATAACTGGAATACTGGTTGTAATTGCTTATTTGTCATCTTTTGCAACTGTTTTAATGTTTTTTTATCCTACACCTGCAATTATTTTAGGCAAAAGGAAAGGTCTAAAGTATTCAGTTTTAGCCTTAGTAGCTTCTAGCTTAATTGTTTCCATGTTGTTAGGCTTGCAAACAGCTATTATGTTTACGATAATGTACACACCCTTAGCCATTGCTCTTACTTATGGAGTTTGCAAGGACGAAGATGCAAACAAAACAATTTTATTCGGAGCAGCTGCCTACATGATTTCCTTCCTTGTATTTATACTTTTATTGAATACAATAATGGGAATTAACTTTATAGAAAGGCTTGCAGAAATGTATGAACAAAGTTTTGCTATGACAAGAGATCTGTTATCGGATGCTCCAGGGAGCTTAAGAACAGAGCAAATGGAAAGTATGGTGGAAAATATTGATGAAATGGCTCCTTTAATGAACTTTATGGTAACTAATCTTTTTCCCGCCATTATGATTGTAGCATCAGTAGCCACATCTTATATTAACTATATAATAGCAAGTAAATTTTCAAGACGCTTCTCATTAAATATAAAACAGCATGAAGGAATAGGTCATTTTTCATTTCCTAGAAATTTCATTATAGCTATGGCAGGATTATTGTTACTATCATTTTTATTAAGTGCTTTAGATATTAACGTAGAAATAATTCAACTTAATTTATTTATCATAGTTTTTGTAGCCATGATACTCCAAGGTTTTGCCGTGCTGAAATTTTTCATAGATAGAAGTAACTTCGGTAAAGTTATCAAGACCATATTATTAGTAATGGTAGTATATATGAGTATTTACTTCAGTCCCATTTATGCCATCGTAGGTTTAATTGACTTAACCATAAATTTAAGAAGGATTAACAAAGCTGTATAGCTGAAGGAGGCAATGATGGATAAAAAAACGCCTAAATTCATGAAGGATGACAGTTTTATTTACTTTGTAATCATACTGTTGTTAATAATAGTCTTCCTCATTGAAGGCATGTATATTTATGTAGGAATTGCAGGAGTCCTCTTACTTGCAATTGTAGTATATACATTAAGAAAACAGGTTTTAAGGGAAAGGCAATTCAAAAGTTACTTAATTGAATACACTAAGAATATTGAAAATTTATCTGTTAGCTCCTTTTATTATTCACCATTGCCAATCTGCATTATAAGTCCCAATGGAAAATTATTGTGGTTTAATAATAAATTTAAAGAATTTTTGAATAACAGTGATGATATTATTGAAAATATCGAAGAGTTAATAAAGGATTTTCCTTTAAATTCAATGGATGGAAATAAGGAAGGTACTATTGGTAACTTAGAGATACCTGAAATAGGCAGGTATTTTAATGTCCTGTATTATGAACTTGAAGAAGGAAAATTTGGAGATGAACAATCTTACGTTTGTTATTGGAATGAAAATACTGCATTCGTTACTTTAAGAAACAAATACAACGATGAACGTCCTATTTCAATTCTAATTCAAATAGACAACTATGAAGATATATCAGAAAAATTAGAAGTTGGCGAAAAATCTGCAATGACTGCCCAAGTTGAAAAAATCCTCAACAAGTATGCTTCTCAAATGAATGGATTTGTATTGAAGTATGAAAACTATAAATTCTTAATGATGATTGAGAACAAATATCTCGAAACTTTGGAAGAAAATAAATTTGCCATGTTAGATGATGTAAAGGCTATAAAGGGAGATAATGATTACAGTTTCACCCTCAGTATAGGAACCGGTGCAATGGCAAAAAATTTGACGCAACTTTTAGAGTATTCTAAAGGTGCTTTAGATGTAGCCTTAGGAAGAGGCGGAGATCAAGCTGTAGTAAAGAGAATTAATTCAGTTAAATTCTATGGAGGAAAAAGTAAGGCTGTTGAAAAAAGAACTAAAGTCAGGGCAAGAATTATATCCTATGCTTTAAGACAAATAATAGATCAAAGTTCCAACGTTATTATAATGGGGCATCGGGTAGGTGATATGGACAGCTTAGGAGCATCTATAGGCTTGTACAGCATTGTTAGAAGCAGAGGTAAAAAACCTTACATAGTACTAAATGATGTAAATCATGCATTGAAAAATATGTATGAGCGAATGAAAGAAGAAGAAAGCCACTACATTGAATCTATTCTAACTACAGAGCAAGCATTGGAACTGGCAGATCAGAACACACTTATAGTTGTTTTAGACACCCATAGGAAAAGTTATACAGAGGCGCCGGAGCTTCTTGATAAAATTGATAAAGTCGTATTAATTGATCATCACAGAAGAAGTGAAGAATACATAGAAAACACTCTACTTGATTATATTGAACCCTATGCATCTTCAACCTGCGAACTTGTGACGGAAATAGTTCAATATATGGAGGATACCATTAAGCTTACTAAGTTTGAAGCAGATGCTTTAATGGCAGGGATAGTTGTGGATACAAATTCTTTTACATTTAAAACAGGAGTAAGAACCTTTGAAGCAGCTTCTTTCTTAAGAAGA
>JAAYRW010000160.1 GCA_012518555.1 Tissierellia bacterium
ATGCTAATCTTACCGGTACTGCATTTCCAACCATCTTATACCCATCACTTATGTTCGTATAATAAAATTTAAAATCATCCGTAAATGTTTGTATACGGGCACATTCCCTAATGCTTAATCTACGATAAGTTTAATAGAATTATTTAATATATAACAATACACCCCTAAACCCATATGTTTTAAGGGTGTATCGTTTAATTTTTTAATTTTCTAACAAACTAACTGCATGAGCTGCTGCTACTCTACCGAAGGTCAATCCGTTTAGTAAAGCTGAACCACTGCCTATATATTCTTGATTTAATGTTTGTGCACTAGCTGCTGCACCTGCAGCATATAATCCTTCAATAATATTACCTTCTGTATCTATAACCTGTGCATTATTATTTATACGCATACTTACATAGGTATCATTCAAATTCCCTGTAAGGTCTAATCCTATATAGGGAGCTTCGATAGGGAATAAATACTCTGAAGGTTTGTTGAAATCACTATCAACTCCCACTTCTACCAATTCATTATATCTATCGATAGTATTCTTAAACACAAGCGGATCCATATCCATTAATTCAGCTAACTCTTCTACTGTATCAGCTTTAAAAGCTCTTCCTATTTTAATAGCTTCTTCTATACTTTCTTTTTTGGCTTCGTATAGTTCATGAGGAACTATCATGTGGGTATCTCCAAAACCTTTTTCATTTAAAGTTCTCGTTCGAGTATAGAAATATTCAGCCTCATCGACATACCGCTCACCTTCCGGTGTTACGTAAATGCATTCCGGCGTAAAGTATCCTAAGGAAGTATCGTTTATAAGGTTATGATGTAATTGTAATGCATTTTTCACAATTATATCAGCACCTACAGCCTCTGCAAACATTAAACTATCTCCCGTATTAACAGAAGTATTTACATAATCAGTATATTGAGGATAATACTTGGCCATCAGTTCCTTATTTCCAGCAAAACCACCACTTGCAATTATTACTGCCTCTGCTTTAATAGTTATTTGATTACCATCTTTGTCAACTGCCTTTGCCCCTACAACCTTATTTCCTTCTTTAATTAGTTCTGTTGCAGGAGTATTTAAGTGAGTTTCTACACCAACTTTTTCTGCAGTTTCAAACAAATACTTCATTATATAACCATTTCCCCCTTCAACCATATGAATACGGGGAATATTTCTACCTTCATATATGCCGGCTGCCATTAGGTTGTCCGAGAATATAACCCCTTGTTCCTTTAACCACTGAATATTTTGGGGAGAATTTTCAGTAGTATAGCGTACCAATTCTTCTTCTACATATTCATCCTTGGCATTTGCTGCAAACATCATCCAATCTTCATAGAATCTATCTACATTATCTTCTATTCCGTTTCTTTCCTGTATAGTAGTTCCTGCAGCATGTACCCATCCTGCTGACAAAGTTGTGGTTCCATCGATTCTTCCTAACTTCTCAAGCATAATGACTTTTGCACCCTTATTGGCTGCTTCTATTGCAGCTGACATTCCTGCCATTCCTGAACCTATAATAAGAACTTCTGTTTGCCAATCTAATTGTCCGGCAGCTTCCTTTTCTATTGTCTTAGCCTTTAAAGCATCAATATCAGCTTGGGCTTGAGTTAAGGCATCTGTAACAGCTCCAATAACAGCAGCACTGGAAATAGTAGCTCCTGAAACCATATCTACATTTAAAGTCTGATGTTGTAAAATTTCTTTGCTTATAGTTTCGAAAGCTTGAGTTCCAACCATTACTGTATCATTAAAGTCTGTAAGGATTATATCCTTAATAGACCCTTCGTCAACAGTAACTTCAACCGTAAGGGGGCCTGCGTAGCCTGTCTTAGTAGCAGAATAAGTACCTGCTTTAAATGCTGTACTCTCACTATCTAATTCATTTTCTTCCGGCTCATCATCTACAGCTGGTTGCTCTGTTGTTCCACAAGCTGTTAACACCATCATTAAACACAAAACAAGAGCAAGTAATCTTTTAATATTCTTCATAACATCCTCCTTTATTAGCTATTCACAATAGTTTGTGAATTATCTAACCTAATTATACAATTTCGGGTTAACCTAATGTCAATAAGGAATACAGCTGATTTTAAAGCCAAAAAAGTCAAAACATAGGGTTACCTTATGTTTTGACTTTACCTAAGTATATCATCTGATATACCTCCTTGCCACTTATGTCATAGTTATAGGGGTTACTTTCTATAATAGAGTCTGTGTCAGTGATACTTTCCTTAACTATTCCAAGGTTTTCAATTTTATCTATTAATTTTTCTCTCTTATAATAATCTAAGGCATATTCATGGATATTTTCAATATTTTTCATATTTTTAAAATAAGGGTATACTCCGCCTAATATACCATCACTCTTTAGAAGATGCAGTACCTTTTTTAGAACAAAATCCTTATTTGTTAAGGCATAATCTTTTGTTTTCCAATGGTCAATAACAATATCGATTGAAGAATCTTTCAAAGGTATTCTATCTATATTGCAGCAAAGGAATATGAAATTAACATCTTCACGATTTAATTCCAAATCTTTTTTCAATTCAATAATTTTATTAATATCATAATCTACAAGAATGTATGTGGAATCCATTGATTTATACTCTATATAGTATCTTAAAAAATAACCAACACAATGTTGTAATTCTAAAATAAGCTTTGAACCTCTATCATAATCTTTTAATTTTTCGGTAATTTTATTCATACCACTATTAATAAATTTTATATAGTTAGATGAAACCACTTTTAAATATTCATCTCTTGAAGGCCAAGGATTGCCGTTTAAATCCCTTTTTCCTACAGTTTTTTCTTCGATTAAAATGCCATAATCTATTTTAGCCTGGTATCCACATGGGCATATGGCAGAGCCTTCTATAAGCATACTATTATTTATAGTGCCCTTATTTATATTTAATTTACTTTTGCATTCAGGACATGTTAAAATTCCCAAATAAGCAATAGGGAAACCTATAATTTTTGATTCTTTTTTGCTGGTGTTTTGAAGGGTTTCTATAGTCTCATTAATTTTTGAATTTATTTCTTCATATTTTCGCCAAACTTTATCAATTTCAATTTTCTTTTGTTCTAACATAGATACTAATAATTTATTATATTCTTCTGTTTTAATTCCGGTCAATCGTAGGTATTTTAATAATTTTAGTATTTCATTTAAACTAAAACCTAATTGTTTTAATTTAATTATTTCTTCCATGTCCCTACTGTCTTTTTCATGAAAAAAATATTGTCCCCCTAACTTCTTAGTTGTTAAAAGTCCTATATCCAAATAATGTCTTACAGTGCTTTGAGTAACCTTATGCTTTTTAGAAAATGCGCCTATTCGTATCTTAATCACCGCCTGTCTATGCAAATTTTTAACTTTTAGCTCTTTTATCCTACAATTCAGTATATTTTAATTATAATTTATCAATCTTTATTAATCAACCGAAATTTATAAGAATATAGCTATAAAAAGGTAATTACCCTGCAATCGCAGAGTAATTACCAAACTTGTTAGTAACAATTAACACTATTACCTATCGTTACTGAATATTAATTCTTTATCATCGGCAGTGATTTTAATTGTATCGGATTTTTTAATAGTTCCCTTCAACAATTCTTCCGATAAACGGTCTTCGATTCTTCTTCTTATTTCCCTTTGAAGAGGACGAGCCCCGTACATAGGATCAAATCCTGCATCTGCCAGTAAATCTTTAGCTTTATCGTCTAATTCAATATGGATATCCATTTGGTCAAGACGTTTAGACAAGCTGTCTATCATAAGTGTAACTATTTGTTTTATATGTTCTTTATTCAATGAGTGGAAGACGATTATTTCATCAATACGATTTAAAAACTCAGGACGGAATGTTCTTTTTAATTCTGTCATTACATTATCCTTCATTTTTTCGTATTCGTCTTTTTCTTGGTTTGTAGAATTTGGTGCAAACCCTAAAGTTTTTTGTTTCTTAATCCTACTTGCTCCAACGTTGGATGTCATAATGATTACGGTATTTTTGAAATCTACTGTTCTTCCCTTTGAGTCAGTCAGACGACCGTCATCTAAAATTTGCAGCAATATATTAAATACATCAGGATGTGCCTTTTCTATTTCGTCGAATAAGATTACGGAATAGGGTTTTCTTCTTACTTTTTCCGTTAATTGCCCTCCGTCATCAAATCCAACATATCCTGGAGGTGAACCTACCAATTTAGATACAGAATGTTTCTCCATATATTCGGACATGTCAATTCTTATCATGGCGCTTTCATCACCAAACATAGATTCAGCTAAGGCCTTGGACAACTCAGTCTTTCCAACTCCAGTAGGACCTAAGAATATAAATGAACCGATAGGCTTTTTAGGATCTTTAAGTCCTACTCGGGATCGCCTTATAGCTTTTGATAAAGCTTCAACGGCAGTTTCCTGACCGATTACCCTTTCATGGAGAATTTCCTCCATATTAAGAAGTCTTTCTGATTCATCTCCTTGAAGTTTCTTAACGGGAATTCCCGTCCATTGAGCTACAACGTCTGCAATATCCTCATATACAATTTTGATGTCCTTTGAGTTTTGTGCAGCCCAAAGTTTTCTCTGTTTATCTAGTTCTTCAGTCAATCTTTTCTCTTCATCTCTTAATGTAGCTGCTTTTTCAAAATCTTGATTGTTTATTGCAGTTTTCTTCTCTGTATCAATTTCTTTAATTTTTTCTTCTAATTCCCTTAATTCTTTTGGAGCCGTAGAAGATTTCAGTCTCACCTTAGAAGCAGCCTCATCAATTAAGTCTATTGCCTTATCTGGTAAAAACCTATCTGAAATATACCTGTGAGAAAGTTTGGCTGCAGCCTCAATAGCTTCATCAGTAATTGCAACTTTGTGATGAGCTTCATACTTATCGCGTAAACCACTTAAAATTTTAATAGTATCTTCCACACTTGGCTCTTCTACTGTTATAGGTTGGAATCTTCTTTCCAGGGCAGCATCCTTTTCTATATGTTTCTTGTATTCATCTAAGGTAGTTGCCCCTACAACTTGGAGTTCTCCTCTTGCCAAGGTAGGTTTTAAAATATTAGATGCGTCCATAGCACCTTCTGCTGCTCCTGCACCGATTATGGTATGCATTTCATCTATAAACAATATTATGTTTCCATCAGCTTTAATTTCATCTATGGCATTTTTAAGTCTTTCCTCAAATTCACCTCTGTATTTTGCGCCAGCTATCATTCCTGCCATATCTAAGGTAATTACTCGTTTATCTTTCAATGTTTCAGGAACATTTCCATTTATAATTTCCTGAGCTAAACCTTCAGCTATGGCAGTCTTTCCAACTCCCGGCTCACCTATCAGACAAGGATTATTTTTTGTTCTTCTTGACAATATTTGTATTACTCTTTCAATTACATCGGCTCTTCCAATAACCGGATCTAATTTTCCTTCCCTTGCCTGTTGGTTTAAGTCAGTGCCATATTTATCTATAGTCTGTGTGTTAGAAGATTTTCGTACGCCTCCGGCACCCATACCTATATTACCTTCTGAACCTCTACTTCCCCTTATAGCTTCAAGAACTTCTAACTTTAAATCTCTTAAACTTACGACAGATTTAATAATTTGTGCACCTATACCTTCTCCCTCTTCTATAAGACCTAAAAGTATATGCTCCGATCCTACATAAGGAACTTTTAATTGTGCAGAAAACTGTCGGGCAAGTTCAATAACATACTTACTTCTTGGACTTACGGTAATATATTCCGGTACACTTTCACCCATTCCAGTTGAATTTTTTATTATTTCTCTGACTTTGTCAGTATTTAGCTTGTTCCTAAGTATTTTTCCTGCAATGCTTTCTTCTTCCATCATAAGCCCTAATAGTATATGCTCTGTTCCAAGGACATTTTGTTTAAGTTTTTTAACTTCTTCTTGAGCTAATGCAAGGGCTTTTCTTGCAGAATTATTTAATCCTCCCATCATATTCCTCATCTCCTTTTCCTTTATTTATTTAATAACTCATTTCTTATTATTTCTGCTCTCATTTTATTTCTATCATTTTTCGGAAGTTCTCTTCCTACAATATTAGAAATATTATTAGGTTGTATTTTTACCATCAAATTATATATATCTTTACCTTTAACCAT
The DNA here is from genome assembly GCA_012518555.1 of Tissierellia bacterium. Taxonomy (GTDB): domain Bacteria; phylum Bacillota; class Clostridia; order Tissierellales; family Sedimentibacteraceae; genus Sedimentibacter. The sequence continues at coordinate 6,143 of JAAYRW010000160.1, forward strand.
CGGGGTTATTCCCATTTCGCTACCAAGCTTAACCAATGATAAAAGTTTCATAGCTTCATTAGAAGTCATTTTTCTAGCATTTGTCAACAAACCGTAAGCTCTATAAAAATCATCTTCCAATTCATCGTAATTATTCTTCTTTAAATGCTCTCTTGTTCTATTTTCTTTTTCTACTATTTGCATAGAAATTTGAGTAATCTTTTCTATTAGAGTTTCTTCTGAAGCTCCCAGTGTTCCTTGATTAGAAATTTGATAAAGATGACCAATTGATTTCGTTCCTTCTCCATAAACTCCCCTTACTGCAACTCCTAATTGTGAAACACCATATAGGAATTTATCTATTTGGTTTGTAATAGACAGTGCAGGTAAGTGAAGCATTACTGATGCACGCATTCCTGTTCCTATATTGGTAGGACAAGATGTAACATAACCTAGTTCTTTATCAAAGGCATAATCCACGCTTTCCTCAAGGATATCGTCTACCTTATTGCTTAAATTCCAACATTCCTTTAAAGCCATTCCTTCCCCTAATGTTTGGATTCTAATATGGTCTTCCTCATTTATCATTATGGAAACTTTTTCGTCAGGACTTAAAAGAAATGCTCCACTATCCTTTTTTTCTGCCAGAGCAGGGCTTATAAGGTGGTTTTCTATAAGTGAGTTTTTCTGTACATCTGACAGTTCCCTCATATATGTTAGTCTGTAATTTTTATTTTCCTTGTTTAAAGCCTGATCTACTTCAGATATAACTTTACTCCATTCATCAGGAGACATGTTTACAGGGAACTTATAATTTATTAAATTCCTTGCCAGTCTTACTCTACTTGTTATTACGATATTACTTTCCAAATTACTCACCTCCCTGATTCCTTTCTAAATCGTGAATTTCATCTCGCAACTTTGCTGCAAGTTCGTATTCTTCACGTTCAACGGCATTTCGAAGCTCCGTCTTCAATCTTTTTATTTCCATTTGAACTCTATATTTACCGCCGGCTCTTTTAGGAATCTTTCCTTTATGATTATCATATCCTTGAATACTTTTTACAACAGGCATTAATCTTTGCTTAAATGTATCTATACAGTGACTACATCCAAACTTGCCAATATTTCTAAATTGGTCGTAAGTCATACCACAATTAGAACATCCTTTAGTAGGCAGGTAAGTCTTAGTATTAAAAGCACTGTTCAACATTGCTGAAAACAAGTTTTCCATTGAAAAATTTGTATTAAATATAGATTGGTTCTTTTTCGCACATTCTTCACATAGGTGATTTTCTGTTTTTTTACCATTTATAATATGGGTTACGTGAACATTTGCTTCGTTTTTACCACATTCGTTACACAACATATATACCCTCCTTATATTTTATTAATCATTTTCTACAGCTGCTAATATCATAGCTTTTAAAATAGAAGCTCTAAGCTTATTTCTGTTCTTGTAGGCAACTATATTAAGAGCCCTATCGCTTAAGGTGCTTCCCATAATTTTTTTCTCATTTAATGTAATTACGTCTCTTTCATGTAATGCTTTAATTAAATCATAGGCCTTGTTGAGAGTAATACTGTCACCTATACTTTCATTGATTATACGTTTTAAATCATCATCTATAGAAGTACTGACTTTAAAAATTCTTATATATCCTCCGCCGCCTCTCCTACTTTCAACAATATAACCTCTGTCATTGTTAAATCGTGTAGTAAGTACGTAATTAATCTGGGACGGGGAACAATCGAATTGCTGAGCCAATATATTTCTCTGAATTTCTATAGCCTGGTCGTTAGCTTCCATTAATTCTTTAATAAAGTCTTCAATTATATCGCTTAATTTTGACAATATATCACTTCCTTACTTAAAACTTTGACTTTGACTTTCTTTGACCTTAATATAATTATAACACTATTAGAAATATTTTCAAGACTTATTTTAAATAAAATTTAATTTTTTATGCAAATTTTATTTATAAAAGGTAACAGATCGAGAATTTAGACATAAAATAATGCATGTACACTTAAAGAGGTGAGTAAATGATTGGTGGATTTCATACACATAACTTCGGAGGCCACACCACTATAAATGATAACCACAGGCATTCCTACGGGAGACAAACCTCTCCGGAAGCCAATGTACCGGGACACGTTCATAGCATGATAGATATAACAACCTTAGTCGATGGGCATCGTCATAGAATATCTGTAAAGACTGGACCTAGTATTTCAACTGGTAATGGACATACGCACCGCTATTCCGGTACCACATCATTTGATGATGGTCACGTTCACTATTTTAAAGGATATACTTCTAGATATCCAAATTAAGTAAAAACCGGCTACCTTATAATAAATGTAGCCGGTTCATTTATTTTAACCCCTTCTCTTCATATTCCTTAAGCTCTTAGGTTCTGACAAAATCTCAGAATATATGATGCCTTTTAATAATTCTCTCTTTAAGTCTAAATTTAGATCGTCATTATACCTTGACTCTTTAGAACCAGCTTCTTTGCTTCCTCCTATTTCCTCGTCTCCACCAATAAGATCCACTTCTAAACCTGCAGGTTTAGGTGGAGCTTTTGGCATTGGTGGGGGTTTTGGCTTAGGAAGATCTGACAACATGGATGGTTGTGCTGGTTGTGTCGGTTGTGCAGGGAAATCTGACACCATGGTTGGCACCTGATGCGCCGGGCGTTCTGACACGATTGATGGTTGTGCCGGTCTTGCCGGATGAACCGGCTGTGACGGTTGCGCCGGTCGTTCTGATCTTTGCATTTCTTTTTCTAAGTCTTCTAAAAATGAGCTGAAAACATTTTTTCTTTTATTCTTATTAATTGTTTTTTTGGTTTTCCCTTCATTGTTTTTATTATTAGCACTTCTAACAACAGCGGTTCCTATAGCCCAGATAACAAGAATTATCAGTCGTTCCATTTAATCACATCCCACTATTTATTGTTATCTTCTTTAGTTGCTTTAGAAATAGAATCCCTCATATCTGTATCTGCTAGTACATTTCTCATATTATAATAATCCATTACACCCATATTACCGTCTTTTAAAGCTCTAGCTATTGCCAATGGAACCTCTGATTCTGCTTCTACTACTTTTGCTTTCATGGCTTGGACTTCAGCAACCATTTCTTGCTCCTTAGCTACTGCCATTGCTCTTCTTTCTTCAGCTTTTGCTTGTGCAATCTTCTTATCAGCATCTGCTTGTTCCATTTGTAGTTTGGCACCTATATTTCTTCCTACATCTACATCTGCTATGTCGATTGATAATATTTCAAAAGCAGTTCCAGAATCTAAACCTTTATCAAGTACTGTTCTAGATATACTGTCAGGATTCTCTAATACATCTTCGTGAGCTGTAGAAGAACCAACAGTAGTAACAATACCTTCCCCAACCCTAGCAATAATTGTTTCTTCTCCTGCTCCACCTACCAGTCTTTCAATATTAGCTCTTACCGTTACTCTAGCTTTTACAATTACTTCAATACCATTTTTAGCAACTGCTGATATATTAGGTGTCTCTATAACTTTAGGGTTTACACTTACTTGAACTGCTTCTAATACATTTCTACCTGCTAAATCGATGGCTGCTGCCCTTTCAAATTCTAGAGGTATATTAGCTCTTTGTGCTGCAATTAATGCATCTACTAAGGTATTAACATTACCACCTGCTAAATAATGAGACTCTAATTTGTCTACTCCTATTGTTAAACCTGCTTTCGTAGCTTTAATCATAGGATTAACTATTCTAGAAGGTACTACACGTCTCAATCTCATACCAATCAAAGTACCAATTTTAATCTTAACTCCAGAAAAATAAGCTGTAATCCATAAACCTACTGGAATAAAAGTAAAAAATAAAATCACTAAAATAATTATTAATACTGCAATTCCAATAGAAAATGCTGCTGCTGGCATATTAAACCCTCCTTACAATTATTTTTGAACCTTCAACCCTTACAACTTTGACATTAGCTTCCCTAGGTATAAAAACTCCTTCAGATAAAGCATCTAATCTTTTTCCATCTATTTCAACAATCCCCGAAGGGCGAAGTTCCGATATACTGATTCCTGTCTTTCCTAAATATTCATCCTTAGTATTGGTGCTAAGATAGCCTTCCTCATCTTTCTGTTGAGTATTTAGAACAATATTTTCTAAATGGGGACTCTTATGGCCAAATTTGATTAACAATATAGTTATTATGGCCGTAATAATTATGGCTATGCTTAAAGATATTAAAGCAGAGGTAATAGTTCCCATTGCTAAAATTGTGCCCGCAATAATCAATATTATACCAGATATGCCAGGTAACCCAAAACCTGGAATTATAGCCTCTATTATCAATAATACTAATCCTGTAATAAATATTACAAGTGAAGTCCATTCAGAATTTCCTGCAATTATATTACCTCCAAAAAATAATCCAAAAGCTATAATGCTTATAGTGCCTCCAACTCCAAATCCAGGAGTAAATATTTCCATTATTATTCCTATAAAACCTATTGTCAAAAGTAAAGTACCCATATATGGATTGGCCAA
>JAAYRW010000027.1 GCA_012518555.1 Tissierellia bacterium
ATTAATTTTATCAATCATAGTAAGACCTCCTTGTTCTTATATCGGCATTTTGTTGAGAAAATAAAGCAGTTTTTCCTTAGCTTTGAAAAGTTAAAAGTTACCATAGTTAACATTAGCAATATGCAAAGACAAATAATAGGTGAAATTAAGGATGCATCACAAATTATAGATAGTAATGCAGAACAAATAGCCATCTGTTGTTCAAGAAAATGCAGCTACAGCTGAAAACTCAGCAGCAAATAGTGAAGAATTAGCTGCTCAGGTGGAAAACTTAAATAAATTAATGGAAAAATTCAGACTATAAAGTAGTGTTTTAAAATCCTCCAAAACTTTTGGAGGAAGTCAACTCTCTATAAACAGCATTTGGAATTATTACATTTCCAAATAACTCTTTTAATAATTCTAAACGTTTTATCTTTGTTAATGATATTATAGGCGTTGTATCCGAAACAATAATCATACTATTTGCTCCTTATCTTGCTAATAGTATCTGCATCTTCTAGTAGCTCTTCTATATCTGAATTAAAATAATTTAATCCTATCTGACTATATAGTGCAATTAACTCTGTTTTCTTCATTCCTAAAATTTCAGCCGCTCTACCATGAGAAATTGTGTTATTCATAATATATGGATAAAGAACAAGTTTCCCTTCAGGGAATATTACACTTCCCTAACTAAGAATTTCTCTATCTGTTCTACAGTTAGGGGTTTACTGAATATAAATCCTTGTCCTTGTTGGCAGCCTAATCCTTTTAAGTGACATAGCTGTTCTTGAGTTTCAATTCCTTCGGCTACAGTTATTAAATCTAAATTTTCAGCCATAGATATAATGGTTTTAACTAAGTTTTGTCGTCTTAGTCCTTGTCCTAAATCATCGACGAAGATTTTGTCTATTTTAAGCTTGTCCAACTCGAAAATATCTAGTTGCCCTAAGGATGAAAATCCTGTACCGAAATCATCCATGGATATTTTAATGCCGTATTTTTTTAATTCTTTTATATTCTTAACTATTCTTTCTATATCACCTGATGATACGCTTTCAGTTATTTCTAATTCAATATTTTTAGGATCTGCTTTGGTATTTTTTATTATTTGCATAAGAGATTTTGCAAAATTAACATTTTCTAATTGTTTAACTGATATATTAATAGATATAGGAATTAATTTAAAACCTTTAATTTTCCATAAATTAATTTGCTTACATACTTCTTCTATAACCCATTCACCTATGGATAAAATTTGACCTGTTTTTTCTGCTATGGGAATAAATGTATTAGGAGCTACTTGGCCTAATTCTGGATTATTCCAGCGTAACAAAGCTTCAGCTCCTACTATGGTTCTATCTTTGATGCTAAATATAGGCTGATAATGGATAGATAGTTCCTTGTTAGAAATTGCACTAAAAAGATAGTTAACTATGAAGAACCTTTCTTCCATTTCTTCTGAAATTTTATTGTCGTAAAAACTAATTCTTTGGTTTGATTTTATTTCTGACTGGTGCATAGCTGTATTTGAAAACCGTATAAGTTCTTCAGAAGTTCTACCATCCCCAGGAAAAGAGCTAATTCCTATTTTGAAGTTTAAATATATTTTAGTGTTGGATATTATAAAGGGCTTGCTTAAAGATTCTAAAATAGCATTAGATAAATATAGTAAATAATTTTTGTTAGTAGAATTAACTAAGATGGCAAATTCATTACTATCTATTTTTGCAATTAAGTATTGTCTTACTAGAACTTTTAATCTTTTAGCACTTTCTACTAAAAATTCATCTGCTATTATATGACCTAAAGTATCGTTTATCTCTCTGAAACCTTCTATGTAGAGGGCAAGTACAGAGAATCCTTCCTTATACTTTGGATAATTTTCAATAGATTTATTAATTTCTTGGACAAAATAGTTTCGATTGTGTAGCTGGGTTAAATGATCTTTATATTTGTGGGATATGTCAATATATATTGCGTATACTCCTATAACCGTTTGATTATAAAGAACAGGGTAGCCGATTATCTCCACGTCCATTAACTTTCCATCTTTCCGTCTTCTTTTACCCTCCTGTTTTACAATTTGACCCTTATATATTACCTCAAGGTTTTTGTCTATTTGGTTAGAATCTTTGTAGGGGGATATTAATTTATTTATGAACTTACCCTTTGTTTCCTCTAAATCATAGAGAAACATTTTTGTAAAATCCTTATTGACCTTTACAATTTTTTGATCCTTATCTAATATAGCAACAGCATAGGGTGAAGCAAGGAGCAACTGTTCAAACATAAGCTTTTGCTCAAGCTTGTCATGGACATCGTAAACCGTTGAAAACAAAAGATTTTCTTTGCCGTATTTTATAGGAAAGCTATGTACTTCCACCTCTCTAATTGAATTATCTGCTAATCGATGTTTAAAATTAAAGAAATATCTCCTTTCCTTTAAAGCTAAAGCCATTTCTTTCATAATTTCACCTTGGGAAAGTAGATTAAAATCACTAATGTTCATATTTAAAATTTGCTCTTTAGAATAACCGTAGTAGTCAACAGCTGCTTTATTAAGCTCTAATATTTCCCCGCTTTCAGCATCAATTACCAGCATAACACTGGGTACCATATCAATAATTTCTTGAAATTCAAATTTAAACTTCCTTTTCTTAGCCATAATTTTTCCTTTATAAGAGTAGTGTAATTAATATGTAATTAATTTACAATTAAATTGTAACTTCTACAACTATATAATCGACATATCTGGACAAAAGCTTAAGAGTTTTTAAATTTATTTTCAAATCTATGCTGGAAATTGATTTAAGTTAGCTCTATTACCAAATCTTAAATCCCTGTATATAAGTACTATCCTATCCCAAGTATATTGATCTACCACCCCGGTTACGTCTATTCCAAAAAACTCTTGAAAGTCCCTTACTGCTTGTTCTGTCAAGGGACCGAAAACACCATCCGGATCAAGGGGTAAAATCCCTTCCAGTACTGATGCAATATACGCTAAATATTGTTGTATAATATATACACCAGGTCCTTCAGAAGTAATCTGGTAATTAATACCAGGCCATAGAAATGCCGGAAGGGCTATAGCTTGGGGAGGTAGTCTATCTAAAATACCAGCTACAGAATTATACATTTCTCTCCAAGTTTCCTCATCTATAATACCAGTAATGGGTAGATTAAAAGTTTTCTGAAATTCCATTATAGAGCTTCTGGTATTAGAATCTAATATGCCGGAAATATCAACAGAAGGTATGGTAGCGTAAAAAGCTGAAAGAACATTTAGAAAATACTGTACTGCCTGAACACGAGGCAATACTTCTTCTGGTCCTGGAGTAGGTGTAAATTCTGGGATTTCTTCTAATATAATACCTTGAGAAGTTAATTCTGCTAAATCTGTTACTGCTGTATAAATCCTCCTAATTTGATACCAGGTTGATTTGTCGATAATCCCTGTAACCGGTAAGTCGAAAATACTCTGAAACTGGCTTACAGCTTCAAAGGTTGTTTGGTCAAAAGTTCCGGTAGGATTTTGTATAAGCGGAATAGCAGGAAAATTAATCGATATAGTATTTAAAGCAAGTTGCATTAACAAGATATAAGGATTATTATCTCCTAACTGAAGAGGAATTCCCGGGTAGGTTTCATAGGCTTCAGCAAGGGGAGTATCCCTTTGTATGGTAATATCATCCCCATAATAATATTGGAGTATTTCATAGGGTGTATATCCTTGGTTTGCTAAATCTACAGTGCCCCACTGAAGGAGTCCTGGACAGCTTGAAATACGACCGTCACAAAATTGGGCATAAAGAGGTTCTAATTGACCTTCTCTTGCTATATAACTGTCGAAAAGTTCATCTACTAATACTGAAATAGTGTCAAAAATACCTCTATTATGTACGTAGGCTTGGTCAAACCTAGTATCATTAGTTATATCGAAATTATAACCTCTCGATCGGTACCATTCTGTAAAAATTCGGTTTAAGGCCGTAGAAGTAATGGCATATATATTAGCTCTAAGTGCACTTTCAGGCCAGGTAGGATAAATTTCACTGGAAGCGACATTTTTTATGTAATCTAAAAAGGAAACTGTTACATTTTCGGCAGCTTCATCCGGCCCTCCTAAATGTACCGTAATTGCTGCCGGTATAACTACTTGTGTAAGTCCGGGAATTTCTATACCCATAATAACACCACCTTTAATCATTCTTTTACTTACAATAAATATTATATGCAGGAAAATATAAAGGTTGAAAAAAATCATCCTTCATATATCTTTATTAGAAGGATGATTTTCTAGAATCAATAATTAAATTTTAAATCTTCTTATTAAATTTTGTAAGTTTTCTGCTAGAGTAGTTAATTCTTCGCTGTTTGCAGAAACTTCTTCAGCAGTAGCAGCTTGTTCTTCTATTGCTGCTGTTGCCTCTTGAGCAGCGGCGGAATTTTCTTCAGCTATAGATGAAAGACTTTCCATACTAGCAAGTATAAGTTCTTTATTGTTGTTTAAGTTTTCTCCTGCAGCAACTAATTTATTTACACTTTCCTCAGTTTCTTCCATTGCCTTAGCTATCATAGTATATTTTTCGTTACTGTTTTCTACACTCTTAGTTTGCTCTAGGGTAATGGCAGATACTCTTTCCATAGTTTTAACTGCATTTTCAGCATTTACTTGCAATTCGCTAACTATTGAATCTATTTCCTCAGTAGAGGCAGATGATTGTAGGGCTAAATTCTTTATTTCTTCTGCAACAACGGCAAAGCCTCTTCCTGCACTACCTGCTCTTGCAGCTTCAATTGTAGCATTTAATGCCAGTAGATTAGTCTGTTGAGCTATGGAAGAAATAACATTACTTGCTTGACCAATTTTCACTGAACTGTCGTTAGTTTGTTCTATAACATTTTTTACTTCTTCCGTTGCCTTGTTACTTTCTTGTGTAATATTGTATAAATTTTCAATTTCAACTAAACCTTCTTTTACAATTTCATTTACATTGTCTGAATTTGTGATTAAATCATTCATATAGTCCTGATTTTCTTCAGTTATCCTACCTAGTTCATTGGCGTTGAGAACTCCCTGTTGAGTACTTTCCGCTTGATTGAAAGCTCCCTTAGCTATTTCTTCCATGGTTTGTGACATTTCCGTAGAAGCAGATGCTGATTGTTGTGATGCTGCCGACATTTCTTCCGATGCTGTCAATACCTGGGAAGATGTATCTCTGATTTCAGTAATAATGTTTTTTAAATTATCTGAAATGGTTTGTAATGCTCGTGCTAAATCACCAGCTTCATCTTTTCGTTTTATAAATTTTTCCGGAACATCTATTGTTAAATCCAAGGCAGCTATTGCTTTAGAATGGTTTACCGTAAGTTTTATAGGATTTACAATTGAATTTCCTACAAGAAAAACTATGACAATACTCACTGCTAAAAGTATTAAGCCTATCATAAGTACACTTCTTTGTAATCCAGGAATGGAGGATAACACTTCACCTTCTTCTGCAGTTATAATGAATGTCCATCCATTGGTACCTTCAATAGGGGCATAGCCTACGTATAAAGAGCTTCCTTCATATTCGTAATTAGAAGTACCTGTTCTTTCCAATAATATATTTTCAAATACTGTAGCTAATGGAGATAAACTTTCATCTGACATAGAATCTCTTATGGGATTGAACTGGGTCAACACTAATTCTCTATCGGGATGTGCAATAACAGTGCCTGTATTATCGATAATGTATCCGTAACCTTCATCTCCGAAACCAGTATCATTTGCTATAGTGCTAAAAACATCTGCCTCTCTTCTTCCTATTAATACTCCTACTACTTGGCCGTCTTTCTCAATAGGTGCTGCATACATTGTAACTAACCCAACTGTCACCCTACTTGTTATCATATCAGATATATTGGATTCACCTTCAAATGCTTTTTTTACATATGGTCTATCCCAAAGCTGTGCCACAGATCCATCTCTATAAAGTGCATTTCCATCAGGTTGAACTACTGCAATATCCATAAAATTTGTATTTCCAATTTGAGCATCTATAATTTCTTTTTGTATTTCCCAATCCATTGAATTCATACCTGAACTTTTAGCTATCATTTCCAAAACTCTTTGTTGAGTTTCGATTCTGCTTTCCGTTAACTTAGCAGATTCCTCAGCTATAATATGAATGGCTGTTTCTACTTCTTCCGTAACCACATTTATTGACTCTTTAACTGTTATAATCCCTAAAGCTAGAAAGCTCACTATAATTAATATAGAAAAGTATATTACTAATTTAAATTTAATTCCCTTCATTCAAGTTCCTCCACTGTTTCTGTATTAAATTTGCTAACTAAGTCATTTAACAGTTGAACTTGTCCTGAAAGTTCTTCACTGTTTGCAGCACTGGCTTCTGCTGTTGCTGCATTTTCTTGAACTACCGATGATATTTGCTCAATACCGCTTCTTATTTGGTTTACGGAAACGGTTTGCTGTGTTGATGCTTTTGCAATTTCGCTTATTAAATCATTGGTTTCTCCTGTTTTAATGACTATTTCATTTAAAGATTTACCTGCCTCTCCTGCTAGGTCTGTTCCTTTTTTAATTGCCTTAATAGAATTTTCTATTAAGAGGGTGGTTTGTTGAGCAGCTTCTGCAGATTTGCTTGCTAAATTTCTTACTTCATCTGCTACAACTGCAAAACCCTTGCCGGCAGAACCTGCCCTAGCTGCTTCTACAGCTGCATTAAGGGCTAGTATATTAGTTTGAAAGGCTATATCATCTATTACTTTAATTATTTTTCCTATTTCATTAGATGAATTGCTTATTTCATCCATTGCTGATAGCATGTCCCTCATTTGAGTATTGCCTTTTTCTACTTCATTTGAAGCTTCTAAAGCTTTAGTGCCTGCATTTTCTGCATATTCTGCATTGTTTGCTATGGTGGCATATATTTCATTAACTTCAGCCGACAGCTCCTCAATTGCACTGGCTTGCTCTGTAGTTCCTTGAGCCAATGTTTGGGCTCCCATTGAAACTTGTTCTGCATTCATATTAATTGAAATTGATGAATCTTTTATTCTTCCTATAGTTTCTTTAAGGATATGGGAAACATGAAGTAGGGCTGTTTTTAATTTAGCAAATTCGCCGGTATAGTCGTTTTTAAATTCTATGGCTAAATTTCCTTCTGACATTGAATTCAAATGTTCCACACTTTCGTCAATATATAGTATGTAGGCCTTCAAACGCTCAGTAAGTCTTTCAATAGATTGGGCCAACAAGCCGATTTCGTCATCACTTTGAATGTCAATATCTACATCTAATTGACCTAAGGACAATTTATTGGTTATTTCTGTTAACTTATTAATAGGTTTAGTAAGAACATTTAAAACAATATAAATTGCTCCACATAGAATAATAGCGGCAAAAATATATATTAATACGATTAGTTTTACAACTTTCTGTATATTTTCATAAAATTCATCTTTAGGCATGGATGATAGAACTTTCCAGCCGGTGTCGCCTATTTCCGTACTGTTACCCATGAAGTCATTATTTCTATAGCTATATTCTATAACTTCATCCCTATTGTTTATTAGATTGTTTACTATATTTTCACTTAATTCAATGTCATTTATTGTTCCTAAAATATTTTCTGGATCTATGTGGTAGCTTATAGTATTGTTAGCAGTTAAGAGTGAAAAGTATCCATCTTGGCCTAATTTTGAATCTCCTACAGCTTTTGCTAAAGAATCTATAGTAATATCAATTCCTGTCAATCCTATTACTTGTCCTTCTAGATCTACAGGTGCTGTTATAGTTATTACCATAGCTCCCGTAGAAACGTCCATATAGGGCTCCGTAAGATATACTATGCCATCTGTAATGGTTTTATAATAGGGTCTAGTCCTAAGATCAAAAGATTCATCAGATATACCGTCTATATCATCAACATAGTAGGAAGGATTGTCTTTACCAATATATGCAGATAATATAACATCTTGGTGGAATTTTTGAGTATCTATAAGGGTACTGCGGACCACATCGAATCCAGGGTTGGTTAAAATATCTTCTCTTTCTTCAACACTTAATAAGAAATTCTGAATATTTTTATCCTGGGCCATTTGCTGGGCAATTGTTACATACTTTTGGAAAAATAGCTCTGCTTCCTTACTTATACTTTGGGAAGATTCATAGAGCAAACTCTTATGATTGTCGGTAAAATGTTTATCAACGGTGGAATAAATGATTACACCTGTTATAATAAATAAGACTACACATACTACACCTAAAACTGACATCAGCCTTCCTTTTAAACTTCTTACCCTAGTTTCCTTAATGGTAGTTTCATTGCTACTTTCACTTACCTGCTCTTCCTTGACAATATTCTTATCTTCATTTTCTTTCATTTTTCCTCCCTCACTATAGGTTCGTTAGCCTATGCTTTGATATTAAGCGACTTGGAAGTTAAAGTTGATTTTGGATTGTTTAATTTCTCCTTAACTATTGTTAGCTGGTGGTTGATATTTTTTCTTATAATCTTGTCTGTTTCTGTTACTTCCACAAATATTCCTTTTATCTGGTCCTTTAATTTTTTTATTTGATTGCTTTCTCTTCCATTGCCTTCTTCTTCCTTTATTCTGCCGTTAATCTTATTAATATCATCAATAAGATTTTGTCTTTCTTCAAGCATTGAACTTAGCTGGCTATATTGGGTTTTAAGGCATAGATTATTTATTTCTGTCGTAAAGTCTTTCAATTCTATTGCTAGTTTTAGTTTTTCTTTAAGTAATTTTTCCATTGTTGGCTACTTCTTTCTTGCGATTTTATCAGCTTCAAGCCAGGTATTTCTTAAATCTTTAACCAGGGGCAAAATTTCCTCTATATACTTGCTGGATTTATAGGAGGATGCTTTAATGATTTCTCTATTAAAGAACATATACATTTCCGATAAATCTTTGGACATTTGATAGTTTTGGTCTAAGGTTACTGTTAAATAGTTAAAAATACTTCTTGTTTTATCAAGGTTTATTTTTGCATTTTCAAAATCTTGGTGTTCCATTAAAATTTTACTTCGATTAAGTTTTTTAATTGCCTCATCAAATAAAAGTACCAGCAATTCACCCTTTGTCATTGTATTAATTGATGTTGTTTTATATTGTTCAAATGGATTTAACATAATTTCTCCTTCTACTAACTTAATTTCCGCCCATAAAGTCCATTAGCCACATACTTTGGGCATTTAATCTATTTAAACTCTGTTCTAGGGCTGCAAACTGATCCCAATATCTTCTTTGTTCTCTTTCTAAGGACTTTCTTAATTCTTCCATCCGGTCGTCGTGATCTTTGACTTTTTCTGAAATATAGTTTCTGTCTGAAGTTGAGCTATTTTCCAAGCCGGCTTCATCTATTAAAAGTCCTGTAGTTCCGAAAGCTCCTACATTTGCCCTTAATATTTCTTGCAATTGAAGGGCAATACCTGATCTTCCGTCTTCTGTGTTTGATGGAAGAGTAAATAAGTTTGCTATTTCATCAGGATTGTCTAAAAGCTTTTCTTTTAATTTGTTTTCATCTACTATTAATTTTCCACTCGTATCCATACTTGCTGATGAAATCCCTAGGCTAGACAGGCTTATGCTACTTACATCAGTAAAGCCTGTTATGGCAGATCTCATACTGCGCAAAAGATTGTTCATTTTGCTATCACTATATAAAACGCCTTTTTTAGCTTCTTCTGTCCAATTTTTAATTTCATCCTCTGACATTTCATCCTTTTGATCGGGAGTTAAAGGAAGGTAATTTCTATTAGGTCTTTCACCGGTTTTTCTAGCTATTAATTCTATAATTTCGTTATAGTCATTGATAAAGTCTTTAATTCTTTCTACAACTTCATCAGAATTATTTGTTACATCAAAGCTTACATCATTATTTTCAAAGTCTATTGTAGAAGCTCTTTCATTTAGTTCTATGTTAATATCATCTATGGTAAAGTTGGCAGTGCTTCTAATAATAGTATTTTCCACACCATTTAAGGTGTAGGTCATTTCCGTGTCGGTGCCTTCATTTACGATATAATGATATTCACTTTCCAAATAAATAACTATATTTCGTTCATTATCTTCACCAAAATTAATATTTAATTTATTGTCCTTTGCTAATTTTGCTATACCGATAATTTCATCATTTTCAGGATTGGGCTCTTCTCCTTGGTTATGACTATAAATCTTATATTCTTTTTTATCTCGATCATATACATAATA
>JAAYRW010000161.1 GCA_012518555.1 Tissierellia bacterium
ACTGTATATATAAGACTTCCCGGAGGGCTTTCCAAATATTCCTCTTCAACGGGGATTAATATAATAGACCCGGGATAAATCAAGTCGGGATTTGTTATATTGTTTGCCTCTACAATTCCTTGAACTGTACTACCATATAGAAGGGCAATTCCGTAAAGAGTGTCTCCAGGTTGTACTGTATATATTACTTGTGTCATAACAAGTCCTCCTACTCTTTTACTTATATAATATGATTGGAATAGAGTATAAAGAACATTACCGAGAAAAAATCAAAAATATTTCTATTTGGATACAAAAAAGATATATCTATGTGCTACTATATACTTGGGGGTGGTAATATGGCCTTTAAACTTCTATTAGTTGAAGATGATCCTGAATTAAGGGAAATAATCACAGATTATTTTATAGAAAAAAGCCAGGGAGCTTTAGAAATACATACAGCAAAGACCGGAAGGCAAGGTCAATTAGAAACTATGGATAAGAAGTATGACTTGGTACTTCTGGATGTTATGCTGCCGGAAATAGATGGATTTACAATTTGCAGAGAATTGAGAAAAGTTAGCGACGTTCCTCTTATATTTATCACTGCTAAATACAGTGAAAGTGATAGGTTACATGGCTATAGCTTAGGCTGTGACGATTATGTTACAAAACCCTTTTCCTTAGCAGAACTTTATGCAAAGGTAAATGCCCTGTTAAAACGCTCCAAAGGAATGGTCAGAAAAGAAATTATGACGGTAGGCAGCATAAAACTAGATCCCTATCGCTACACTGTCTATGTAGATAATGAGGAAGTAATACTTGCTCCCATGGAATTTGCAATTTTAAAAGTTCTTATGGAAAATTCCGGGAAGGTGGTTAGTCGGGACAGTCTCATCATCAGAATTTGGGGTTATGATTTTGAGGGTAATGACAGAGTAGTGGATAACCACATAAGGAAACTACGAAAAGCATTAGGTAAAGCTTCATCTCAAATTAAAACCGTTTTTAAGAAAGGTTATAAATTGGAGGTAAATAATGAATAAAATGAAGAATTCCGTATATCTACGTATCTTTGGTGCATTTTTAGCTACCTATATAATTTTAATGGTAGCTTTCACGGCATTTTTAGTCTCTTTGGAAATGGAAGCCGCCGGCAAAGAATTTGCTAGTCAAGCCCCTCAAATAAGCAAAAGGACAGAAGAAATATTAAATGATAATATAGATAATAATAAACAAATTACAGATTTAGCCGGTGTAAAGAAAGAGTTTGTAAGGAGAAGCCCGGTAGATATGTTGAATGGTGCTGAAGCAGCATTATTTACAAGTGATTATAAACTTATTTACAGTACCTATAGTCCTAAAGATTACTGGACATGTGTTTATACAGAATCTATGGAGGAAAACATTGGCCGGGATGGATACGGTTTACTAAAGCCAAGTGAATGGCTTAGTAAAGAAGAAGTAATAGAACTTGAAAACTACCTATATGCTCAACCTAAGGTAGAAAAGATTGGAGACCTTGCTGGGTATGCAATACATGTAGATGGTTTTTGGATGGATGATGAAATGATTATTCCCCATAGTATATCTGTTTCAACTATGTATGCTCGTGAACTTGATGAAGAAGGAAATGTAGGTGCAAGAAGCGGAACAATTAATAAAGGGAATTTCTACAATAAAGATTATGATAATTTTAAAAATCTACCATATTATGAAAATGGCAGTATTATTCCGAAGTACAAGGAAGAAGATGGTAGGGGTATTCCTGGCTATGATGAAAAACTAACCAGTAAAAACCAAGAAGACCTTCGCCAAATGGTTAGAGACCAATCAAAGTTAAGCAATCATTTTAAGCACTTGTTTAAAAACCCGTCTCCATATATGGAGCCTGTCGAAAGAGTAAGTAACTTAAGCTATCGCTATTACATGGTAATACCTTATCAAAGTAATATTCGGGTATTAGATGATCAAAGTTATTTCAGTGAATTTTATACAGCTGTCGGTATTGACATTAATATATGGGAGCGTATTTCTTCTACTTTGGTATACGTTTGGCTATCTTGCTTAACTATATTTGGCATTGCAGCCTTCATACTTTCTAAACAAACATACAAGACATATTTAAAAAGAGAAGAAATAGAAAGACAGAGGAAAGAAACAACAGATGCCTTGGCCCATGATTTAAAAACTCCTTTAAGTATTATTTCCGGCTATGCACAGAATTTACAAGAAGATGTCCAAACGGAAAAAAGGGAGCATTATGCAAGTAATATTCTGAAAAGTGTGGACCGTATGGATAAAATTATTCATCAAATGCTTGATATGACAAAGTTAGAATCAGATTCTTTTGAAATTAAAGTAGAAGAAGTGTCTTTAAGGGAAATAAGCGGTGAAATTATTAATCGTTACAAAAGTATTTGTGACGAAAAATTTATTGAAGTTGACCTTAGCGGGGAGGCTTTTATAAAAGCAGATAAATCTCTTTTGGAGCGTGTAATAGATAACTTCTTCGTCAATGCCATTGAAAATACATTAGAGGGAGGAAATATAAAAATAGAAATACTAAGTGATGCCTTTGAAATATATAACAGGGGCAACCATATACCGGAAGATATTATTAAAGATATTTGGCTTCCTTATAAAAGAGGAGATTCAGAGCGTAGTAATACAAAGGGGACAGGTCTGGGACTTTCTATTGCACGTTCAATATTGGAATTACACAAATTCCCATACGGTGTAAGAAATAAAGATAAGGGTGTTACCTTTTGGTTTAAATTTAAAAATAGTTAAATGGTGACAATGAAATATTTTATGATATAATTTGTAGTAATAATATAAATGAAGAAGAGGACAAAATGAGCGTATCAATACAAAAAGCAATACTACATATACTTGACACAAGCCTAGGAATGCCGGTACTTTCGGAAAATTTAATGTCTTTCAATGACAGCATGAGAGAGTATACAGAAAAACATATATTGAAATGTTTTAATGATGCCGATTTAAAGAAAACAAAATTTATTAATGAGGAAGGGTTTTTCTTAAAATCAGTAAAAGAGTATGGTGCTACAGCTAATTTTATTAAATTTACCTTTGAAGTAACGGAATTTTTCTATAGATTATTAGCAGATAATCCAGATATAAAACCATGTGACCTCTTATTTGCACAAGCTAATGTTTTTAATAAAGATTATATGGTAATCCTTAAATTAAATTATAAAAAAGGTTATATACATTATACAAAGCAGGAGGAAGGAGTTAAAAACATTATAATTGAACAACCTTGTTCCTTGCCATCGGCAAGTCAAAAGATAGAGGAATTTATTTTTATCGATACTAACACCTTTGAAGTATTTGTAAAAGAGAAAAAGTGTCAGGTTTACAATGAAGCTTGTTATTATATTTCAAGGCATATTTTAGAATGTAAAGAAGAAAAGCCTGACAAAGAAAAAGTTAAAATTATTACTGAAACTGCTGATAAAATAATTAAGGAATATTATGATGACGATATGCTGATGAAAAGCAAAGTCAAAAACATTATCAGGGAAAATGTTGAGGATTCTTTAAATATTGACCTAGAAAAAATATCGGAAGAGGTATTTAATGATTCTGAAATAAAAGATGTATACCACAATGAAATTAAAATGAA
>JAAYRW010000028.1 GCA_012518555.1 Tissierellia bacterium
GGTGGTGTAGTAGTATAAGTAACAATGATGATGTAAAATGTGGATTCCCTTTTGGGAATCCTTCTTGAATATTTGGGGACGGTTCTTGAAGGGTTCAATCGGAAGTTTTGCGCACGAAAAAAGCTCAACTATCGAATAAAACACCGATCTGTTGAGCCTTAAACAACTGTGCGCAAAATTTTTGATTGCCCTAGAAGAAGGAAGTCGTCTCGCGATCTTCTATGGGAATTCAATCTTTAAAGCTTATCTAATTCTTACTTAATATTGATCCTAATTAACTTCATTAACATTTGTATCCTAGAAAAAACTGATATTAGACATACCTTCCCCCTCCCCACTTAAGAGGCTTTTTAAAATAAGTATTCAATTAAATTATTATTACGGAAACCCCATTTTTAATAAGGTTTTAAACTCTCTTAATTTACCTTTTTTACATTCAGGGCATAAGGTAATATCCTTACCAAGGAGTATACAAAGTATTTCAGTAGTAGTTAAGCCCTCAAATTGCGGTTTGTATATAGGACTATTTGTTAGCTTTCTACATAGGGATAACTTAGTCTTTTTATTCCTATTAGCCAAAATCCCATAATATCTAATTTTAACAAATCCCTTTGGGAGTATATGCATTAAAAATCTTCTGATGAACTCTACACCTTTCAGTGTTAGAGTTTTTTTCTTGCTATTATCTTTGTAGCTTTTAACAGTAAAAGTTACTGTGTCATCATCCATAGAAATTATTCTAGAATTAGATATAGCTATTCTATGTGTATAATTTCCAAGATACTTAATTACAGCTAAAGGGGAAGAAAAAGTCCTTTGACTAAATGTATACCAATCCTTCAAGTAACATAAATCTAGGAGATGTTGAAAATAATTTGGTGTTTCATATTGCTTCATATCCCCATAAAATTTAAGTAGGTTTTCACTATAGTATTTTTTAAGGTAGTATAAGAATTTTCCCCTGAACTTCTTTGATAGAACTTTTACTGGGATAAAAAATTTCTTACTCCCACTACGCCATGTGTTAAGTTTTGTTAGGCCACCGGCTAATATTACTGTATGTATATGGGGATGATAATGTAAATCTTGTCCCCAAGTATGTAAAATGCTAAAAAACCCTGTTTGGGCACCTAAATATTTTTTATCACTAGAAAGTTCTTGTAAAGTTTCGGCAACTGCTTCATACATCAAGGTATATAGCAGTTTTTGGTTTTGATAGACTAAAGACTGAAGCTCTAGAGGTATAGTAAATACCACATGGAAATATGGAGCATCTATGATGTCTTTAGTTCTTTTGTCTATCCAGATTGACTTATTGATTCCCTGGCACATAGGACAATGTCTATTACGACATGAGTTATACTGAATCTTGATATGGCCACATTCTTCACACTCATATGAATTACCACCTAAAGCGGAGGTTTTACAGTTTAATATATCTCTAGCAGCTTTTTGTTGCATAAGGTTAGGGGTATATACTTTATTAAACTCAGGAAAGAATTTCTGAAATACTTGTTGTATATTAATCATTTTTTACTGCTGTATGTATCTAATGGGCTTTTTACTCCCATTAAGCTTTTTGATGTCATGTGAAGGTATTTTGCTGTGGTATTAAAATTCTTATGACCAAGTAGCTGCTGGATAATTACAGGATCAACGCCATCTTCTAATGCATGGGTGGCAAAACAATGTCT
The DNA here is from genome assembly GCA_012518555.1 of Tissierellia bacterium. GTDB lineage: Bacteria > Bacillota > Clostridia > Tissierellales > Sedimentibacteraceae > Sedimentibacter. The sequence goes on from JAAYRW010000028.1 coordinate 1,695, forward strand.
TAATGTATGAGCAGAAATATTCGTATCAAGACCTAGTTTATTCCTTAGCCTAATTATTGTGTTCTTTATGGTTTTAACGTTTATATGTTTATTATGATCTTGTCCTCGAAATAGCCAGTTATCTAAGCTA
>JAAYRW010000029.1 GCA_012518555.1 Tissierellia bacterium
ATTTTATTTATTGTAATATCTCCTATTGATAATCTATTCTCTAGAAGAATGGTACTTGGTATACTACCTACTAAATCAACGGGAAAATTAGCTATTGAATTGAAAACCAATGCAATTATTAATGCTGCTAATGAAGATGGAATTTTAGACAATTTTTTTGGCCAAAAAACCATTATTGCAATTACTAATAAACCTATTAGAACCGCATATATATTAGGATTAAATCCTAATTCTCCATAAGAAAGAATCTTTTCAACGTTAGTTTTTCCAATTGATACCGTTCCAAAAAAATTATCAATTTGGCCTAAGGCTATGATTATAGCAATACCTGATGTAAATCCTGAAATAACAGATACAGGTATGAAGGAAACAAGTTTCCCAAAACGAAATATTGCTGCTGCTAATAATATTATTCCGGATAAAAATCCTGTTATAAATATACCTTCTGCCCCATAACCGGCATAAACTGTAGCCAGTATAGCTATCATGGTTCCTGTAGGACCTGAAACTTGGTAAGATGCTCCTGCCAGCCCCCCCATTACAAATCCTGCAATAATTGCAGATATAATTCCCGAAGGTGCCCCAACACCTGAACTGACACCGAATGCCAGTGCAAGGGGTAACGCTACTGCAGTAACTGTTAAACCAGCCAATAAGTCACTGGCCAATTTTTTACTATCATAAGCTTTAAATTCAAGTTTTAAATCTCGAAAATAATGTTTAATCAATTCGTCACTCCTCGTATAATATGTTAACAATCCTACAATATCACAATTCTTAACAAAAAACAATGCATAAAAGCAAGAAAAATGTTGGTGTTCCAACACTTTCCTTGAAAACATTCTCAAAATGCCACCACAAACCATTTTAATATTGGCTAAAATAGGTTATAATATTATAAAATAACCGGAGGAATTAAAATGGAACAATATTTTACCAATAATCCAACAAGTGAGAAGGAATTATATGAATTTCAGTGGAATATAAAAGATAGAGTTTTTGATTTTTATACAAGTAATAGCGTTTTTTCGAAAAAGGGAGTAGATTTTGGCTCCATGCTTTTCATAGAGACAGTTTTAAATGAAAATGAAGGGTTTTCAGGGAATATTTTAGATTTAGGTTGTGGATATGGACCCTTAGGAATTATTGCTGCAAAGTTTTTAGAAAAATCTTTTATTACAATGGCAGATATAAATGAAAGAGCATTAGAATTAGCTAGTAAAAATGCAGAAGTAAATAAAGTAGCTGATAGGGTTAAAGTAATTTATTCATCGGTATTTGAAAATATTAAGGATAATTATGACCTTATCATGACAAATCCCCCTATCCGAGCAGGTAAAGATATAGTGTTTTCTTTTTACGAAGGGGCTTATGAACATTTAAATCAAGGGGGTAAGCTTTACCTTGTAATTCAAAAGAAACAAGGGGCCCCTAGCACTAAAACAAAACTTGAAAGTTTATTTGGAAACTGTGAAACAGCAAATAAGAAATCTGGATACTTTATTTTCAGAGCAAAAAAACAATGAAAAAATACTGAGGGGAACCGGTGAGAACCGTCCCCTCTGGTTTTATTTGCTTAGGTCTTGGTGGATTGCTTGGGCTGCTTTTTTTCCTGCTCCCATAGCAAGTATAACTGTGGCAGATCCTGTTACTGCATCTCCGCCTGCGTAGACTCTTTCTTTTGTTGTTAAACCATTTTCATCTACAACAATACATTTTCTCTTATTTACCTCAAGACCTTCTGTAGTTGAGTATATTAATGGATTTGGGGATGTTCCTAGTGCCATTATTACCATGTCTACATCTAATTCAAATTCGGAACCTTTAATTTCTACAGGTCTTCTTCTGCCAGATTCATCAGGCTGACCTAATTCCATCTTAATACATTTCATTCCTTTAACCCATCCCTTTTCATCCCCTAAGATTTCTACAGGATTAGTTAATAGGTTGAATTGGATTCCTTCTGCCATTGCATGATGGACTTCTTCAGCTCTGGCTGGAAGCTCTGCTTCAGATCTTCTATAGACTATGTGGGATTCTGCACCCATTCTTAAGGCCGTTCTGGCAGCATCCATAGCAACATTACCGCCACCGATAACAGCAACTCTTTTACCAACTTTTATAGGTGTATCGTAACTGTCATCATAGGCCTTCATAAGATTGCTTCGAGTTAAGAATTCATTAGCTGATAGAACTCCGTTTAAGTTTTCCCCGGGAATTCCCATGAACATAGGTAAACCTGCACCTGAGCCTATGAAAACTGCCTCAAATCCTTCTTCATTAATTAAGTCATCTAACTTAACAGTTCTACCTATAATTACATTAGTTTCTATTTTAACACCAAGTTCCTTTAAATTTTCAACTTCATGTTCTACTGTATCATTTGGAAGTCTGAATTCAGGAATTCCATATACTAAAACTCCGCCAGGTTGGTGTAAAGCTTCGAATATTGTTACATCATAGCCTAACTTTGCCAAATCCCCGGCACAAGTAAGACCAGCAGGTCCACTTCCTATAACGGCAACCTTTTTACCATTCTTAGCTTGAGTTTCTGATAAATCTATATTGTTTTCCCTTGACCAGTCTGCAACAAATCTTTCCAATTTTCCTATTGCTATAGCATCGCCTTTTATCCCTAAAATACAGGTGCTTTCACACTGTACTTCCTGAGGACAAACTCTTCCGCAAACAGCAGGTAAAGCACTTGATTTAGCAATGATCTTTGCCGCCTCTTCAAATTCTCTATTTTTTATAGCTTGGATAAATTCAGGAATATTTATTGTAACAGGACATAGGGGTACACATTTAGGATTTTTACAATTTAAACATCTTGTAGCTTCTGCTACAGCTTCTTCTTCTGTATATCCTAAACAAACTTCTTCAAAGTTTGTAGCTCTTATTTTTGGATCTTGCTCAGCAATTGCCACTCTTTTCATTCTGCTCATTATTCGTCACCTCCGCAAACTCCACATCCACCGTGATGTGTATCTCCTTCTATTTCACGTAACTTCTTTCTTCCTTCTTCTGTCTTGTAAGTGGCAGCTCTTCTCATAGCTTCGTCAAAATCAACTAAATCCCCGTCAAATTCCGGTCCATCAACACATGCAAATTTAACATCATCACCTATTGTAAGTCTGCAACCGCCACACATGCCTGTCCCATCTACCATTACAGGGTTCATACTAACTGTTGATTTTATTCCACGTTCCTTAGTAACCTCAACTATTGTTTTCATCATAATCATTGGGCCTATTGCAACTACATGATCATATACTTTTTTATCTTCATCTATCATTTTAGCCAGGCAGCCATTTAAAAATCCATGGTATCCATAGCTACCATCATCAGTAGCATAGTAGACATTTTTAGCAACTGCCTCCATTTCTTCTTCCATTAATAACATATCTTTTGTTTTAGCACCAATTAAAACGTCTACCGGTGCGCCTATTTCTTTAAACCACTTAACTTGACAATAAACTGGGGCAACACCTACTCCACCGGCTACATATAATATATTCTTCTTTTTTAATTCTTCAACATCTTCATAGATAAAGTCAGAAGGCTTTCCTAAAGGACCAACAAAATCCTGGAAATAATCTCCTACTTCATATTTAGCCATCTTTTCTGTTGAATAACCAAGAGTTTGAAAAACTATCGTAACAGTTCCTTTTTCTCTGTTATAATCACAGACGGTTAGTGGAATTCTTTCGCCCTTTTTATCCATTTTTACAATTAAAAACTGCCCTGGTTGAGCAGATTTTGCTACCCTAGGTGCCTCCACATCCATTAAATATATGTCTGGAGCTAATAACCTTTTTTCAACTATTTTATACATTGTCTCCTCCGAGTAAAAATTATGTTTATATATATAGAAATTCTGCAGTTAATATTATGGTCTATAGTAATTATAGTCCTTTGACATATAAATGTCAAGCATTTTCTTGTATTTTATAGAATATACTAGTTTCCCACATTATTTAATATTTTTAATTTAGACAGAAAAGTTTGGTCATCCTCTTGGATACATTCTATATTATAATTTCTTATTAAATTAAATTCACCGTCATAAGATCTCATAAACCAGTCTAGGTCTGCATTAATTAAAATTTCATCATCTTTTATGTCTAAAGTATTGATTTTATGAACTTTGACCTTTAAAGCTAATTCGTAATCAGTAGGGTTGTCCATAACTTTTTTCAAAATATCCAAATCGTTTTCCAATAAATTGTTTTTTTCAATTTTACTTAACTTATCTTCTAAAAGGTCCATATCTTTATAAGCGTAAAGAAATTCATTCATTATCTGAATTCTTTGGTTTAACAAATCCTCAATAATGTTTATTTCTTCACGATGTTCATAGCCGCTAATAGAATTATAAGAAAAAACTAACAATAGAATCATTGTAAATATAAATCTTTTTTTCATTTGTATCCCCCTACAATAAATGTCTTTCTATTATAGGGGGGTACAAACAATTATTTTATCAATAAATGTCGTCTTTCGAATAAAATTAATCGTTTAATTTCATTTAATTTCAACAAAATTTTATTATTCTATTGTTTTAACACTCTTTCTTTTTTCTAAAGTAAAGGGAAGTTCCATACGTCCTTTTTGAGCTTTCTCGCCTTTTATAACTTTTATAAGCATTCTCATGCCAACAGCTCCCACATCATAGTAGGGTTCACCTATAGTAGTAATCTCCGGTCTAACGAATTTTCCTTCCCGAATATTGCCGAAACCTACTATTGAAATGTCATCAGGAACTTTGATACCATTGTCTAAGAAACAGTCCATTATTCCTATTGCAATTTCATCTGTACTACAAACGATAGCCGTAAAATCATCTATTTCCTTTAGTAAAGTTTTTCCTAATTCATAGGCTTTACCATGTTTATTGCTACCTACTACCTGAATCCTGGAAAAGTTCAATTCATTATCTTCAATTGCCTTTAGGTAGCCGTCAATTTTTTCATTTTCAGCAGTTGTTCTATCTTCAAAATCCGAAGCATAGATAATTTTTTTGTGACCTTCCTTGATTAAATAATTAGTCATTTCATAAATTGCAGCATGACAATCTATGGAAATATAATTCATTTTGTCATTTACATTTCTGGTGAAGAATATACAAGGCTTATTAAAACTTTGAGCTAATTTTATTATATCTTCATCAAACCTATATCCTACTAAAAATAAGCCTTCTGCTTGCTTTCTATCTAGTAGCTGCAAATACTTTTCTTGAGTTTCCTTACTAGAATAAGCGCTACATAGAAGTATATCATAGCCGTACATTTTACCGATTTCTTCTATTCCTCTTACAATATCCGCAACATGGCTTTCAGCTAAGTTATTAACTATTACTCCTATTAAATAAGATCTTCTCGTAACTAAACTCCTTGCAACATCATTAGGTTTATATCCGGTTTCTTCTATAACTTTCAATACTCTTTTTCTGACTTCAGGACTTACAGGCTTAGAATCGTTAATTACTCTGGATACAGTAGATATGGACACTTCCGCAAGTCTTGCAACATCTTTTATTGTTACCATATTTTCCTCCTTTGTCTTTGGTAATGTATTCCCGTTACATACATTATATATGTATTTAGCGTCAAAGGCAATTGTTATTTTCCTGTTTTCCTAAGAATTGAAAAAGACATAAAAAAACCCGCCTGTGCCGCAAATCCATAATTCATACCCGCACCTAAGCAGGTGGGATTTCTATTAGCTGATTCTGACGTCCCGTTCAATGCGGGCTTGCCATAGCCAGGTAAACTCGAAGTCCCTTTTACAGTATGTCGGTTGAATTAAAGGATTTCCGTACACCGCAGGCTCATCTTCTTACTCATTTCTTAATGTAAGTATACCATATAGACTATTAATTTTCAACTGTATTTTTTTAGATACATTAGCTCATATTTTACAGTTTCTTTACGCACATATATTTGCTGTGTACTTATTTTACCCTCTGTAAAATATAATATTCAATGATCCTTAGAAAGTAATTTGTCCAATTCCTCTTGATTGATTACTTCTTTTGCCAGAAGAGTTTTTGCAATTATTGCAACTGAGTCTTTATTCTTTTCAATTATTTCAACAACACTTTCATATATTTCCTCCGTAAGTTTTTTTACAGAAGCTTCAACAGAAGTAAGTGGAATTCTCAGTTTATCTGACAATATTTCATAATTTATAAATGTTGAACCGTCCATTGCATACTTTGTAATATAGTCAATAGCAAGAGAAGTCGCTTTTTCAATATCGTTTTGAGCCCCGGCTGTTATATTTTCTTTTCCGAAAAACACTTCTTCAGCTACCCGACCTGCCATTAAAACCGACAGATGTTTTTTAATATTTTTCTTAGTCATAATTTCCTGACCGGGAGTGCTTAAGGTATATCCTCCTGCACCCTTGCTAGTAGGTATTACTGATATGCGAATAATTTTGTTTTCCGGCAACAAATATTTAGAAACAAAAGCATGTCCTGCCTCATGATATGAAGTTATAGTTTTTTGTAATTTGTTTTCGTAATTATTCTTTTCCCTTCCCGCCAAAATTTCCAAGTAAGCAGATTTAATATGTTCCTCTTTAATTTTATCGGAGTTTTCTCTTACTGCCATAATAGCCGCTTCGTTAATTAAATTTTCAATCATAGCACCACTAAAGTAGATTGTTAAATCGGCTATTTCATCAAGGTTTACTTCTTCTGCATTTCTTTTATTTAAATAATGCCCAAGTATATCTTTTCTGGCATTTCTATCGGGGAGCATTATTTCTATTTGCCTGTCAAACCTTCCCGGTCTTAACAAGGCCCTATCTAAAGTGTCGATTCTGTTAGTAGCCGCCACTACTACAGTTCCTGAATCCTCGGCAAATCCTGACATTTCCGTAAGAAGAGCATTTAAAGTTCTATCGCTTTCATCACTTCCCCTTAAATTTCCTGCCATTCTTTTTTTACCTATGGCATCTATTTCATCTATGAAAATAACACTTTTTCCTGACTTTTTAGCCTTTTTGAAAAGATTTCGTATTCTTCCAGCACCAAGCCCGGCATAAACTTGTACAAAATCCGACCCGGATACTGCATAAAAAGGCACTCCTGCCTCTCCTGCTAAAGCCTTAGCCATTAATGTTTTACCAGTACCAGGAGCACCGTAAAGAAGGATTCCCTTAGGCATTCTAGCATTAAATCGGCTGTACTTTTCCGGATTTTTAATAAAGTCTACTAATTCCATTAAACTTGCCTTGGCTTCATAATTTCCTGCAACATCGTCAAAGGTCATAGTAGAAGTACCTAAATATTCTATTTCATTTAAATTGTTAATTTCTTTCTGGGCAGATTTTCTGTTTTTAAAAATTAAGAAAAATATAAAGATAAAAACACCTATTAAAGCTATAGTTTCATAAGTATTCATCTAATCTGTAATCCCCCGTTTCTAATATGCTCTTAATTATATTTTATCATAGGGATATACTTTTAGATATACTCAATAAGTAGCTTAAATTCATAGTTTTTCCTTAATTTCCAACAAGCATATAGCTTGGGCGGCTATGCCCTCTCCTCTTCCTTCAAAACCTAATTGCTCGGTAGTAGTTGCTTTAATATTTATATTTGAAATACTGGTATTTAAATCATAGGCAATGTTTTTTTTCATTGCATCAATATAAGGGGACATTTTAGGATTTTGAGCAATTATTACTGCATCAATATTGCCTACTTGCAAATTATTTTCAACCATTAATTTATAGACTTGTCTCAATAAAATTCGGCTGTCTAAATCCTTGTAGTGCTTATCCGTATCCGGAAAGATCTTTCCTATATCTCCTTTTCCCATAGCACCTAAAAGGCTGTCCATAATCGCATGGATCAAAACATCTGCATCAGAATGACCTTTAAGTCCCTTTTCAAAAGGTATGTTAACTCCTCCAATTATAAGTTTTCTATTTTCAGTTAAAGTATGTACATCGTATCCTATTCCAACTTTCATAGTAGCTCCTTAATAAATACTTGCAAGTATTTCTGCAAATTTCAAATCTAAAGGTCTAGTTATTTTTATATTTTTAGACAATCCTTCTATAGTTTGTACTTTATAACCATAGTACTCTACAATAGCTGCATCATCGGTAAAGTCTCTATCTTCCATTAGGGCATCTTCATAACATTTTCTTATGATACTATATTTAAATCCCTGAGGGGTTTGGACTGCTTTTAAAGCTTTTCTATTTAAAGTTTTAGAAACTATTCCATCCTCTCCTACTTCTTTTATAGTATCTATAAGATCTACTACAGGAATACAAGCACCATGAATATAAGCATTTTCAACACAAGTGCTAATTAAATTATAAGAAACGAAAGGTCTTACACCATCATGGATTAAAACTATGCTGTTTGGCCTTGCTTTCTTAATACCCTGGTATACTGATTCTGTCCTAGTTTGGCCTCCAGCAACTACATAAGTTATTTTATTGTAAAAAGGAGCTATTTCATCTTTTACAAATTCTATTTCATCCTTATGAACTACTAATATAATTTCATCTACTTCATTGCTTTTTTCAAACTTATAGAGGGTAGTATCCAATATAGTCTTACCTGCAATATATAAATATTGCTTAGGTGTTTCTGAGTCCATTCTTCTACCTTTTCCAGCTGCCACAATTATTGCAACAACATCTTTATCTTTATACATCTTTCTCTCCTTAATAATCTACAATACAGGGACATTCCTCCTATCCCGCAAGAATCCCCCTGATAAAAAAAGCTATGTCCCCCTACCTCTACATCAACTTTTTTATATTCAAATCTTCTAATGAAACAGTAGGATTTCCTAACTTCCTTGAAGGTATGAAGTTACCGTGGCAATCAGACCCTCCGGAAATCATTAGATTGTTTTTCTTACAAAAATCAATATATTGCTGACTAGCTCCCTTATTGTAGGGAGAATAACATTCTATACCATCTATTCCACATTCAAGCCAAAATTTCAATTCTTCTTTAGGCATACCTTCTCTAAAGTGATAGGAAGGATGGGCAAGAAATACCTTGCCTCCGCTTTTCTTTGCAATATCTATTACTTCTTGGGGGCTTTTTAGCTTGGCTTTTAAACCTGAAGCATAAACATCCTTCAAATGCTCTGGTATATTTTTATGAATTCCTTTATCAAACATATACCAGGCTGACTTCCAGCCACCTCTTTTTCTATTAAATTCATACTTTTCAAAATCTTCAACACTTACATCTTCGTACTTATTTGCCGCATAAGAAGCTATATAGTCTCTATTAGAGCTTAATTTGTTATTATTAGTCCATTCTATTAAGTCTAGCAAGCCTTTATGGTTTATGTCATAGTTATACAAGGTTAAATGATATTCCTTTCCTTCATGTTCACTAGATAGCTCAACTCCGGGAATAAATAGGATATTATCCTTCGGTCTTATAATATCCTCCATATTTTTAACATTGCTAATACTGTCGTGATCCGTAATGGAAAAAACATCTATTTTATTGGCAACTAATTCTCTTTTTAACTCTTCTACGTCCCATGTACCGTCTGAAGCAGATGTATGAATATGCATGTCAACTTTCTTCATTGTTACCTCTTTCTTAATATAGAGAATCCTCGTTTATTCTTGTATAAAATAATTTTTTTACTTCTTCAAAATCCTTAGTCTGAGCCATAATCCACATTAATTTCGTTATAGCTGCTTCAATAGTCATATCATAAGCTTGAAGAACATTAAATTTCTTGAGGGCCTTAAATCCAACCTCATATATATCCATGTCGCTACCCTCAAACATAACTTGAGTAGCTACTACAACGATTTTCCCCTTTTCAGTAAGGTCTTGTAATTTTTGTAAAAAATTACGTCTGTCTAAAAAAGGAAGACCTCCTACGCCGTAGCTTTCAATTACTATACCTTCATACTTTTCCCCAATATAGTCTAAAACATCCGGCTCCATACCAGGAGCTAATTTCAACAAAAATATAGAGGGATAAATACTCTTATAAAATTCTACTTCTTTTTCGTTTTTTTCACTTCTAATATATTTGGTAATTCTCCTATCATCTATTATTGCAGCAAGGGGAAAATTAATACTTTCAAAGGCAGCATAACTTTTAGATTTTACCTTTCTGCCACGAGTGCCGATTATAGCCTTTCCATCAAAGACTATATAAACACCCCTTACTCCATCTTCTGAAGCAAATCTAAAACTGTCCAAAAGATTTTTCTTTGCATCGGTAATAGGCAAATTTATAGGCTTTTGAGAACCAGTTAAAACTATAGGTTTTTTAGAATTTTGAACCAAATAAGAAAGTGCCGAAGAAGTATATGCCATAGTGTCCGTTCCGTGAGATATTACAAAGCCGTCATATTTGTTGTAGTTTTTTTCTATAGCTTCAGTCATCATTACCCAATGTTCCGGCTGAATATTAGTACTGTCAATATTTAAAAGCTGCATAGTTTCTACATTACAATAGTCTTTAATTTCAGGTACATAGCTTAACAATTCTTCTGAACTTATTCCCGGTGACAATCCATCTTCTGTACTGGTAGAGGCAATAGTGCCTCCCGTAGCTATTAACAAAATATTCTTCTTCATAATTACTCCTTCTAAAAGTAATGGACAGCTCTTTTAGGGTTAGCCTCCCCCACTAGTGTCCCCTAATTATATTATTCATATCATCCGGCATTGGACAACTAACTACTATATCTTCCTTAGATAGTGGGTCTTTAAACTTCATTTCATAAGAGTGAAGTGCCTGCCTATTTATTAAGGGGCTTTCATTTCCATACAAGGGGTCTCCTAGGATAGGATGACCTAGATGCTTCATATGAACCCTTATTTGATGGGTTCTTCCTGTTATTAATTTAAGTTTAACTAAAGTTATGTTATTATATGTTTTTTCTGCTTTATAGTGAGTAATAGATTCCTTGCCTGAAGGATGGACTACCCTTACTATATCTTCTTCATTAAGTCGTGTAATAGGTGCATCTATAGTACCACTACCTTCTACTATATCCTCAACTAAGGCATAGTAGTATTTTTCAACAGTATTTTTCCTCATTTGTTTTGACAATTGGTTGTGAACATGAGGATTTTTAGCTATTATTACAATGCCTGATGTATTCATATCTAATCGGTTAACGAATCTAACCTTCCTTTTGATGCCTTTCTTTTTAAAATAATAGGCTACACCGTTAGCCAGAGTATTGTCCTGGTGTGACCTAGTTGGATGGACTACGATGAAAGGCTCTTTATTTATAATTAAAAAATTATTATCTTCGTAAACTATGTCGATAGGAATATCTACAGCCTTGTATTGGTCTTCTTCCTCGTCAAATTCTACTACTAACTCATCTCCTGCAAACAGAGCTTTATTTAATTTTACAGGATTTCCATTTAAAAAAATCTTTCCCTTACGCTCTAATCTCCTTGAAAGCCTACCGGAAAAACTTAAATTTTCTGTCAAAATACTCTTTACAGTTTTGTCATTTTCTTGTATTGTATAATTAATGTTGTGCATTTATACTCCTTATTGGGGTTAGGTCATAAAGGTCATCTGTTATTGTACTATAAATATATTATAAAATATTGGGAAAGTAAAGGGGATAATAATGAAGAAGAGAGTAATAAATATTGCTGCCAACTTTGATAGTTATACTTCTGAAATTAAAGATAGACTAATTGAAATATTAACTGACAAGGGATTTAATTATTACGAAGGTTTCAGCCAAGAGGCAGAACTGAATATTACTATAGGAGGAGATGGTGCTTTTTTAAGAAGTGTTAGAGAAAGCAACTTTTCTCAAATACCCTTTATAGGAGTTAATACGGGAACTTTAGGATTTTTCCCGGAAATCCTACCGGAAAACTTAGAAGAATTTATTACAAATTATATAGATGGAAAGTATACAGTCAACAGCATTAATTTAATTGAAAGCGAAATTATTACTACTGACGGTAAATATAAATTGTATGCAGTAAACGATATAATACTTAAAAGAAAAGATATGAGAACAATACACTTAAATGTTTCCATAGATTCGAACCATTTGGAAAAAATAAGCGGTGACGGTTTAATTGTATCTTCCCCTATCGGAAGTTCTGCCTATAACAAATCTGCAGGAGGCAGTTTAGTTTACCCTTCACTAAAAACTTTGCAAATTACACCTCTGGCACCTATTATGTCCAATGCCTATCGTTGCTTAGAGTGTAGTGTTATAGTACCTCCCGAATTTGAAGTAGATATATATCCGGAAAGAAGAGACGATTACAATGTTGCCCTCCTAGCTGATGGAGAAATTTACGAATATACGGAAATCGAACATATACATTTTCGAACATCTCCTAAAACGATTAATCGCCTTTCCATGGGAACATTTAACTATTGGAACGTAATAAAAGAAAAGTTCCTCTAACTACATCCTCAGGGTAAATTTACTTCCTTCATTGACTGTGCTTTCAACAGTCAATGAGTATCTGTGCATGTGGGCAATCCACTTGGCTATACTTAAACCTAAGCCGGTGCCACCCTCTCTATGTCTTGCCTTGTCGGCTCTGTAAAATCTATCGAAAATTCTATCTATATCCCTTTCATTTATGCCGATTCCTGTATCTTCTACAAGTAAGACTTTTCTGTTCCTATCGGTAAACAGACTTACAGTTACTCTTCCTTGCTCTGTATATTTAACGGCATTATCAACTAAAATTACAACTAATCGGCGCATTTTATCGTAATCAGCCTTGATTATCATATCTTCTTCAATATTCATAATAAATTCTATCTTCTTGTTTTCAGCAATGACTTTCATATTGTGGCATACATTTTCTACTACTTCTGAAAAAGAAAAATCAGTAAGATCTAACTTGCCTTCATTATTATCTGCTTTTGCCATCATTAAGAGCTGATCGATAAGCTTTGCCATTACCTTTGTTTCCGAATAGGCATTGTCAAGCCATATCTCGTTATTACTTACCCTTCCATCCTCATCACTTAAAACAACGTCTAAGTTAGTTTGTATAACAGTAAGAGGAGTTCTTAATTCATGGGATGCATCTGCTACGAAATCCTTTTGTCTAATCCAAGTTTCCTTTATAGGTTTTAAGGCTTGACCTGTTAAAAAGTAACTTAGTCCTAGCAATATTATAGTACCGGTAACTCCAATAACTAAAAGTACATTTTTTAAAAATGACCAGAGTATATCTTCATTAACAGTATTTTGATAAACTTGTACTACACTTTGACCGCTTATGTCGTTAAAATACTTAGTATAAACCCTATAATTAAAACGTCCGATTTTTAAAGTTTCATATAGGTCCCTTCCCTCTTCTAAAGATTTTTCCGCTAAAGTCTTAATATCATTAGCTATGGGAATTTCTCCTTCATCGGAAAAAACCCGTGTTAAATGCTCATCGTAAACGATGTAACAAGCATCTAATCTTTTAGATTCTATAAGGGAATTAGGTCTTAAACGCCTGAATAAAGCTTCGTTATTAATAAAAAATTCCGGGAATCCTCTACTTTTATAATTATATATACGGATAGCTTCCGTCTTCATCAGTTCTTTGTTACCGTCTTCAAATACTATTCTGGTGAAATTATATATACCTGCCGCTACGAAAAACATAAAAAGGATAAGGATTACACCCATGTATGCAGTTAATTTCAAATGTAGTTTCTTAAACATTTACCTCTCCTTAAGCATGTAACCTACGCCTCTTACAGTTTCTATTTTGGCATTAGTTTTTTCAAGTCTCTTCCTTAAATGGTGAACATATATTTCAATATTACTTTCTAATATATCTGCCTCAAGCCCCCATATACGGTCAATAATTTGCTCTCTTGTAAATACTTGACGAGGCTTTCTAATAAACATTTCCATTAACATTGCTTCTTTTAAGGGTATTTTTTGTTCTTCTCCCCCTACGTAAAGAAGATAGTTTTTCACATCGTACTTTATATCTTCAAATTCATAGATTTCCCCTACGAATTCCGTATTTTTTCGTCTTGCTAAGGCCTTAACTCTTGCAATTAGCTCCTTGGTTGCAAAGGGTTTCACTAAATAATCATCGGCCCCTGTTTCCAAGCCAAAAACCCTATCATCTACTGTATCTTTAGCTGTTAGCATAATGACAGGTGTTTTGTTGCCGGACTTTCTAATTGTTTTTAATATTTGAATACCGTCTACTCCAGGAAGCATTATATCTAAAACAATTACATCATAAATATCCTTGCTGGCAAGAATAAGTCCTTCTTCCCCATCATTTGCTATATCTACGTCGATTTTTTGCTTGTTAAACAAAAACTTCAGTGCTTGGGTGATTTTAACTTCATCTTCCACAATCAATATTCTCAAGAAAATACCTCCAACATTCCATTTGTTATTACTATAGCTCATAAATCTTAAAATTATATTAATACTATATATTATAGGGGAATTGTCAAGAAAAATCCATCTAAGGTTGAAACCTTCCGATGGATTTCTTTTAATAATAACTTACTTTTCCATTGTTAATAAGGGGTAGGAAACTGTTAATAGGAATAGGTCTTTCAAATACATAGCCTTGTGCTATATCACAGCCTATATCTCTTAAGAATTTTACTTGCATATCCGTTTCAACGCCTTCGGATACTACAGTTAAATTTAAGCTTTTAGCCATATTAACAATATTACTTACTATAACCTGGGAGTTATGTTCTTCTATATTGTTCAAAAACATTTTATCTAACTTTAATGTGTTTATGGGCATATCCTTTAGAAGACCTAAACTAGAGTAACCTGAACCGAAATCGTCTATGGAAATATCAAAACCTGCCTTTCTGAATTCCTTCATTACTGAAAAAACTTCTTCCACATTTTCATTTCTAAAAGCAACAGATTCAGTTATTTCTATTTCTATCAGACGGTTATAAATTCTATACTTTCTTTTAATTTTACTATAATCGTCAACGAAAGAACTTGATAAAAAGTGTACCCTAGAAACATTGACAGATACGGGAACTATAGTATAACCTGCATTAATCCAATTCCTTATATTTCTACAAACTTCTTCAAATACGTAGATATCAAGTTTAATAATGAAACCGTTTTTTTCAAAAATAGGTATAAACCTAGCAGGACTTATTAAACCTAATTCCGGATGTTCCCACCTAACTAATGCTTCTGCACCGTTTATTTGACCGGTCTTTAAATTTATTTTAGGCTGAAAATATACTTTAAATTCCCTTCTTTCTAAAGCCCTATACATACCATCTTCGATTTTCCTGATTTCAAGTAAATCATTGCCAATTTTATCATCATATACTATGTATTCACTTTTATAGTTGTTTTTTAAGGCTTTCTTAGCAAAATAAGCTCTTTCTATAGCCGTTCTAATATCTGTATCCTTATTTACAAAGAAAATCCCCGACTTAATAGCAGGATTTATTTTTATTTTTTTCCAAATAGTAAGTGCTTCTATTTCTTCTGTAAGGGCTATTGCTTTATTAATAACCTGATCTTTTTCATTATATTCCATTAAAATAAAGAAATTATCGCTTTCACCTTTCCCTACTACTTCATCATTTGTAGATCGTTTAAGGGTTTTTCCTATTTGTTGAAGTATTCTATCTCCTTCTTGGTAACCTACACTGTTATTAATAATAGTAAATTTGTTAATATCAAAATGAATTAGAGCAAAGGTTTTTTCAGGATTGGTCTTAATAAGGACTTCACCGTCCTTTATAAATTTGTATTTATTTCTTAAATTACATAAAGGATCTATTCCTTCTAAACTATACATTCCCCTTAATCTATGTACATACTTTCTTATTAAATTAAATTCCTTTATTACAATAATACATAAAATTATTAGGATTGCCACTAAGGCGAAATTGTAGATAGATAAAAGCTTTTCCCTATAAGTTATTTCTTCTGCTGTTACAATATTAATAATCCTCAAAGATATAGCTAAGGCACTGACCAAAGCTATTGCAGCATAAAACTTTACTATTGGCTTAAACTTCGATACGTCATTCATTCTAAACTGCCTCCATATTTTTAACCTACCTATAGTATGGGCTAAAAAGGAATTAATTTCAATAGTAGAAGTAAATTTTACAAAAAATTAATAAAGGATGCAGAAACCTGCACCCCTTAATTTTTTTCTTATTATTGTAATAACTGTAATACACCTTGTGGCTGCATGTTAGCTTGGGCCAGCATTGCCTGAGCAGCTTGTGTAAG
>JAAYRW010000030.1 GCA_012518555.1 Tissierellia bacterium
CCATCATAGAAGAAGTGAAGAATATATTGAAAACACTCTACTTGATTATATTGAACCCTATGCATCTTCTACATGTGAACTAGTAACAGAAATAGTCCAGTATATGGAGGATATTAAACTTACAAAGTTTGAAGCAGATGCTTTGATGGCAGGAATAGTTGTAGATACAAATTCTTTTACATTTAAGACAGGAGTAAGAACTTTTGAAGCAGCTTCTTTTTTAAGAAGAAGTGGAGCAGATAATGTGGATGTTAAGGAACTCTTTAACGAAAGTATTGACTTTATGAAGAAAAAGACAGAAATTATCGAAAGAAGCGAAATAGTCTTTGGCGATGTAGCAGTATCCTATGTAGATGAAAATTCTGATGACTCTAATGTTATAGCAGCCCAGAGTGCCGATGAGTTACTTATGATTAAGGATGTTAAGGCCAGCTTCGTACTTGTGAGAAACAAAGACTATATAAATGTCAGCGGTCGGTCAGTAGGTAATTTTAACGTCCAAGTTATGATGGAATACTTGGGAGGAGGAGGCCATTTGAACATGGCAGGAGCCCAAATTCAGACTCAGGATATGGAGGAAGCAAAATCAAAATTGTTTGAAGCAATAATACAATATAAAAAGGAGAATAATCAATGAAAGTAATATTATTAAAAGATGTAAAAAATGTAGGTAAAAAGGGAGATGTTATAAATGCAAAAGACGGTTATGCAAGAAACTTTCTTTTTCCTAAAAATTTAGCCATAGAAGCAACAGAAGCAAATTTAAGAAAACTTGAGCTTGAGAGAAAACTTAAAGAAGAAAAAGAAAAAGAAATATTAGAAGAAGCTAAAGTTCTTGAGAAAAAATTATTGGAGAAGACAGTAGTTATTAAATCTAAGTCTGGAGAAAATGGAAAACTTTTTGGAACTATAACTACTAAAGAAATAGCTGATCAATTAGAAGAAGAAAGTGGTATTTCAATTGATAAAAAGAAATTTGAATTAGCTGAACCTATTAAATCCTTAGGAGAATACTATGTTAATATTAAGCTTCATTCTGAGGTAAGTGCAAAATTAAAGGTAGTAGTAACAGAACAATGAGGTGGCAATGTCTGATTTAATTAGTTTAGGAAAAATTCCGCCCCATAATGCAGAAGCTGAACAGACTGTTTTAGCTTCTGCTATGATAGATCACATAGCAGTGGAAAAAGTAATCAATTTATTAAGCTATGACGATTTTTATTTTGAAGCTAATAAAGAAATATATGACAGTATTAAGCAAATCCATTTGCAAAATATACCGGTAGACATAGTTACTGTTTCCGAGGAACTGAAGAAAAGAGGAAAAATCGACTATGTCGGGGGCTTTGAATACCTTGCTCAATTAACTGAGAATATTATTACCTCTAAAAATGTTGAAGCTTATTGTAACATTATAAGAGAAAAGTCTACTTTGAGGAAACTTATAAGCGCTTCTAACGAAATATTAGAGAAGAGTTATAAGGAAGATGACGATGTCCAAAAAATTATAGAATTGGCGGAATCAAGAATTTTCGCTGTTTCTCAAAACAGAAGTACAAATTCTTTTGCGGAAATTCAAGATGTACTTATGACTGTCTTTAACCAGTTAGAAGAAAGAGCTAAGAGTCAGGGCAACATTACTGGTCTTACTACTGGCTACACTGATTTAGATCGAATGACTTCCGGCTTACAGAAATCTGATTTAATTTTGCTTGCAGCAAGACCTTCCATGGGTAAGACAGCACTTGCTCTTAACATTGCCATGAATGCAGTAAAGACAGGAGCTTCGGTAGCAATGTTCAGCCTTGAAATGTCAAAGGAGCAATATGTCCAGAGAATAATAAGTATGGAATCTATGGTGGACAGTACTAAACTTAGGACAGGGGATTTAGACGACGATGATTGGACAAGGCTTATATCGACTATGAGTGCAATTTCAAGCTATAAAATTTATATAGATGATACACCTTCCGTGTCCCTCTTCGAGTTAATGTCTAAGTGTAGACGCTTAAAAATTGAAAAAGGGCTGGATTTAATTATAGTTGACTATTTGCAACTTATGACTTATGGTGGTAGAACTGATAGTAGACAGCAGGAAATATCCAATATTTCCAGAGGTCTTAAATCTATTGCAAGGGAATTAGATTGTCCGGTAATGGCTTTATCTCAGCTATCTCGTGCACCGGAATTAAGAAATGACCACAGGCCTATTATGTCAGACTTAAGGGAATCTGGAGCCATAGAGCAGGATGCAGACGTGGTAATGATGTTGTATAGAGATGAATACTACTATAAGGAAGAATCTGATAGAAAGGGAATAACAGACGTTATAATTGCTAAACAAAGAAACGGTCCCGTAGGAACCGTCGAATTAGCATGGATAGGTCAATATACGAAGTTTGGAAATATACAGAGATAGTTAGGATCTTGCAATTATTATCTTAGTTCCCGGAGTCAATAAATTGTCTTCGGGAATTTCATTTAATTCCTTTAAACTGTTAATGGATAGATTGTAATTTTTTGCTATATCCCAAAGACTTTCTCCAGGCTGTACTACCCTAAACACCAAACTAGGCATTTTGTTTCTATCTATCGGATCCCTTTCTACAATATCTTTAATTACGCTTACTTCATTATTGTTTTTAAACTTTAATGATACGTTAATGTCGCAATTAAAGTTAACGGAGTTACTACCTTTTCTGTAGGCATTACATTTGTTTATTTTAATATCTGAATGAATTTGGTTTGAAGTTTCCTCTTCATCTATAGGGAAATCTGCAGTAAAGGGTAGAGAAGCAAATGCCTTGTCGATCTGATTCATTTCCCCGTTCAAATATAGCATATTAACGTCCAGATAACCATCGATAATATATTTGTCATCGGCAATTCTTTTATCTGAAATTTTTGGACTTGCTTCTACAGAATAAATATCTCTAATAGTTCCTGTAAGTATTTCGAAACTATCTTCAAATTTAATAATGTTATTAGTTAAATTTTCCAACGATGATAAATTAATTGTTTCAGAGGTCAGCTCAAGCTGGTAATCAGTTGAATAACAGTCTGTTATAATATTTCTTTCCGTAGAACTGTACAAGGCTGCGTCAATTTTAAGAGGAAGTTCAAACTCAATAAGTTTTTTTTCGTCATCAAAGTTTTCAGTAGTTGAATAGGTCATTTCCTTTACCGTAACATTTATTTCTCTAAGACCGTCATCAGAATCTTTTAGTTCTAAATAATGAGTAAAGGGAAATTCTTCTGTTACGTAACCAGTTACATGGTTATCATTGTCTTCAATATATATGAATCCAACTTTACAAATTCCTTCTACCAGAACTTTTTCATTTAATGTATCAATGTTTGTAATATACACATCAGATTCTGATTTAAGGATTGTAGCTATTTCACCGGAAGATCTACTCACTTCCACTGCATCATTAATATTAACTTCCTCAGATACTTCTGCTAGAGTATCAGTAAATAAAACATTTTTTGTTTTAGCTTGAATACTACCGTCAGATTCTAAGTATGAAACGTAAGTTACCGGTCGTTTTAAATATGTATCCGTATCTAAGATTAATACGGCTTTGATTAGGAAACTTCTTTCTGTTAATTGCTCTACATCTATATAGTCGATTAAGGCCTTAGAAAATGCCTCCATATCTTCAGTAACTCCTGGAGCTTCTATTTCTTCACTGAAGGGAATTTCTCCCGACATAGAATAAATTGAATAATCTTCATCATTTGAGTAATAAAGCATGTTATAGATTAGTTTGCCATTAACTGTTACACTGTCTGTATTTACGCTTACATTATTGATTTCAGTTTTTCCTTCAGTAGTGATGATCCTTTCAATATCAGGCATATTGTCAGTAATTGCGAACTCACTTTCTAATAGAACTTCTGTAGAATTTGAATCAATAATTTCATTAATATCGAATGTATCATTAAATAATTTAACCAAAATAAAATCCTCCTTTAAGTTAATACAGCCATTAAGCATTCTTTTATAAATATATATGCCGTTTAAATTTCAATAGTACAACTTATAAATAAATTTTTAAAAAATAAAATCAAAAATCATTGACCTTTTTATTTATTTAATATAGAATTGTTTAGTAATAATAAAAAACATTAAGGTTTTTACTTACTTAAACTACAAAATTAGTGCCTTTAAATGTAATATACTATGGACATGGAGACTAAAAAAAAAAACCATTTTTGTCTCTTTTTTATGTTTAAATATAAATTTATACTAAGTAAACAAAAATTAAGGAATAGTAGATAAATCAGGAGGATAAGATGCCAAAATACATTTTTGTTACAGGAGGAGTAGTTTCTTCGTTGGGAAAGGGGATTACAGCAGCTTCTTTGGGAAGACTGCTGAAAAACAGAGGTCTTAAAGTAACCTTGCAAAAATTTGATCCATACTTAAATGTAGACCCGGGAACTATGAGTCCTTACCAACATGGAGAAGTATTTGTTACTGATGACGGAGCAGAAACAGATTTAGATTTGGGACACTATGAACGAATAGTTGATATAGATTTAACTCAGTATAGTAGTATTACATCTGGGAAAATATACTGGTCTGTATTGAATAAGGAACGCAAAGGAGATTACCAGGGAGGAACAGTACAAGTAATTCCTCACATAACAAATGAAATTAAAAGTATGCTTAAAAGAATAGCTGCAGTAGAAGATGTTGATATAGTTATTACAGAAATTGGAGGAACTGTAGGAGATATTGAAAGTCTTCCTTTCTTAGAAGCAATTCGTCAAATTAGGTATGAAGTAGGAAGGGATAATGTTATGTATATTCACGTTACCTTGCTTCCTTATTTATCGAAAGCAGGAGAACTTAAAACAAAACCTACACAGCACAGTGTTAAGGAGTTGTTAAGTATAGGAATTCAGCCGGACTTATTAGTTTGTAGAAGTGAAAGGGAAATCCCTTCAGAATTAAAATCAAAAATAGCTTTATTTTGTAACGTTGAAAAACAAAATGTAATTCCAAATGAAGATGCAGATTCTCTCTATGACATACCTCTTATGTTAGAGAAAGAAGGTCTTCCAAGGTTAGTTTGCGATCATTTTAATATAAAATGTAATGAACCGGATTTAACTGAATGGCAGGATATGGTTCAGCGTTCTAAGAACCCTAAACACTATGTAAAAATAGCTTTAGTAGGAAAATATGTTGAACTAAGGGATGCCTATTTATCAGTTGCAGAAGCATTAAAACATGGAGGTATCGATAATTCTGCCCAAGTAGATATAGAATGGATACATTCAGAAGAAGTTAATGAAGAAAATTATGAGGAAATATTTTGCCAATGTGATGGTATTTTAGTACCGGGAGGATTCGGGGATAGAGGAATTGAAGGGAAAATACTTGCAGCTAAGTATGCTAGAGAAAACAAGAAACCATATTTAGGAATTTGTCTCGGTATGCAAGTAGCAGTAGTAGAGTTTGCCAGATCAGTATTAGGCTATGCTGATGCAGATAGCTACGAATTTAATGCCCATTCTAATTATCCAGTAATTTGTATGATGGATGAAGAGAAGGACCTAGAAAAGTTTGGTCCTACAATGAGGTTGGGAAGCTATCCCTGTAAACTTATTGATAATACTAAGGCAAAAGAAGCTTATGAAGGCGCAGAAATTATTAATGAAAGACACCGTCACAGATATGAGTTTAACAATAAATTTAGACAAGTATGCCAGGAAAACGGACTTATAATTTCCGGAGTATCACCGGACGATAAATTAGTTGAAATTATTGAATTAAAAGATCATCCATGGTTTGTAGGAGCTCAGTTCCATGCAGAATTCAAATCCAGACCTACCAGAAGCCACCCTTTATTTAAGCATTTAATAAAGGCATCTATTGAAGAAAAATCAAAAAAGCAATAAAACAAACCGGTATGAAAGTACCGGTTTGTTTTATTGCTTTTTTGATTTTTCTTATGTTTTACATTATGCTGAGTCATTAGATAATAGTATA
>JAAYRW010000031.1 GCA_012518555.1 Tissierellia bacterium
AAACCACTACATGTAATGGTTCTTTCATATATCTCATCATTTAATCCAGCAATACTTACTGGTTTACTATCATCACCATAAATTATATGTTCATATATTTCATCTGAAACAACATAGAAATTTTTTCTTACAGCAAGCTCTGCGATTTCTTCTAGCTCTTCCTTGGAATAAATCATTCCTGTAGGATTGCTAGGTGAGTTTATAATTAAAGCTTTTGTTTTATCTGTACATGCTTCCTCAATTTGTTTTGCTGTAACCTTGTAATTCTGACTTTTATCAGCATCCACAAAAACAGGAACTCCATCTGCCAACATAACAATTTCTGGATAGCTTAGCCAATATGGAACTGGAATTATAACTTCATCCCCTGGATTTAATATAGCAGAAAAGATATTAGTTAAAGAGTGTTTTCCTCCATTACTTATAACAATTTGATCAGGGTCATATTCTAATCCATTAAAATGTCTAAATTTTTCACAAATAGCCTTCTTTAATTCTAAAGTTCCACTTGCAGGCGTGTATTTTGTAAAGCCGGTATTTATAGCATTAATTGCAGCTTCACAAATATTTTTTGGAGTATTAAAGTCTGGTTCTCCGGCTCCAAAACTCACTACATCTACCCCATCTTCTCTTAACTGTTTTGCTTTTGCTGTTATAGCTAGGGTTGATGAAGGCTTAACTGCTTTAGCTTTTTTTGATAATGAAAATGACATGTTTTTGCACCTTTCCTATTAATATTAAAATTTTTATTACTGATTAGTTTAATACAAATCCATAAATTTTGCAATTAAATCTTTTTTTCTTACAAATATTATAGAATAATAATAAAAAACAAAAAGAAGTATGTAAAAATACACACTTCTTTTTATTTTATAAAATAATATTATAATAAATATAAATAAACTTTAATTATTTTGCATAATCAGTGGCTCTAGATTCTCTGATTACATTTACTTTAATTTGACCTGGATAATCTAATTCGCTTTCAATTCTGTTAGATACATCACGGGCTAATAAAATCATATCATCGTCATTGACTTGATCTGGTACAACCATAACGCGGACTTCTCTACCTGCTTGAATAGCAAATGATTTTTCGACTCCCTTAAAGCTGTTGGTAATATCTTCTAATTGTTTTAGTCTGTTGGTATAAGATTCTAAAGTTTCTCTTCTTGCACCAGGTCTTGCTGCTGAAATTGTATCTGCTGCTTGTACAATACATGCAATTAAGGATTGAGGCTCTACATCACCATGATGTGATTCCACAGCATTCACAACGATTGCTGATTCCTTGTATTTTCTACAAAGATCTGCACCTAATTGAATGTGTGTACCTTCAATCTCGTGATCTACAGATTTACCAATATCATGCAATAGTCCTGCACGCTTTGCGAGTTTAATATCAACTCCTATTTCAGCGGCTAATAGACCAGCCATTATAGATACTTCAATAGAGTGTTTTAATGCATTCTGTCCATAACTTGTCCTAAATTTCATCTTACCTAGAAGTTTAACAAGTTCTGGGTGGATACCATGTACGCCAACTTCAAGTGTGGCTTCTTCACCAGCTTCTTTAATTATCGAAGCTACTTCTTTTGTTGCCTTTTCAACCATTTCTTCAATTCTTGCTGGATGTATTCTTCCATCAATAATTAATTTTTCAAGAGCAATCCTTGCGGTTTCTCTTCGAATTGGATCAAAGGCTGATAAAATAACTGCTTCAGGTGTATCATCAATAATTAGATCGACACCAGTTAAGGTTTCAATTGTTCTAATATTTCGACCTTCTCTACCAATGATTCTTCCTTTCATTTCATCAT
>JAAYRW010000032.1 GCA_012518555.1 Tissierellia bacterium
ATTATAGTTAAAAAGAGGAAAAATATTCAAAGGATTGAGAACTATTTAGTATAGAACTCAATCCTTTTGACTATAACTGCCTAAGTTAAGTTTATTTGACTTTCTTATTGTGTGTTTAATATTACAGGTTGAAGTTGTCTACCTATTATTGCTGATTCTATTGTTTCTCCAATTTTGTCAAATTTAGCTACTAAGGAGTTTGGTTTATTAATTACATCATCCTGGCCAAAGGGCACAAAGTAAACGTTTTTCGAATTTAATAATAATCCAATATTTTTAGCATTAGCTCCTAGTCCGTCATTAGTCGCTATGGCTAAAACTATTGGCATCTGATTTCTTAACTGGGCTTTGCAAGCCATAGTTACTGATGTATCAGTTATTCCGTTTGCTAATTTTGCCGTGGTATTACCTGTACATGGGGCAACTACAATAACATTTAGCTTTAGCTTAGGTCCTATAGGTTCAGCTTCTGTTATAGTTTTTATTAATTCCTTACCAGTAATATTTTCCAATTTATTTTTCCATTCTTCAGCTGTACCGAATCTTGTATCAAAAGAATCTACTGCATGGGATATTATAGGGTAAATATCTGCGCCTTTATTAGCTAAATCCTCAATAACCGGGAATACTTTACTGAAATTACACGATGATCCAGTTAGTGCAAAGCCTATTTTCAATCCTTCTATTGACATATTTATACGACCATCTCCTCTATTATATTGTAAATTGTATCTTTAACAATCTTAGCGGCACTTAAGGGTGCTAGCTTTCCTGGAAGACCTAAGGCGCTTATAACCTTTATTTCCAGTTCTTTAGCAGCTTCCATAGAAACTCCGCCAGGTTTCGATGCTAAATCAATTACAATACAATTACTATCAATACTTTTTAGCAATTCTTTATTTAATATTATCTGAGGTATAGTGTTAAAAATAATGTTCATCTTTGGTAAATATGTCTTTAGTTCTTTTAGGTGGATTGGAATATAGCCATTGTTCTTTATCCATGCAAGGTCACTGTATTTCCTTGCTACTACATATACATTTGCTCCAATGCCAGCTAACATTTTTGATAAAACTTTTCCAATTCTCCCATAACCTAAAACTGTAACATTTGAATTATGGAGGGTATAAGGTGTTTCTTCCATTGCAATTTGAATAGCTCCTTCAGCAGTCGGCACAGCATTTAGAACTTGCATTTCTTCTCTTTTGAAATAATCAACAAATTTTAGATTCTTATTCTTTAGTATTTTTTCATCTTCTATACTAAATTTCCCGCCTATAAGAATTTGTTTATTGGTAATTAAGTTAAATACTTCATCAATTTCAATTACTTCACTAGAAAAAGGAGTATTTACATTTATATGATCTATAGAAAATGGCAGTGGACCTATAATAATGTCAGCATACTTTATTGCTTGATCTAAGTTTACGGATTCAGTTTTATATTGATTTACCTTGTCAAATCCATAGATGCATGTATCATTTCCATCTGCTATTAATAATTTGCCAAGTTCTAAACTTCTCTTATCTCCACCTAGTATGGTATATTTTAATCCCACCTTACTCCTCCTTATAGAGTTTTACGTTATTGTATCTTATGCTAAAGCCGAACTTTGGTGAAGGTTGAATATAGAAAGCCATATATTGCTAAATATATCTATATTAAACTGTCTAACTGTTCTAAAACTGCCTTTGCTTTCCCTATGATCTTCATATCAAAATCACTATCTAACCCTAGGTCTTCATTGTTAATAAGAACGACTTTACCCTTTGATAATTTAGGTAATTGGTTAACTGGATATACCTCCAAGCTTGTCCCTATAACAAGTAATAGTTCCGATTGTTTAATACTATCATAAGCTAAGTCCCAAGCATCCTTGGGTAACTGTTCGCCAAATAAAACAACAGCTGGTCTTAATTCTTCTTTCTTGCAAACACTACAGCTTTTGCCGTCTAAAAAATCCTTTAAAGTTCCTTTAGCATTACAATTTTCACACTTTATTACGTTAATATTACCATGCAATTCATAAAGCTTTTGATTCCCTGCAGAGGAATGTAATCCTGAAACGTTTTGGGTAGCAATACTTTTAATAATTCCCCTCTTTTCAAAGTCTGCCAGAATATAATGGCCTTTATGAGGTTTTACATTTTTTAACAGTTTAAGCCTCGTGCTATAAAATTCCCTAAACACTTCATAATTACTATGAAATGAATCTATAGTGGCAACTGATTTGGGGTCTATCTTTCTCCACCATCCATCTTTCCCTCTAAAATCCGGGATATTGCTTTCTGTGTCCATTCCTGCTCCTGTAAAAACTACAGTATTGTTTGATTCTTTCATTAATTTAGCAAGTTTTTCTACTTTGATAATATCACTCCTCTTTCTTATCTTAAAAAACTTTGGACAATCCTTTAATACATTTCCCTACTATTCTAAATATTTAAGTTACCAATAGTTTACCATATATTTGGTATACATTCATCTACTTCTAATAGCTATCTTTAATTTTTTAGCAAATTTTCTAATAGAAGTATAAATATTAATTCGATACTTTTTATATAAAAAAAGTCGAGCATTGTTAAAAATATTTTGGTAATATATAAATAAGAAAGGGGAGATGGAAATGTTAAAAGAATTAAATCAGGTAGTTGACTATATCGAAAATCATTTAGATAATGATTTATCACTTGAAATAATTTCTAAATATGCAGGAGTTTCTGATTATCACTTTAGACAGATATTCTTTTATCTTTCTGGCGTTACTCTTAGCGAATATGTTAAAAATAGAAGATTGTCAGAAGCAAGTATGGATTTACTACATGGTAAAAAAGTAACAGATGTTGCTTTGAAATACGGTTATCAATCAATAGATGGTTTTACTAGGGCATTTAAAAAATGGAGTGGGATCCTACCTTCAGATGTGATAAAAAAAGGAATAAGCAAGTTTTTTCCTAAGCTTTCATTTACAATAACTGTCAAAGGAGGTGTTACTATGGAGTTTAGAATTATAGACAAACCAGCATTTAATTTAGTTGGTGTAAGTAAACGGGTGCCCTTGCAGTTCGAGGGAATTAATCAGGAGATTGTAAAGCTTGCAGAAAGCATAACCGCTGAACAAAGAGAAATTATGCATTCTCTTCAAAATATTGAACCTTATGAAATTGTTAATGCTTCTTATGAATCTGACACTAATTTCTTAAAAGAAGAAGGATACTTAACTCATTTGATTGGCGTATTAACTACTGAAAATGAAATAAGCCATTTGTTAGAAAAAGTGCCTGTTCCAGCCTATACCTGGGCTGTATTCCCAACCCAAGGACCATTCCCTTCTACCCTACAAGAAACAATGGCAAGAGTATATTCTGAATGGCTTCCTTCTTCTAGTTATGAAGTAATCAATGCCCCTTCCTTTTCCTTCACTAAAATGGATACAAATAAAAAGGATTACGCCTATAGTGAAGTTTGGATTCCTGTTAAGAAGAAATAAATCTTTCCAATATTGGCGCTTTATTCAGCAACAGCCTCTAAGATATCAATTAGAGGCTGTATACTTTTGTTGCAAGTAGCACTTGACCTATACGGTACAAGCACTAGTCAGCAATATTATCTTTATTCACATTGATCATGATGCTGGTGTTCATTGCAAACAGCCCCGGTGGATTTTAGTGAGCCTTGTAGATAGGCTTCTGCGGCTGTCTTAGCATTACCCCTTGCACCAACAATTACCTCTATACCCTTTTCATTAAAAATATCAATAGCACTTCTCCCCATACCACCTGAAATAATCACATTTACACCCATATCATTTAAATAATTTGGTAGAAAACCAGGTCTATGACCAGGATTTGGTATAGACTCACTTTTAATTATCTGCTTATTCTCCGAATCGAAAATATTAAAGTTTAAGCAATGTCCAAAATGCTCCGTAACCATTTCATTTTCACTTGCTACTGCAATTTTAATCATTTTACTTCCTCCATTCTTCTAATTTCTATTATTTAAGTTAATTACCCTGAATAAGTAACTTCATAGTCTTATTATAAACTTCTTTTACTGCTCTACCTGAAGTACAGTCTATATCTACAATTGATTGCCCCTTATTAATTACTTTTACCGCAGCTGAATCAAATGGTATTCTACCTACAAAGGCTATCTTTCGTTTTCTACATAATTCTTCTATGATTTTAGCCTTTTCTACATTAGTATCAAATTTGTTTATACATACGGCTGTCTTAGTCCCAAACTTGGCGGCCGTATCTATAATTCGCTCTAAGTCACTAATTCCTGATAGAGAGGGTTCAGCAACAATCAAAACCATATCCACACCACTGAGGGATGCTATAACAGGACAACCTATACCGGGAGAACCGTCAATAATTGCAAGATTCGTCTCAACTGCTGAGGACTTCATCTGTTTTTTCACCTCAGTAACCAGCAAACCTGAAGTTCCGCTGCCCATCTTCAACTGGGCTGTAGAAAATACTTGACTTTCATTAGCATATAACCTTATCTCACCATCTACAACTGGTCTTAAAGTTATAGCTCCTACTGGACAAATAGCTTCACAAACACCACAACCTTCACAGGAAAAGGGATCTATTTTATAGTCTTCATCTACTAAAATTGCATCAAATCTACAATTTTGCCTGCACTTATCACATTGGATACAAAGGTCTAAGTTTATCTCTGCTCTTGGCAAACCATAGTAGTCTGTTACCTCCGGTTCAACCCTTTGCTTTGTTATAAGGTGAAGGTTAGGTGCATCTACATCACAATCTGCATAAGCTTTTGCCATTGAAAGCTTAATAAAAGCGCTGGCTATTGTAGTTTTCCCAGTACCACCTTTACCGCTAAGAATTAAAAGTTGTTTCATAGTGCACCTACCTTTACCGTTTCTAGCAAAGAAGAAAATATAGTTCTATATTTTTCACTTTTCCCTACTACAATCTCTGCATTAGAGTTCAACATTCCTAACTCATTATCAAATGGAATTCTCCCTACAATCTTAATACCTTTTTCTAAACAAAACTTCTCTGAAGGATTTTCCCCTTCCAAGCATTTGTTAAGAACCACTCCGAAGGGCTTATTAAATAACTTCACAAGTTCATATACCATCTTAAGGTTATGAACACCAAACAATGTTGGTTCAGCAACTAAGATACAATAATCGGCATCCTGGATACTTTCCATTACAGTGCAGGCAGTTCCGGGAGGACAATCAATAAAAATATCTTTACTTCTTTCAGCTTTATTTTCTGCAAGAAGTCTTTTTATAATAGGAACACCTGAAGCTTCCCCAGTATTTAATATTCCTGTGTATGCAGTTACCTGTTGGGAAGTGCCTTTTTGAATTTTCCCAATAACCCTTTCTTTTTCTATCAGCGCTTTTTCAGGGCAAAGCATAGTACAGCCACCACAAGAGTGACAAATCTCTTCAAATATCATTAGCTTATCTTTAATGTAGGCAAGAGCATTAAATTTACAAAACTCAACACACTTTCTACATCCATTGCATAGTTCCTTATTAACTTTTGGTATCTTTACTGTTATTTCTTCCTCCTGCACATCTTCAGGCTTAAAGAATAGGTGTCCATTTGGTTCTTCCACATCACAATCAATATATATTGATC
The DNA here is from genome assembly GCA_012518555.1 of Tissierellia bacterium. GTDB lineage: Bacteria > Bacillota > Clostridia > Tissierellales > Sedimentibacteraceae > Sedimentibacter. Next base: position 5,631 of record JAAYRW010000032.1, read on the forward strand.
TTTCCGCTACCGCAGCTAAATTCACTGATACCAGTGTTTTCCCAGTACCCCCCTTGCCGCTTAGGACAGCTATTCTCATATTAATTTCCTGCCTGCCCGTGAAATCCTGCATGAATTTCGTCTAACAAAGGAAGTTTTCCAGCAACAAAAGCATCAATATTATCTTTAGCTGAAGCTTTTGTGGTTTGGTAAATTTTGATTTCGCTAGTTTTAAGCACATCAGCCGCATTTTCTCCTAGGCGAGGGGTTAGTAAAATATTTGCTTTACTATCTACTATGGTTTGTGCAGCCTTAATTCCTGCACCACCTGTACTTCTAGCTCCACTGTTGTCAATAAATACACTTTCCTTAGTAGGGCTATCATAAATAAGAAAATAGGGAGTCCGCCCAAAGGATGCATGTACCTTTGACTCCAAATTTTTTTCATCTACAGGAATTGCTATTTTCATAAGAATCCTCCGTTCTTTTGCTAAGTAAATAATTATTACTTGCATTCTTGATCTAACTTTGTGACATATGTCATTTATAGTATATTCTGGTTTGTGACATATGTCAATAGGTATTTTTTTTAATTTAACTGCTAACCAAGAAATTCCTTTAGAATGCAAATTATAAATAAGTAAAAGAAGGAATCCCAATTATGAGATTCCTCCAATAATATGTACATATACAATTTAATAATATTTATCTACATGGTAGTCAAACAAGGCACGTAAAATAGCTAATGTATTGTCAACAGATACGGTAGCCCCGGTATAGGCATCAACAAATTCATATTTTTTACCATTTCTTTCTACCTGGCCTGCATCTTTTATGTCTTTAAGTGAAGTTAAAGAATCAATTTCGGCTTTACTCTTATATTGTAAGTAGGGCAGAAATTCCTCTTCTATCATTTCATAAGTCAAGCCGTTTTCAGGATTTACTTTGCTATCGCCCCAATAATGGAATTCAATATTCCTGATAGTTGCCTCTTCCGGACTGTTATTATTATTGTTTAATTCTACATACATTAGATGTTGGAAATTTTCTGAAGCTGCCCTACAAGTACAAGATAGAAAGCTTACTTGATACTTTGTATAGTTATCCATTTCATATTCGAACAAAATAACTCCAGCATAATCAGATTCTTCTCCATGTTTAAGATGTTTATATGTGATAACCTTATCGCTGTTGAAATTATCATATTGGAAGGCAGGTTGGCTGCTGCATCCGTTTAAAGCAAGTAATAGAATTAGCAATAAGGATATACCTAGCTTTTTCATTTACACCCCTCCCTAAACTGTTAATTTTCATTAAGTTGATTAAAATCAATTAAATGGTAGTTTAACTTGTGAAAAGCATTATAATCATAAGCATTATTTTCCCCGTAGGAAACTTTTATATGAACTGTTTTATCTCCCTTGTAACCCCAAAATCCGCCTATATTGAATAATAAATCAGGATTATAGCCTAATTCAATTAATAAGGCTCTTGTAAAACCGGCATATCCGCCTCCACCACACAAGAGGAAAATAGGCTTATCTTGAGGGAATAAATCATTAATAATCATCTCAGATTCTCTAAAGTTAGGAACTACTGTATCTATATTACCATCTTCATCCCAGCTAACAGTAAACAAGGTAGGGCCACTATATTGTGTAGCAGAAACTGGCTCAGGTAAACCCGTCAAATTTGCCAAGTAAGGATATGGAACAACTTCAAAACCCTCTATAGTTCCTGATAATACAGGATCCCCTCCTATGGCTCCATAATCACCAGGGTCAACAAGCATTCTCACATCTATGTAAGCCGCATCATCTCTTCCTACCCACTCATCGATGTTTTCAATATTGATGTTTTTGTCCACACCGAACATACTTGTTTCATCTACTTCAGCTGTCGGGATCTCCTTAATATTAATAGTTTCTTGACTTGCGCAAGCTGCCAGCGCTAAAATCATTGCAAAAATAACAAAACTTTTAACAACCTTTTTCATTTAAAACCCTCCATTATATTATTATTCTATAAGAATATTATAGACAAAGGATAAAAAAATTCACAAATCATACTAAAACATTAATTAATATTAAACTTAACCAGCAAGCAGTTTACAACATATGTCTATTATAACATACGTATACTTTTTTTCAAGCTATATGTTAATTATCATCGACTAAAAGTGAAAAGTCCCCCGACATATTATTTACCCTTAATATTTACATGGGGACTTAATCTCAATAATCGTCCCCACCTAGCATCTATGGCTATTTACGCAAAATTTTCTCCATAGCCTTTCCCTTTGCCACACTCATAGAATAAATCTTATGTTTTGTCATTACAAGCCTCCTCGTTTTACTCTTTCACCAGCAGTGTTACTATTCCAGCAAAGTAACAACTAGCTTATTTAGCTAAAAATTCATCGTTTAGCCTATCTTGTAAATATACATTTGTATATTTGTTTGCTGTATTTTTATATAGCTTATATCCTTCATCTATACAACTAGAACAAGCATCTCTTGGTATGGTTATGGCAAAAATATGATGTCTTCTATCACTTCTAGAATCAATGGTATTAACTCCAGAACACTTCTTACAAACTTTAAAATTTTGAACTTGGCTTTCCATGATTCCATCTGTATCGTAATAGACTTGCCTCTGCTCCTGAATATATTCCATTCCCTTTATATCTTTAATATATAAATTTTCTCTATTTTCCCAGCGGCTATATACATTATTTGATATTTTCTTTATATATTCCGTAATATCTTTTGATTGTTTTAGTTTCTCCCTATCATAATCCGGCTCATGTACCTTTGAATAATCCATTCCCGCCATTGCTAGTATAATACCTAGGTTAACATAGGGCAATGCCCCTTCTATTGAATATCCCCCTTCAAGCACGGCAACATCTGGGTTTAATCTATGGTTAAGCACTGCATAGCCTTGAGCTGTAAAGTTCATATTTGTCAATGGGTCAGTATAATGGTTATCTTGACCGGCAGAGTTGATTATTAAATCAGGTTTATAATCGTCAAGTATTGGCATTACTATATTGTCCAAGACATACAAGAACCCTTCCTCCCCTGTTCCTGGAGGTAAAGGTATATTGATATTATATCCATATCCTCCTGGTCCTCCAAACTCATCTATAGATCCAGTTCCTGGATAAAGAGTTCTACCATCTTGATGAAAGGATATAAGCAATGTATCCTTATCGTTCCAATAGATGTCTTGGGTACCATCGCCATGATGGCAATCTGTATCTATAATTGCTACACGAAGGTTACCATATTCCTGTCTAATTTTTTCAATTGCCACTGCTTCCATGTTAACTATGCAAAATCCTCTATCACCGTAGACAACTCTTTGAGCATGATGTCCGGGAGGGCGAGTAAGAGCAAAAGATTTATCCACCTTCTTATCCATGACCATTTGGAGACTTTTAATCACTCCACCTGCTGATATTAGATGAGACTGGGTAACTCTTGATTTTACATCTGGTACACAGAAATGCACCCTTTTAATGTCTTTCTCATTAGCTATAGCTGGATTGAAGAATTCTATTCCTTCAACATCTCCGATTCCTTCTTCAAAAAGTTGATCTTGAGTATATAAAAGTCGTTCCTCCCTCTCAGGATGGGTTGAGCTAATTGCCCAATCAAAAGCAGGAAAAAATACTAATCCTAATTTATTTTTAGCTTTAAGCATTAATATCACCTCTTAATTCTTCTATAAGACCTGGTTTTATCTGTGCCTTGACCCTAATATCCTTACCAGATGTGTAAAAACCTTTTACCATGTTAAAGCTACTTTCCTCCGTTATTTCTGCATCTACATTACCAGATGTAATTCCTATGGACTTAGCATTTTCTCTAACTAAAGATAAAGCTTTTTCCTTTGCCATTTCCAAATTAAATCTAGAGCTAACCTTTTCGTAAAGTTCTAGTTCGGGAACAGAAAGTACTTTCTTTGATGTGTCTACATGCATTGTTATTTCCATAGTAGGTCGTGCCAAGGCAGCTCCTACTGCATTTGCTACTAAATAGTTACTCGGGTAATTACATGGTAAATCCAATGTTTTCTCAAGTATAGGAGCTAATATCTTTGCTGGCCCCCCTATTACATTAATCAGTTTTGGTTCAAGTTTTTTACCATATAGCAATTCTTTTATTGTGTAAACAGGATGACTATTAATCTCCTCTAACAATTCATCAACTTTATCTTTAATCATTTTACCCATAGTTTCTAAAATTAAGTTTGCAGTTTCTTCTACTGATAAATCTAATTTTTCCCCTAATTCAGCCATGGATTCATTAGCTCTATCTTTGTGCTTTTCATTATATGATATTAATTCTAATGTAATCATGGCATCAGTAGGCGTAGGTTTTGGTCCTCCAAATGCATAGGGTTTTCCTTCTCTCTTAGGACCAATTGAAATATTACTATCTATTATATCTATGCTACTGTCACCGCCCAAACCTACAGATAGACTGTATATAGATCTTACTAATGTATTGTATTCTCTAATTTTAATGCCTAGGGGTTCAAATAGAGGAATTCCATCAGCAAGGAAAAATATATCTGTAGTAGTTCCACCAATATCTAGAAGGATTGCATCTTTATCGCTAGGAAGTAAAGCATTAATTCCCATGAAGCTAGCAGCAGGACCCGACAATATTGTTTCCACTGGTTTTTCCTCAGCTGAATTTATTGTCATTGTTCCACCGTCTGCCTTCAATATAAATATTGGTGCATCTATTCCTTCTTTCTCTAAAGCTCTTTTAATATTTACTGCAAAATCATTAAATGTACTATGTACTGCACAATTCAAATAAGAAGTATATACTCTTCGAGGAAAATTTAGTTTACCCGACATAGTATGTCCCATGGTAACAGTATTGAATCTATCTCCTAAAATATCCCTTATATAAATTTCCTGTTGTGGATTTCTAGTAGAAAACTTAGTAACAATTCCACATGCTTTTATTCCTTCTTTCGTAAATTTTTCAGCCATATCTTCTATTTCAGATATATCTAATTCTTCAACTACATTACCCCTGTGGTCTATATACCCTTTTATAAAAGCATTTTCTTGTCCACAAGCTAAATGATCATAAGTCATTCCGGGTCCTGATTGGATGATCATTCCTACCGGGGCCGTCTTATTTTCAACGATAGCATTGGTTGATACAGTAGTACTCAAATTTATCCGTTCAATTTTTGATTTGTCACAGTCTACTAAAAGCTCTTTAAGGGTTGAGTAAATGGCAGCAAATGGATTATCTCTATCTGTGGGTTTCTTAATGCTTTTAACGATTCTTCCGTCTTCTATGATAACACCATCTATATTAGTACCACCCATATCAATACCTACAATCAATTTTAAAACCTCCTTTAATTAATTTATTATTTACTTATACTATAACCCTTTTAAGACCACAATATCAAGTTTTTAACAACTTTCTTCTAATCCTAATCTTCATCTATATTAGCTGCGCTACTTTCCTTGTTAGCAAGGCCATGAAAACTTATAGCTTTTACTTCAATTTCATTCAGAAGGGTGAAAGCTAATATCATAATTCCACCTATAACTTGTATGGGTAGTATTGGTTCACCCAAAATAGTTACTGAAACAATAATTGCAACCAGGGGGTCAATATAGCTTAAAATCGATGCCTCCTGACCTTTCAAGTCATTAAGCGATGAAAAGTACAGACAATAACATATTCCAGTATGAACAGTACCAAGTATAAGAAGATTTATTATTCCAGTATTGCTTAAACTACCTACTTGTATGCCTGTCGTTGCCAGAACATATGGAGTAAGGACAATTATTGCTGCGAAAAATTGTATCAAAGTTTTGTCAATACCAGTAACATTTTTAATAAATTTATTAAATAAAACAACAGTTGCGTAAAGCACTGCTGCCCCCAGACCAAAAGCTATACCAATAATGTTGCTTTCATGTTTTTCCATACCACTGGCAGCTATTACCATAACCAATCCCACTGTTGCCATAAGAAAGCACACTATTTGTTTAATGGTCAGCTTTTCTTTGAACAAAATTGGGGATGCTGCTATAACAATTACAGGTGCAAAATAATAGCTTAATGTTGCAATTGAAACTGTTGTATACTTATATGCCTGAAAAAGGAATATCCAGTTAATCCCCATAGCCACGCCTGAAACAAAAAGTGCAGCTAGGTCTTTTTTAATGTCTGAAAATGAAGTCTTTTTTCCGCTTATTAGTTTGTATAGGATAATCACCACCGCTGCTGTTAAAGCTCTGAAAAGTGCAATTTCTCCAGAGGATAGCGTGATATTTTTTACAAAAATTGAAATCGTTCCAAAAACCACCATTGAAAGTATAATTTTAAGTTTTGCTTGCATTTAATTGTCCCCTTATTTTATTATCGTAAAGTGATTTATATTTCTTATCTTATTTTATCACCTTTTAGTTGAGTATTTATTAATAGAAATACTTCTTTCTCACTGTATTATAAGCTTTTTTGCATTAGTTTACAATAATTATTATAATCTTACACACAATTTAGCAAAACTCTAAAACAAAAAATTGAATCATCAAATCATCAATTTGAATTTATACTTAAGTCCGATGGAAGATTTATTTGTGTCTGTTTCTCTAATTCTCCAGCCCACTCGAAAGCCTTTTTAGCTATAATAACTGCTATAATCTCATTTATTACAGCGGCAGCTGCAATTGTTCCTTGGAGTATAGCTGCAGAAGCGGGATCAAAAGTATTTAATGTTGTAGCCGCAATGCCTGTGAAAACAAGTGAAACACCTGAATGAGGTAGTAGTGTAAGCCCTAAATACCTCTCCACAGTTTTTGGCAAAGCTGTCATTTTCGCTCCTAAAAATGCCCCTGTATATTTGCCTATTGCCCTTGATATAATGTATACTGCCGTAAATATTCCTGCACCTAAAATTAATTGGTAATCAAGCGGTGCTCCAAGATTTAAGATAACAATCATCAAAGAAAATTCAATAATTGGATTGAAAGCATTCCTTAGTTCTGACAATCTTTCTTCAGATACCATATTAGCAAAAGTTGCGGAGAAAGCCATACCTATTAACATAAAATTTATAACTGGCTCTGCTAAAATCAAATTGTTAAATACAAAGCCTACACTTGAAGCCAGCAATATAAGTAGAAGCGTAATTATTAAGCTTGTATTTCCAAGACGCTCTTTCTTTAAGATAATTCCACCGACAAAGCCGACTGCTATACCAATAGCAATTGGTAATAATATCATTATAGCCAATGTCACATATAGTGGTGTTGATTTTTCTGCATTAGCAGCTGAAATAAAACTAGTAATGCTGAAAAACACAATGATTGCAACAATATCATCAAGGGCTGCCATTGGAATTAAGGTCCTCGTTACCGGACCTTCTGCTTTAAATTCATTAACTACAGATAAAGCCGGTGCAGGGGCTGTTGCAAGTGCAATTCCTCCAAAAATAAGTGCCAGATAGAGTGGTATATTAGTTAAATAGAAGATTGTTCCAAAAAGCAAAGCTACCACAAAAAAGGTCGTAAGGGATTGAAAAATAGTTGTTATTATAATTTGCTTCCCCGTTCGTTTAAGCTCTTTCAATACAAGTTCAGTACCTATCATAAGACCCATAATACACTCAAAAATACTTAAAATTATGTGATACCAGTTAGCAGTTAACAATCTATCATTTATTATACCTACTGCATGAGGTCCTAAAATCATACCTGTTAAAAGCCATCCTAAAATAGCAGGGAGCCTTATCTTTGATACAAGCTTCCCTACTAAAAACGCAATAAAAGCTCCTATAAGAAGCCTTAGTATTAGTAAATTCATTATTCTGTTTCCTCCTTCACCATACCATAAAGCATAATTTTTAATAACTTCCTTAGTTTAAGCTCATGTTCTTCGAATAAATTCCTAAAGTCACCATAAGCTTTATTTTGAAAGTAATAATTAAATGATTCTTGAAATATAAGGAAATATTCAATTGCTTCTTCGTGACTAACATCACTTTTAAGATTGGTATTTCTAAGAACCTGCTCAAAAAAATTGATGTTGAATTTATCCAGTCCAGTCTTTATTTCCTTTATTTGTTCTAGCAAGTGCTTAGGTGGCCGCAGTAAAGCATTTGTAAATATATTACTAAACTTAGGATTCTCTTTAAAAAATTGATGACGTAAATCAAGATACTTCTCAATAGCTTGTTCAGCCTTATTAAAGCTTATCTTTTCACTATTAAGAAAGTTAGTTAAGCTATTAAAACATTCAGTAACACAAACCAGATATAGATCATCTTTGTCTTTAAAATAATGATAAATAGTTCCTTTTGATATATTGCCATTCCTGCAGATAGCATTTAAGGATGCTTCTACATAGCTATTTATCCCAAATTCATCTATAGCGCTATTGATAATCTCTTGTCTCCTTAATATATATTTTTCTTCTCGATCCATCTTCTCCACCCCTCTATACATTTTAGACCACCTGGTCAACATTCCTATCTTATCACAAATAGACCGCCCGGTCAAATTTGCTGATTAATAAAGGGACAAAACCTATAGTCTTGTCCCTCCCATTAACAGCTAGCTTGGCCTGTCAAATGAAGTTTAGCTTCTAATATTTGTTGTTTTCTATCAAGTATTTCATTAGATAACAATTGTTCTTCAACATTTTCAAATCCAATTCTATTAACTGTTTGTGCAACTCTTTCTCCAGTTTGACCTTGTTCCCTATAAAGAAGAATCATTTTTTCAATAACTTCATATACTTCTTCCTTAGTTTTAAAGATTTTGTTTATAGCCACTCCTGGGTTTACTCGTTTACCCCACATTCCTCCAATAAACACTTTATATCCTCGCTTCCCATCTGGAATAGAATCAAAATTACATCTTCCAATACATTTTCCACATTTTTTGCATTGGTCACCGATTGTTAGTTTACCATCAACGACTTTTGCTGCACCCATAGGACAGCTGTTTTCTATAGGGCATTTCCTACATCCCTTGCAAAGTTCTTCATTATAATTTGGTTCCATTTGCCCTATTATACCAAGGTCATTTAACGAAGGTTTGATGCAGTTATTTGGGCATCCACCTACACCAATTTTAAATTTATGGGGTAATTTTACTGTTGCATAGCCATTATAAAATATATTGTGTATATCTTCTGACACATCAAAGGTATCAATTAAACCATGATGACAAACTGAACCTTTGCAAGATACTATTGGACGAACTTTTGGTCCTGTACCTCCTGTAACTAAACCTTCTTTAGCGATAAATTCTTGAAATTCAGTAATTTTCTCATAGAGTATACCAGGTACTTCAACTGTCAATCTACTTGTAAATGTTACAATTCCATTTCCAAACTTTTCCGCTGCTTCTCCTATGATTTTTTGTTGAGCCGCTGTAATCTTTCCATTAACAGTAATAATTCGAGCAGAAAAATTATCTGTACCCTTATTTCTTAAAAAACCAATTGCCTTTACAGCTTTCTCCTCTGCAGGTGTAACTTTTAAATTTGCCATGTTTGTTCTCCTCTTTTTACAATCTTTATATTATACTTTGCTATTAATTCATTAAACATATTATCACTTATGTACTATCCCAATTTCACGCTTTTGTTTAGTGGTTACTTTTCTAGCAGCATATATGCCTATTAATTAACAATAATATAACATCTGTTTCTTTTATTGGCAATAACACTAGCACTAATCACAGTAGCTTGCAGTAAAGAAATAATCAATGAGGAAGAGATAAATATAGAACAAGCTGCTGAAGAAAATCATTACACATTTATAGATGCATTGGGTGTAGAGGTTGTTTTAGAAAAAAACCTGAAAGAGTAGTATCTTTGGTGGGATCCTATTCAGAAACTTGGGCTTTAGCAGGTGGAAGTTTAGTAGGTGTTACGGATGATGTTGAAAGAGAAGGCCGCATGGAAATAACAAATGACATGCGAGTTGTAGGTACTATAAAGGACCCTAATTTAGAAGAAATACTATCCCTAGATCCCGATTTTGTAATACTAACTCCTGATGTTGACAATCAAATTAAAATTGCAGAAACATTAAAACAATCAAATATAAATCACGCTTTTTTTAAAGTGGAAGAGTTTGAAGATTATTTAAAGATGCTAAAGATTTGTACTGATATAACAGCTAGAAAAGATCTATATGAAAAAAATGGGCTTTTAATTCAGAAGGAAATTGAAGATATATTATCAAAAATAGAAAACAAAGATAAAAAGCATAAAGTTTTATTTATTCGTGCTTTTTCAAGCGGAGCAAAAGCTAAGAAAGATGACAATGTGACTTGCACAATCTTAAAAAATTTAGACACTGTCAACATTGCAGCTCAGCATCCATCACTATTGGAAGATTTAAGCATTGAAGAGATTATTGAAGAAGACCCTGACTTCATATTTGTAACTACTATGGGAGATGAACAAAAAGCAATAGATGGGCTAAAAAATGGCATAGAAACAAATCCTGCTTGGAAGAGTTTATCAGCTGTAAAAAATGATAGATATATTATGTTGCCGAAAGAATTATTCCACTATAAACCAAATGCAAAATGGGGTGAAAGCTATAGATATCTTGCAGAAATTATCTATCCGGAAATCTTCAATTAATAATAAGGCCTATAATTTTTTTGTTATAGCCTTTCTATTAATATTATTTAGTAGTACTTATTTTTACAAGTATATGTGTCGGTTCTTCCAGTATCGAAATATCCCATATATTTAAAGCCCTATCTAAGGATGGTCAGTTAACGTCGGAATATAAAATTATTAACTAGGAGTAAATTCAGGAGCTGGTCTGTTTACTGCTTTAGCTACAGTCTTTTTCCCTGCGAATTTTAGCATCATGCCCTTAGCTGCCTTTTCAGGTGCATTTTTAGCTACCATAACAGTATACTTGGTGGCAAGAAAAACAGGGGCATCCAGAATGACAATTATTTTAGCAGGTGTTGCAGTGTCCAGCCTGGTAGGAGCAATGACCGATACGGTTTTAATTCTTTTCCCAGATACTGTTATAAGCAGGACTTCATTTATTATTGGCGGACTAGCAGGAGTTACAATGAACAAACTCTTAATTCCGGGAATCATAATATTTATTTCCATAAAGTGTCATGAGATATGTGGCTCTGATAAATATGAGAAACAATATATATTCTCATATGCAAACCGCTTGGTCGCTAATAAAGATTAAGTAGATATCAGATATTGTTTTGGCAAACCAAAAAAAGCCTTGATTTCCCAGTTAAAGTAAACAGTATTCGACATTTCGACTTGTCGAATACTGTATCTAAAATATATTTGTATTTTCACACTACCCAAAAAAAAGCCATCGAGGAGTGTCGGCTAAACACCCAATGGCTCTGTTATTTATTTTACTCTGGTTTTTAATACATCGTAACCTAATTTTTTAATTGCATTTTCTATTTCTTCAATTGATACCCTGTCTTCGTCAAAATCTAGTTTTACTTTACTTGAATTAAATGATACTTTTGCTGTGTCTTGGTCTATACCGTCTAAGCCTTTTAATGCACCTTCGATCTTTTGCATACATGATGGACATGTTAAAGTTTCTAATTGAATTGTTGCTGATTTCATAATTTAATTTCCTCCTATTAATTATTATTTATTAGATTAGCTACCTTCTAATATAATATTACCATATTTCCTTTATTAAAACTTTGACCTAGATCAATTATTCTGATCTTTCTATCTTAGTTTATATTTTAATAATCTCATACCATTTAAGATAACTACCAATATACTTGCTTCGTGTACTAACATTCCTATGGACATATTCATCCATTCACTAAATAATACACTTGCTAATAAAACTAATACTACCCCTACTGCTATAAAGATGTTTTCTACCATGTTTCTCGCCGTAGCTTTTACTAGTCCTAATGCATGTGGTAAACGACTGAAATCTGAATTCATTAGTACTACATCTGATGTTTCTATAGCTACGTCAGTTCCACTACCCATTGCTATTCCTATATTTGCTAAGGCTAATGATGGGCTATCATTTACCCCGTCTCCTACGAATGCTACAATCTGACCTTTTTCTTCTATTAACATTTTCACATATTCAGATTTATGCTCTGGTAACATATTGCCATGAGCCTCAGTTAAGCCCAGTTCTTTACTTACTAGGTCTACTGTTCCTTGATTGTCTCCTGAAAGCATTACTAGGTTTTTTACTCCTAATTTCTTTAGTCTTTGCAGATCTTCTTTTACTCCTGGACGGATTTGGTCTTTTACTCCCATTAGTACTTTTAGTTCTCCATCTACTGATGTTATAACCAATGAGTTTCCAGCCTTTTCTAAACCTTCTATGTCTTCTTTTGCCTTTTCGTTTAATTGAACATTTTCTTTTTCCATTAAGGCTACATTTCCTACTGCTATTCTGTGATTATTTACTCTTGCTACTATTCCTCCGCCCTTTATTACTTCTGTATCTGTAACTGGTGAAAATACCGTTTCTCCTATTTCTTCTAATACTGCTTTGGCTAATGGATGGTCTGATTCTCTTTCTATACTTGCTAAATATCCTAGTGTTTCTTCTATATTTTCTCCATAGTATATTTTTTCTGCTACTGATGGGTTTCCTACTGTTAGGGTACCTGTTTTATCAAATACCATTGTGTCTAATTTACTGAAATCACTTATTACTTCACTACCTTTTAGTAGAACTCCATGACGTGCTCCATTTCCTATTCCTGCTACGTTTGATACTGGTACTCCTATTACTAATGCACCTGGACAACCTAGTACCAGTATTGTGATTGCTAGTTCTATATCTTTTGAAAAAATCCATACTATAAAGGCTAATACTAAAACTGCCGGTGTGTACCATTTTGAGAATCTATCTATAAATCTTTCTGCTTCTGATTTTGAATCTTGAGCTTCTTCTACTAGTTCTATAATTTTACCAAAAGTCGTATCTTCTCCTACCCGGTCTGCTAGAATTTGAATTGTTCCATTATCTAAAATTGTTCCTGCAAATACATTTGATCCTTTTTCTTTACTTACAGGTATTGATTCCCCCGTTATACTTGCTTCATTGATACTGCCTTCCCCAGTTAAAACTGTTCCATCTACTGGGACTTTTGCCCCTGTTTTTACTAATAAAACATCTCCTACATCTACATCATCTACTTCAACTTCTTCAAATTCTCCATTTTCCATTTGCTTTAATGCACTTTCTGGTGCCATTTCCGTTAGTTCTTTTATTGCTGAACGTGTTTGATTTAGTGTTCGTTGCTCTAAATAAGCTCCAAATAGGAAGAGGAATGTTACTATTGCTGACTCTTCAAAGTTTTGTATGACAAATGCTCCTAATACTGCTATTGTTACTAGTACATCTATACTTACTACTTTTACTCTTAAGGCTTGATATGCTTGAATGGCTATTGGCGCTAGACCTAAGATTGAAGCTACTACCAGTGACCAGACAAATACATTCGTATTCCCTGTTATCCATTTGCTTAGAAAGGCAACGGCTATTAAGATACCACTTATCAATGCAATTTTATTTTTGCTTTTTAAAATATGCCTTTGCATTCTTACCCCTCCTGAAAATATCCTTTTTATATTTATTCTTGGTATGCCTTATCTATTTCCTTTAGCATATTGTATACTGCTTCATAACTTTCACATACATCACCTGGTACACTATAGTTATCTGTGATTTGACGTAATTCTTTGAATTCATTATCTAAATCTGGTTTACTTGCTCCTGCATTCTTAATTTTCACACTTACTTGTTCAAATATTTTTTTTACATCATGAAATTCCGGGTGACTTCCACCATGAACTCTTGCTACTACTGGTACATATTGTTCTAATGTTCCTAAATTCTTTTCTACTACCTCATTAAACTTTTTCATTATCATCTCTCCTTTTAATTTTAATAATTTAATTTCATTTCTTTTAAATCCTTACTATGATTATATGATACCTCTTTCCCAACAATTAAACCTTGACTTAAGTCAAAATTTGAAAATTTTTAATTTATTTTTGAAATCTTTTTTAATTTCTTTTTGTCTTAACCTTGTGAATATACTTTAGCATGGCCTTTTATAAAAGTATTTGACTTAGGTCAATATTAGGAAAATATTCTAACTTCAAAAGAACAAAGCCCTGAATGCCCTGAATCTATACTAAAAGATTCAAAAATCCTTTTATAAGTGTTTATTTATTTGAATATGTCAGATATTATAGTATAATGTCATTATTATTTACATAAACGGAGGATAAAATTGCACTATACTAATCCATTGGGAGAGGAAAAAGTTTCAAAACTTTTGTTAAGATTTTCAGTACCGGCTATTACAGGTATGATGGTAAATGCCTTGTATAACGTTATTGATAGAATTTATATAGGAAACAGTCCAGAACTTGGTGCTGATGGAATAGCAGGGATCACAATAGCTTTCCCTATTATGATTATATTCTTGGCCTTAGGTGTTTTGTTTGGAGTGGGAGGAGCTACTAACTTCTCAATGAATTTAGGAAGAAAAAAGTATGAAGAGGCTGAAAGTTTTTTAGGCAATACTTTTTCCTTACTCATTTTAGTTGGAATTTTTTTCATGATAGTTGTACATATAAACTTACAAACTATATTAATTTTCTTTGGTGCCAGCGAAAAGGTTCTTCCCTTATCTATGGAATATATGAGAATAATTACTTTTGGTGCGCCTTTTCATATTGTAAGTATTGGGATGAACCACTTTATACGTGCCGACGGTAATCCAAAATTGGCTATGTATACAATGTTTTTAGGAGCTGGAACTAATATTATTTTAGACCCTATATTTATTTATGGTTTTAAAATGGGTATGGCGGGAGCTGCCTGGGCAACTATCATTTCACAATTCTTTTCATTCTTATGGGTTACTTCATATTTTAAGGGTAAAAAAAGCAAAAATAAATTAAAAATTAAATATATGAAACTTAAGCTAAATTTAGTTAGTAAAATTACCGCTTTGGGACTTCCGGGATTTTCTCTGCAATTAGCATCAAGCCTTTTAAACGCAACCCTAAACAAAAGCTTATTTTTCTATGGTGGAGATATAGCCGTTTCAGGAATGGGGGTTATTAATAGCATCCAAACCCTCCTATTAATGCCAATTATAGGTTTAAATCAAGGCGCTCAGCCTATTATAAGTTTTAACTACGGAGCACAAAAAACTGACAGGGTTAAAAAAACTATAAAATTAGCCTTAAAAGTGGCTACATTAATTGTTGTTTTTGGATTTATAATTACAAGGTTATTCCCTGTACAGTTAATATCAATGTTTAACAGAGATCCTCAACTAATAGAGTTTGGACGTTCTGGAATTTTTGCATGGTTTCTTGCTTTCCCGCTTGTGGGCTTTCAAATTGTAGGCTCAAACTTCTTTCAAGCAATAGGAAAACCAAAATCTGCAATGTTCTTATCACTTACAAGACAGTTAATTCTATTAATGCCGGCAATCATAATATTCCCAAAGTTCTTTGGTGTTAAGGGAATACTTTATGCAGCCCCTTTTGCAGACTTCTTATCATTTTTGTTAACGGCAACATTTTTCTATTTTGGCATTAAAAAATTATAAATGTTCTTGAATATATTACATTATTAACATAAAATTAAATTATGATATTTTACGTTAATATAAATTTAATTTATACGGAGGCTTCAAATGTTAGACTATAGAGTAGAGACTTTCCTTACACTATGTGAGACGGGTAATTATACAAAGACAGCAGAAATATTAAACATGACGCAACCAGCTGTTTCACAGCATATTCAGTTTTTAGAGAACTATTATCAGGTGGCATTGATTTCAGGAAAAGGAAAGAACTTTTCTCTTACAGAGGAAGGTAAGGCATTACAGGAATATATAAGAACGCTTAAAGCTAATTCTGAACGAATTTTGCCCTTATTGCACCGTATTAAAAATCAAGTTAAACCATTGAATTTTGGTGCAACGCTGACTATTGGAGAATATACGATTCCTCCTATTTTATGTCAGATATTTAAGGAAGACCCGGAAATTAATATTTCGATGTTTGTAGAAAATACTCATGTTCTCCATAAAATGCTTTGGCAGGGTGAAATAGACTTCGCTTTGTTAGAGGGACATTTTAACCATAATCAATTTGAATATAAGCTACTATCCAATGAAACATTTATTGGTGTCTGTTCTCCAGAAAACAAAATCGCATCCAAGACTACAGACTTAGAAGAATTGCTTGAGGAAAATCTTATTCTACGGGAACCAGGGAGTGGAACTCGCGATATATTAGAACAAGCATTGTACAATCAAAATCTTAGTATTAAAGATTTCAAAAGTATAATTGAAATTGGTAATATGAATGCTATTAAAAAAATGTGTCATCAAAATATTGGCATCACTTTTATGTACCGAGAAGCCGTAAAAAAAGAAATATCTAAAGGATATCTTAAAGAAATTCCAATACAGAATTTTAATATTATTCATCCCTTTAATTTTGTTTATTTAAAAAATTCTCCTGATAAATCTCAAATAGAATATTGGTTTGAGAAAATAATCTATTTAAGGAAGATGTCGCAATAAAGCTATTCCATTTTCTTTAAGGGATATTTCTGCATAAATAGATAAAGATATGGTATAAATCCAAATATTTTTACATATTGACACTTAAATAAATCAATGCTAAAATCGAACTTGCACGTATAATTAAAGCACCTGTACTCAATATGTGTACATAAACAATTTTATTTTACGCTTAGAAGACATTCAAGGAGATTAATATGACACAAAAAAAATTCAAATTAGGTCTTATACCTAAAATAATTATAGGTATTATTATCGGAATAATACTAGGTAGCTTTGCACCAGAATGGTTAAACAAAATTTTTGTTACATTCACATCCATATTTGGTAACTTTTTAAATTTTGTAATCCCTTTATTAATCATCGGTTTTGTTACAGCAGGTATTGCGGAACTAGGTTCTGGAGCCGGTAAACTATTGGGAATTACAGTTGGATTAGCTTATGCCTTTACTTTAGTTTCTGGATTTTCTGCATACTTTGTTGGGATAAACTTGTTACCTGCTATAATAATACCCGAAACCGCAAGTAACCTTACTGAAGCGGCGAAAGAATTAGAACCATTCTTTATAATAGAAATGCCAGCTATATTGGATGTAATGTCAGCTTTACTTATTTCTTTTATTCTTGGACTTGGTATTTCAATAACACAAAGTGCACCCCTTAGAAAAGCTGCAGAGGACTTTCAGGCTATAATTTCAATGGTAATAGAGAAGATAGTTATACCTTTACTACCTATATATATAATAGGTGTATTCATTAACATGACACATACTGGGCAAGTAGCAACAGTATTTTCAGTTTTCTGGAAAGTATTTTTAATAGTAATTATTATGCACATACTAATAATTATACTTCAATTTTCAGTTGGCTGTACAATTAGCAAGAAAAATGTGATTAAATGTTTAAAAATCCAGACTACAGCTTATATGACTGCCCTTGGAACACAATCTTCAGCTGCAACAATTCCTATAAATGTAGACTGTTCTGAAAAAATGGGGATTTCTAAGGGCATAAGAGAATTTGTAATACCTCTTTGTGCAACGGTTCATTTATCAGGAAGTACAATTACTTTGACCATCTGCGCTATGGCAGTAATGATGCTCAATGGACTTACTATTGATTTCGGTATATTTGTTGGCTTCATAGCAATGCTTGGAATAACCATGGTAGCTGCTCCAGGAGTACCAGGTGGTGCAGTAATGGCAGCTTTAGGTGTTCTAGAATCTGTTTTAGGCTTTACTGAACCTATGCTTGCCTTAATGATTGCACTATATATTGCACAAGATAGCTTCGGTACTGCATGTAATGTTTCTGGAGATCAAGCTATAGCTATGATTGTAGATACAATTCAAGGTGAAAAATAAAATCAAGGTTAAGTTACTAGGACGTTTTTGTTTGGTACATGGTACAATGTGTCAAACGAAAATCTGAAGGAATTGTTAGTCATTTTGTTAGTCTTTAAAAAATTCATATTGCAATTTCTTCAAAAGTGTGCTAGTATTCTATTAATTGATATCTTTAAACGAGTCCTGTGAGGCTAGCAAGATAAATATTACAAATTCCACATATCTATTAGACAAGTGTGACTTCTTGCTGGCTCAAGAAGTCTTTTTATTGATTTAAATTTAATTATGTACATCACCTTTAAATTAGTCCGGTGAGGCTGAAAAGGGGAAAAGAGTAAGCTCTTCTCCCTAACACTAAAAAATTTGGGAGGATTTTATTATGTTAGAAAAAGTGTTAAGTAATAAGATTGAAGTTAAAACTTCAAAAACAACTAATTGGTTTGCTTTATTTAAGAAAGTGATTCTTGCGCTTCAACATCTAATTGCAATGTTTGGTGCAACAGTATTAGTGCCTGTTCTCACGGGATTAGATACATCAGTTGCCTTAGTGTCAGCAGGATTAGGTACTCTTATATTTCACGCAGTAACAAAGAAAAAGGTTCCTGTTTTCTTAGGTTCTTCCTTTGCTTTTATAGGAGGAATAATTGCTGTTAAAGAAGCTCACGGCGGTGACCTTGCATATGCTCAAGGTGGTATAGTGGTTGCAGGTCTTTTGTACCTATTAATGTCTTTGATAATCAAAAAAATCGGAATGGATTTTATAAAAAAATACCTTCCATCTCATGTAATAGGCCCAATGATAATTGTTATAGGCTTAAACCTTGTTCCGGTAGCATTTGATATGGCCAGTGTGAACTTCTTACTGGCGATAATAACTCTCGGTACAGCACTTTCCATTAACTTATTTGCCAAAGGCTTTATCAAACAACTTTCAATATTAATAGCAGTAGTTGTAGGTTATACAGCAGCACACTTCCAAGGTCAAGTAGACCCTACTGCCTTTGTGAATGCGCCACTGCTTGCAATTCCGGCATTTACACTTCCAAAGTTCAGTATACCTGCTATTGCAGTTCTTGCTCCAGTCGTACTGGCAGTTTTCATGGAGCATGTTGGTGATATCACTACAAACGGCCAAGTTGTAGGCCAAGACTTTATAAAAGATCCTGGACTAAATAGGACCCTGCTTGGAGATGGTCTTGCTACATTATTTGCTGGTCTTATAGGAGGACCTGCTAATACAACCTATGGTGAAAATACAGGAGTTCTAGCTATAACAAAAAATTATGACCCATCTATATTAAGATTAGCTGCTGTATTTGCAATAATTCTTGGATTCGTATCAAAAATTGGTGGTTTCCTAGGAACTATACCTACCCCAGTTATGGGCGGCATAAGCATGATGTTATTCTCAATGATCGCTCTTGTAGGTGTACAAACAATAAAGAACAACAAAGTACAATTCAATGCAGTAAATGTGATAGTGATGGTTGTAATACTAGTGATAGGATTGTGGGAATCCTACTTCCAAAATATAACCGGCATAAATATCGGTATAAAGATAAACGAAACTGTTTCAATCACAGGCTTAAGCCTAGCTGCAATAGTGGGTGTAGCATTAAATGCCTTGCTTAACATTTTAACAGCTATAAATAGAACTTTATAATATCATATACAAAACCCATGAATTACTCTCATGTAATCCATGGGTTTTTATATACAGTTACAAAAAACGATTTAATTCCTTATATAGAAAACCTCCAAACCGCTTCCATTTGGGTGCTCTCATCCTTATTACATCTTTTCTTTATCATAATAAAATCTCATCAATTTCTTCTAATTTATCATGTATATTAAAATTAGCTTGTGATTCGTAAAATACATAATTGTCGCCTTGATATGTAGTTATGTATAGATATTCTTCCATTGTTTTCTTTACATCACAGCGAACTGCCTTGTTATTTTTACTTGTTAGTTGCCAACCATATTTTGAATCATTTAAATCAAATCTGCCATCATATGGTGCAATAAGGTCATCAGCCTCATTTAAATCTGAATTTCCGGGACAATAGTATGAGTAATATCTTCCTATGATTTCACCTTTTTTAGCTTTCATTACATGATAATATCTTTCACTTCCTGCTGCAATTTTTTCAAAACGTTTTTTGCTTATCTCATACCATTCTCCAGTATCATAGTAATCTGTATATTGTATACCTAAGATTAGTCTTATTTTTACCTTTTTTAAAGATAATATATTTGAAAATTTAATCATCAAATCAATAATTTTCTTTATTAAAAATAGCTCGTTTTTTCTATTTTCTGATTAAAGAAGGTTTTTTGCAAATTTTGAAATAATATAGCATGTCCTAAATCTATTATTTTGCATGCCATGATAGTTGCAACAATATAAAGAATTTAAATAAAAAACGTAATAGTTAATAAATGCTTATAATTCATTTGATTGTGCAGAAGTACGAAATGTGTTCTTGTGGTGTGCTCCACTTTTCCAATAGATAAAGAGAACAACAAGAAAAGAAACTGCCTGCGCAATAGAAATACGAATTACCTGAAGTTCATCCGCTCCATAGATTGTTACAATATGCAAAACATTAATGATAGTGTTATTAAGAAAATGGTCTGCCATAGGCATCCATAGTGAACCGGTAATTTTAGTCAGCAGGCAGAATTTTACTCCAGCAATCCCCGATGTTAAAGTAAGCATAATAGCATACAGTACCGCCCCTGCTGCACTTATTTCTCCATCCAACAGATTTCGTACAGGGGCTGCTATATGCCATACTCCGAAGAGAATAGAAGATAAAACGATGGATTTAATAAATGAATATTTAGTTTCTGCAAGCTTGATGAATAAGCCTCTAAATATACTTTCTTCCATAGCCACATTAATAATGTTACCAATTATGCAAATAAAAATAAAAAATAAACCTGTTTGATTACCTATATTACCATCAATAGAATAACTTGTTACATATAGTTGTAAAGTTGGACCGTTACCCCTTGAAAGCTGTATAAAAATCTCTAATCCATAGGCAAAGATGAACACAGAAGTACCAAGCATCAATCCATATAGTATGTTTTTCCCTGCAGATTTGCCTGAAAAACCTAATTCAACCAACCTAAATGAGAAATTTCGTATTGCCAACACAAACACAAGTAAGCCTACTAGTTTATGTATAAATGCTTCGCCTAAAATGCCTTGATCAGTACGGATGAACATGTATTCAATTGCCCTAAATATATAACATACCAAATAAATGAATATTATCGATTTTATTGGATTCCACTTTTTATTTCCCTCCACCTAAATACCCCCATGTATTAAATTTGTAGCAACATCTCCATTATAAATCAATCTCCAGTAATATTGGCGTGTGATCTTGTCTAGGACCGGAATCAATCATTTCAGATTTAATTATCCTATCTACAAGGCGATTACTCACTAGCCAATAGTCAATTCTCCAGCCAGAATTGTTAATTTTGCTTGTTTTTGCACGTTGGGCCCACCAAGTATACATACCTGTCACATCTCCATGAATATGGCGGAAAGTATCTGTAAATCCTCTTGACAATAGGTTTGTAAAACCTTGACGTTCTTCATCAGTAAAGCCAGCTGATTGGCGGTTTCTATCTGGATGAGCCAGGTCTATTTCTTTATGTGCTACATTAAAATCACCAGTTGCAATTACCGCTTTCTCTTTATCCAGGCCTTCTAGGTAATCTGCGTATTTCTTATCCCAAATTTGACGCTCCTCTAAACGATTCAAACCATCTCCTGCATTGGGTGTATAAACCTGCGTTAGGTAATAATCATCAAATTCTAATGTAATAATTCGCCCTTCATCGTCCATAGTTGCTGGAGCCCCAATTACCGGATAAGTTACTTTTGGTGATAAATAATTTTTATATAAAAACATGGTACCTGCATAACCCTTACGTGCAGGTTCTACTGAACTATTCCAAACAATTTCATAATCAGAGAACTTGTCCTTTAAAATCTCAAAGTGTTTCTTTGTAGGGCCATTGCTTGGTAACTTTGTTTCCTGTATGGCAATAATCTCCGGATTATATTCTATTATTGTATCTATTACATTTCGCGATAATAAAGCACGTGCTGAACTCCCTGTTAATGCTGCATTTAATGAATCTATATTCCATGATATTAACTGCATATTATTACCTCCAATATTTTATACTTATCTTTTAATTCTTATCTAATCTAATGCTATTTCCTTGACACTTCCTTAGTCATCAGCAGTCCTTCATATTATAGCACATACATTCTATCAAATGAACTTATAATTTAAGAGTGAACAAACTGAAACTTTTGCTCTATAAAAATCGACCTCAACAACATCTTAGTTGTTGAGGTCGGTATAATAATTTGCTTTGCGATAACAATTTAACTGATTGATACTCTATTCTTACCATTTTCCTTAGCATGTAAAAGCAAATTATCTGCTTTTCGTAATAAGGATTGTTTAGTATCATTTTTCTCATAATTTGCTACACCAAAGCTACAAGTGATTTTTATGTCTGCTTCGTATGAATTATTGCAAATACTTTTCCTCATCCTTTCTGCCATTTCTTTAGCTTGCTGAATATCTGTATTAGGAAGAAGAAGCACAAATTCATCTCCACCCCATCTAGCGAAAACATCTGTATCTCGGATAGATTTATTAATTGTTTCGGCTATTTTTATTATTACGCTATCACCTATCAAATGACCATATTTATCATTTATCCCTTTAAAATCATCTATATCAAATAGGATCAAAGAACAGGAGTTACCATATCTTTCAGAAAAGCTGATCCATCTATTAATTTCATCATCAAACTTCATCCTATTATAAATACCAGTTAAAGGATCCTTAGCTGACAAGTTCAAAAGCTCTTTATTAGCTACGAATCTCTTCCTTTTATTTGTTTCAATGCAGCAATAATTTATGTTGCAATAGAAAAGCAATATAATTTGATATGCAATAATCCTATAAAAGTCATTAGTTTTAAGGCCTTCTATCTTATGTGCAGGATAAAGAAAAAATAAAATGCTAAATACAATGGTAATTATTTGCGAAAAAATGATTTTATTAGGAAGAAGATAAATAGCTAAGGTTATGACCATCAAACCTATAAAACTGAAGTAATTGAGAGAATCAAATTGTTTCAAGGTAAACAGATAGGTAAAAACCATGATTGCCTGATATAAAGTTATTATATAAATTAGATTTTTATGTTTCTTTACTTTTTTCAAGATAAAAAACACTATTATTGAAACAAAAATAAATAACAATCTAATAAATACAATATTAAAAAACGAAAGAGACTTTTCATCAAAAAATAGGCTGTTAAAAAGAAATAGTCCTAGTATGAAACCAAAAACAAGTGATATATATGATGTAGTTTTAGATGAAACGCCTAAATTATCGTCTAAAAATTCATCTTCCATAGACTTATCTATAAATTCACCTAAGAAGGATATTCTATATTTCTTTTTTTCATTGGTAGACATATCAAAACCTCAAAAAAATCATTCGATAAGTTTTCATCTTATACATTCTAATGACCCGTATTTCCGCACTGCAGCATATGTTGCAATGGTCTAGACTAATTTCATTTTATATATATAATATAGCATAATTTGCCACATGTAAATAGGGAAAATGTTTTTTACTTTTCAAATATAAATATTCCTGTAGTCGTTATCGCGATCATGAGAAACACAATAATAATTGAATACATATTTTTGTCTTTAAAAACTGTCTTGCCTGTCATCACAAGAAAAAACCGTTTAAAGTTTTATAGTAGAAATTTTAAAACGGTTTTAATATGAAGTATTTTTGAAACATTATGATTTTATGCCTTAATTAGAGTTCAAACCATTTATGCTGAGAATGTAATTGTATTTAGTTGCATGCATCATTTCATCTGTTAGTATTCTAAGTACTATATCTCGAAAGAATCTGCTCGGTAACCCTTCTCTTAGCAACATGATTATGATCTTCAAAAAGTATATGGCCATTAGCTGATACAAGGACCGATCCAAAAGGCTCATCACCCTTTTCCAATGCAACTTTAGCCAACTCAACACATCTTCTCAAGTACTTCAAATCTAAGTCATTTATCATAATCTATCCTCATTTCTCTATTATCTTACTCTAATCGTCAAAGAATTATCCTTTAGTGCATTTGATGTCCATGTCAATCCAACACGGTAAAAATCTTTTACCTGTTTTACCATTTCACCTACAAATGGTCGAAGTTTATTAATTGTGTTTTGATATAAATCTACTTTTTCGAGATTTTCCATCGATTTACTACCTCTTATTATTATTTTGTATGAATGTGACTTATTGCGAGTTATTCGATCAACTCTAATAAATCTATAAGTTTTGAATGTGTTGTCCAATAAACCTTATTCATATACAAAATATATTCTTCTGGTGTTCATTATTTAAGTGGATAGGTTACACTAAATAGGACATTTCTTTTCCGAACATGATATAATAAATAATAGGAG
>JAAYRW010000033.1 GCA_012518555.1 Tissierellia bacterium
CGTCAACCCGTTTAGATAAACCGTCAAACTTATTGTCCAGTCCATCAAACTTATTATCCAAACCGTCAACCCGTTTAGATAAACCGTCAAACTTATTGTCCAGTCCATCAAACTTATTATCCAAACCATCAACCCGTTTAGTTAATCCATCTACATTGTTCGATAGTCCATCAACACTTTTAGATAATTCGTCAAACTTACCGTCCAGTGCACCTACTTGTAAGGCTATTTTTTCCAGTAACTCTCTGTTGGTCACAATTCATCCCTCCTTTATTAAGAATTTATAGGTCCCATTCTTGTACTCTTGTAGCTATTTATAGAATCATTATATTAAAGGCTTGTGGATTTGTAAATAAGAAAATTTAAAGCTTATTTTTTAAATTTTTCTAATGTTTTTCTAAAAAGTGACGATAGTATATAAAGAATGAACTATGAGGTGGATCGTGGATAGATTAAATAACTTTTATGATGAATATGTAGAAAATACAGATACTCAGAAGGAAGATACTCTATATAACAAGTATTTGACATTCTTTATTGAAAGTCAATTATATGGAATTCCTATTTCCAACGTTGTTCAGATTGCAGGAATGCAAGAAGTTACCCAGGTTCCGGAGTTTCCTGCCTATGCCAAGGGTGTTATTAATTTAAGAGGAATTATTATCCCCATAATCGACATTAGATTAAGATTGAAAAAAGAGGAAATGGAACGCAATGAAAGACAGTGTATAATTATAACGAATATGGATGATCAATACATGGGCTTTATTGTAGATTCAGTTAGTGAAGTTACAGACATACATAGTGATGATATATCAACCCCTCCCAAGATGGGAGCTGATTACGTTAATAGATATATAATTGGCATAGCTAAATTAAATGATAATATAGTTCTATTAATGGACCTGAACAAAATTCTGAGCGAAAAGGAAGTCAAATTTATAGCGGGTAATTTTGACGGGCAAGATGGTGAAGATAACCACAATGGTGGAAAGGATAACAATGATCTGGATGACCTAGATGATCACAATGATGAAAACGACCAAGATGACGTAGAAAACAACGAAAATGACTAAAGGGAATTATAAAGGATGGGATAAGAATGCATGAAAATATAAGAAATGAATCAATTCCTTGGCTAATATTTAAGCTTAATGAAAGTTTATATACGGTAAACAGTAGGCTTATAAGTTCCATAGTTATTAAACCTGACGATATTACCTTTGTACCTAAAGTACCCGATTATATGGAAGGTTTAATACATTTAAGAGGAAATGTAGTTCCTTTAATTAATTTAAAATTATTGTTAAAGATAGAAGCTGAAGCTAACTTAGACCAAGGCAAGGAAACTCAGGAAATGGTTGTTGTATTGGAAAAGGAAAATACAATGATAGGTCTTCTAGTAGATGAAGTTATATCTGTGGAAAATATCGCAGCTTACGAAGAAACTGAAGAAATAAAAAAAATATACAAGGATGGGTTCGTTACCGGTCTAGCAAAAAGTCATAGAAACAAGGATGTGCTTTTGATTTTAGATGAAGAAAAAATAATGACTAATGCATAAATAATGCAGTTCAGCTAAACTTTTCTATGTTGTAGCCGAAAATTATTATAAGAATAAAGAGGTGGGCTATGAGAATTCAAAATATCAATAATTATATAAATTTTCAAGGTAATTGCAAGCCTGTTAAAAAGGATGAAGTAAATAAAACTAAAAAATATGATGTTATAGAAATTAAAAATAAAGATTTCCAAGACAGTCAAGATAGTAATATTAAAAAAGATTTAGTTTCAAAAATTAATGAAAGAGATATTGATAAAATCAATAGGATAAAAGAAAGAATAAAGAATGAAACTTATACTATTGATGTGGAAGAAATAGTGAAAAAAATGTTAAGATAGAGGTAGACTATGGATGTCCTAACTAGTGTTTTAAAAGAAAGCACGGACTTATACAGACAAATTTTAGACTTAGAATATAAAAAATACGATGCTGTACTAAAAAATGATATAGAATTATTAGATAAAGTAGTAGCCGAGGAACAAGTTTTCTACATGAAAATGAGAGGCTTGGAACAAAAAAGAGAAAAGCATTTAGATTCTATAGGAATGAAGGAAAAAACCCTAAAAGAAATCATTGCACTAGTAGATAACAATCAAGTACTCCAGGAACAGTACGATGAATTTAGCTCTATAGTAAAAGAATTAAAGAAAATAAATAGTTTATTAAAAACCGTAATAGAAGTACAACTTAATAAAATTGATAAAGCGATGAAAGATTTAGGTGAAAGAGAAAACACATATTCTAATGAGAAAGATGAAAACAAGGGATTGCTAATTTCTCGAAAAATATAGTAGGAGTAAATATGTTAAGATCAACTTTTATAGGATATAAAACTGCAACGGGAGCCCTAAAGGTAAATCAATATATGTTAGATGTTGTAGGTCAAAATATATCAAATATTAACACCGAAGGTTATACCCGACAGCGGCTCGACATAAATTCCGTGTCCATTAATGCAGTTAATATGAAATTAGGGACATCAGGTACAATAATCGGACAAGGTGTTGAGGCTAAAGGAGTAAGTCAGTTTAGAGACGTCTTTTTAGATTTAAGATATAGGATGGAAGCTTCAAAAACAGGTAGTGAGTATATACAACTAGAAGCATTGGAAGATTTAGAAGAGGTATTCGACGAGATAACTATGTACGGTTTAGATGCGCAATTCTCTGATCTGATAACCCAGCTGCATTCTCTTACTTCCAGCCCTTCAGATCCTGTTTTAGAAGGTGTCGTTCGAACGTCTGCTCAAATGCTTACCCAAATGTTTAACAATTATTCTAAGGAAATAGAAACTATTGAAGCTCAACAGTTAAGCTACTTGAAAACAGGAGCTATTGTTAAAGTTAACCAGCTATCTGAAAATATTGCTAAACTAAATAGACAAATAAGAGAAAGCAATATAAGCGGTAACCCTGCCTTAGAATTAAATGACCAAAGAAATATGCTTATAGATGAACTTTCAAACTATTTAGATATCGAAGTTGATATAGAGCCCCTAGACATAGGTGGAGGAAAAACTATAGATGAATTAGTTATTAGTTTAAGGGACAGTAAAGATAGTGATGGAAATGCAATAAAAATTATAGATAGAAATAATTTCAATCAATTAAGAGTTACAACAAACAGCAATAAAGTTTCTATAGAAATGACTAAAAGAGATGCTGATGGCAAAATAGTAAAAGATGGTGATGGTAATGTAGAATATCAGGACATCAGCTTCCAAATAAAAGGTGGCCGTATAAATGGATACTTAAAATTTTTAAATGGAAAAGGTGAATTTGCCTCATCAGCTGATGAATTTGAAAATTCAATGGGTGTTCAATACTATAGCAGTATGTTAGATACCTTAGCTGAAAAATTTGCAACAACCATGAATAATTTAAACCAAATACCCTCAGCTTTTGACAGCGATGGAAATGTGACAGATTGGATAGATAGACCATTGTTTGATACAAAGGACAAGACAGGTAAAATAACAGCAGGAAATATTAAAATAACAGATGCTTGGGCAGAAGCAACGGAATCCTACATAACAAATTCTATAGTTAATCCTAAGGGAGACAATTCCGGAGCAACAGACAATATATTAAGAATTATAAATAGTTTCCAAGAATCGAAAACATATTATGCTGATGAAGATGAAAACAAAGCATTATTTGAAGGAACTTACCAGGAATTTCTGTCCTTTACAACTACCAAGTTAAACCTTCAGGTTAGCAGTACGGAAATATCCTTCGACACATATAGGGAAACCCTCTTCCACATAGATTATGCCAGAAGCAGTATGTCTAGTGTTGACTTAAACGAAGAAGGGGTAAACTTACTTCAATATAGTAAATCTTATAATGCTGCAGCAAGGTTGATGACTACTTTAGATGAAATGTTAGATACATTAATTAACAGAATGGGAGTGTAATTATGAGAATAACAACCGGTATGATGACTAACCGATATATAAGAAACTTAAATAAGTCGGCAAAAGAAATGAATTATTTGAATGAAAGGGTATATACAGGAAGAAAGTTTTTCAAAGGCTCGGAAGACCCGGTGTCTGCCATAAAAGCATACAAACTTAGAAGAGAGTATAGGTCTACAGAAATGTATGATACCAATCTACGAGATGTAGAGTCCTTTTTAACAGCTGCAGAATCTTCCCTAATGGAAATAAGCAATAATTTAGAAACAGTCTATACTTCCTACTTAAAAGGTATAACCGGAACTATGGGCAAGGAAGATAGAGAAATTATAGCAAAGGAATTAGAAAACCTTCAAAATTCTATACTGACTTCCTTAAATGCAAAGTTTGAAGATAGATACCTTTTCGGCGGTACCAGCAAGGAT
Source organism: Tissierellia bacterium (assembly GCA_012518555.1). Classification (GTDB taxonomy): domain Bacteria; phylum Bacillota; class Clostridia; order Tissierellales; family Sedimentibacteraceae; genus Sedimentibacter. The sequence goes on from JAAYRW010000033.1 coordinate 4,406, forward strand.
GTACTCCCCTTTTCGGTGGAAGATGGTAAATTGTATTTTAAAGGATACGATATTACTACAGGTGAACATAAGAGTGACGGGACAACAGTTGATTTAAGCCAACTGGAAAATGAAGTAATAAATATTGACCTAGGTTTAGGTATGACCTTTAATGATGGAAATTTAAATCAGAATACTGTATTTAATATGTCTATGTCTGGTGTAAAATTTATAGGATATGGGGAAACCGACGGTATTTCAAACAATCTACATACACTAATAGGAAATATCAAGGACGAACTTTTAAAGGAAGATTTTTCTTTAGATGAAATTTCACCCTATATAGAAAGATTTGAACAACAAAAAAAGCAAGTATTGGTTAACGTAACCGATATTGGTTCTAAAGTTAATTATTTGGATTTCCTGAAAGTACGAAATGAAGATAATCAATTTAATTTAAACAAAAAAATATTAGACCTAGAACATGTAGATCCGGCAGAAGCAATAATTGATTTTAAAATGCAGGAATATTCATATAATGCTGCTCTATCTATGGGCAACAAAATACTTCAGAACAGCTTTATAGATTTTATGAGATAAGGAGTGACTAAGATGATAGAACCACTTTTAGAAATAAAGACGATTCCCATGTCATTTGAACTTAAAATTAATAAAGCCCAATATGAAATAGAAAGTAATAAGGCCAGCCTTAAATTAAGTAAGGATAAAGGTGGCCTTAAAATAAAAACCCAGCCTGCTAAAGCTAATATAGATACAGTAGAAACGAGATATTCTGCTGGGATAAAAAGTGCAATGCGATCTGTCGAAGATTATTCCCAAAAAGGCATAAAAGCTGCCCATGAGGCAACTGCCAGCTATGCAAAAGAAGGCAACTTCATGCTGGAAAACATGGATAACCCTATACCTGAAATTGCCATGAGAAAAATTTTCAGTAATGTTAACTTCAACTTAGGCTTTATCCCTAAAGTAAGACCGGATATTTCCTGGGATACAGGGGGGATTTTCATGAACTTTGAAAAAGATAAGCTTAATTTCGACTGGACTATAAAAAGACCTGAAATCAACTATATTCCCGGTAGTGTAGAATTTATCATAAAAGAATACCCTCGTGTAGAAATTAATTACAAGGGTAGTCCGATTTTTGTTCCACCTAGTGCCAATCCCAACTATAAGGAGATAGATACTCTTGTATAAAGAAAAAAAAATTAAAACCAGAGATTTCGGTGAAATATCTGTTCAAGAAGATGATATTATAAATTTCACCAGCGGTATGTATGGTTTCGAAGATTATAAAAATTATATAATCCTAAAGGATGAACCGGAAGATACGGTAATGTTTCTTCAATCATTAGACAATATGGACCTATCCTTTGTCTTAGTTGATCCTTTTGCCATTATAAGAAATTATAATCCTTCTCTTACGGAAGAAGATTTACATGAACTTAAGGTAAGGGAGGAATCAGCACTTAAATACTTAGCAATTGCAATAATTAGAGAAAATATTAAAGAATCAGTAGTTAATTTAAAAAGTCCTATTGCTATTAATCCTAAGAGCAAGAAAGCTAAGCAGGTAATACTACAAAATTCATATCCACTCAGGTATAGCATTATGTCAACTGAGGAGGGTATTTAATGTTAGTAATAAAGCGAAAAGCATCAGAATCAATACTAATAGGAGAGGATATTGAAATAATCATTACGGACATATCCCAGGATAAAGTACAGCTTGCTATTAAAGCCCCTAAGGAAATAATAATTACCAGAAAAGAATTAGCGGAAACTTGTGAATTTAACAAGATGGCTTCTAAAAAAGTAAATATAAAAAGTCTAAATAACGTAAAAAACAAATTTAAAAATACAAAAATTTAAATTTTTTAAGAAAAATTTTTTCCAAAACTAATAATTATTAGTTTTTTTATAGTGCTAAAAATATTATTTATAACAGCATGGATATTTATTCATATATCTAATGTTGTTTTTTGTTTTTTGAAAGACCTATATTTTAACACTATTTCTATAAAATACTAGGGTCGAAATTCAATAAAGATAGTAAAAAAAGGATAATTATAAAAAAAGAACACGAATATATATTAATAAACATCATTTAATATTCGTGTCATAGATTGTAAAACACCCTTGCAATTTGTCGAAATTTCAATTATAATACCTTATATTAAGAAATATAAATTGAAAAAGGTAAAGCTACTGAAAAGTAGTGACACAAAACTATAGGGTCTAAAGATTTATTTCCATGGTTGCCAGTTGCCATTTTATGTAGTTAATATTCTAGGAGAGGAATGTATATTTATAGCCTGCATGATGACTATTAAACTATATATTCCTTTTGAATTATTATGAAGAATTTTGATTTTTTATTAATAGGGGGATAAAGGATGAAAGTAAGTAATAATGTAAATTTACATTTATTAAACAAAAGTTTGGACGGTCTTTGGTTGAGACAACAAACTACAATGGAAAACATAGCCAACTATACTACCCCAGGATATAAAAGCAAAGTAGTGGACTTTGAAAACATTTTAAAATCTAACATAAAAAATGCTAAGGGTAAAAGCACATCTGAAGTTAAAGAACAAATTTTATCCGGTAATATAGTAGTTAAAGAAAATGACAATCAATCTATGCGTTTAGACGGCAATAATGTAGATTTGGAAAAGGAAAATTTACAGCTTGCCAAGACACAAATCCAATATATGTACACTATAAGTGAAATCAATTCTTATTTTTCAAAATTAAAATCGGTAATTTCCGAAGGAAAAAAATAATTTAAGGAGAATGATATGTCTTTTTTGCAATCGATGAATATAAGTGGCTCTGGCCTTACAGCACAAAGGCTAAGGATGGATGTAATATCGGAGAATATAGCAAATATTGATACTACACGAACGGAAGATGGAGGACCCTATAGAAGAAAAATGGTTGTCCTTGAAAGTGCTAATAGCTTTAGGGATATGGTGCTTAGAAACATAAATGACTATGAAGCCGGAGGAGTAGAAGTTGCTGAAATAGTAGAAGATCTAAGCGAGTTTAAAAAAGTATACAATCCGGAACATCCTGATGCAGATGAAGATGGATATGTAAATATGCCTAATGTTGATTCGCTAAAAGAAACTGTTGATATGATGGAAGCTTACAGAGCTTACCAGGCAAATATAACTGCACTTAATACTTTAAAACAAATGGCGACTAAAGCATTAGAAATAGGGAGGTAAAAATGTTTATTAAACCGATTCAGCCTATTAAAGGAATTGAAACTGCTGACACCACTGAAGTAAACACAGGGAAGGAAAACCTATTTAAAGATATATTTAGCAATGCTATCGATAACTATAAAAATGCAGAAGCAGAAGTAGATAAAGACATTTACAACTTGGCTATAGGAGAAAGTGATGATTTGCATAATTTAATGATAAATATGGAAAAAGCACAAATTTCTTTAGATTTTCTTCTACAGTTAAGAAACAAGGCATTAGATGCTTATAATGAAATAATGCGTATGGGAGTTTAGTAGATATACATATTAGGAGCTGCAAATGGTAGAGCAATTTAAAAATATACAGAACAGTGTAATGGAATTTTGGGGAAAATTAAGCGACAAAAAAAGAAAACTATTGATAGGCGGACTTGCTGCTTTTTTAATAGCTGCTTTAATTATAGCCTTGTTACTTAATCGTAAGGACTATACTGTTCTATTCCGTAATATGGATGAAGCTGAAAGCGTTGAAGTTATGCAACAGCTCCAACAAAACAATGTTGATTATAAATATGAAGATGGAGGAACTATACTGATACCTAAGCAACAAGAAAGTATGTTAAGAATGCAATTAGCTCAGGCAGGACATCCTCGAACTGGAATAAATTATAGTCTTTTTACTGAAAACATTGATTTTATGACTACGGATTATGAAAAACGACAATATGAAATTTTCCAACTACAAGAAAGATTGCAAGGCTCCATAGAAACTATTGCAGGTGTAGAACAAGCAATAGTAACTATAAATGTACCGGAACAAAGGAGTTTTGCATGGGAAACAGATAAAAGAGAATCCTCCGCCTCGGTTAAGATTAATTTGAAAAATGGATATACTTTAACTCCTTCGCAAGCTAACGGAATAATGCAGTTATTAGTAAAAAGCGTTGAAGGACTGAAGGAAGAGAATGTAGCCATAATTGATACTGACGGAAACAGCTTAAAGCTAAGTAATGAAATGCAGCAAACAAGTACTATAAAACTAAAACTTGATATAGAAAAAGAATTTGAAAAAGAAACTGAAAGAGATGTAACAGAATTTCTATCTAAAATCTATGGCCCTGAAAACGTACAAGTTTCTGCAAAATGCACTATTAATTTTGATAAAAAAATAAGCGAAATACTTCAGTATCTTCCTGATGAGGAAACTAACTTAGGCGTACCCGGCAATACTCAAGACGAAAGAGAAATTACAGGACAGGGAGAAGTTACCGGCGGAGTTCCCGGAGCTGAATCTAATGCTGAACTACCTACATATCCGGGAGTAGTAGTAAATGGAGATAATATATACTTTAGAGATTCAAATACCATTAATTACTTAGTAAGCCAACTTAAAGAACAAGTTGAACACAATCCAGGAACTATAGAAAAACTTACTGTAGCCGCTGTAATTAACCAAGTAAATATGAGTGATGAAGAATTAGACAATGTAAGAGAACTCATAGCTTATTCAGTAGGTATTGAAAGTGAAGATATAGCTTTAAGTAACATGGCATTTTACGATCCGGATTCACCTTCTGTTCCCGTTATTACACCGGAGCCTGGCGAGGAAGGTATTGAGTTAAGAGACATTCTGATTTTTGGTGGAGCTGCATTAGTATTAATTGCATTAATATCACTAATAATAGTTCTGTTACTTAATAGAAGAAAGAAGAAAAAGGAACTATTAGCTTCCCAAGTAACAATGGCTATACCTGAAGAAGAATTTTCTTGGTCAGATATACAAGAGGGAATAAAAGTACAAGAAACTCAAGAGCAAGCTATAATAAAACAGCTTAAAGAATTTACAACAGCTAATCCGGAAATTGCGGCACAGCTTATCAGAACATGGATAAAAGGAGATGATTAAATGTCAGGAAGATTAACGGGAAAACAGAAAGCCGCGGCTATAATTATCTCTTTAGGTGCTGAGGATGCAGCTAAAATTTACAAATACCTTAAAGAAGATGAAATAGAACAATTAACTTATGAAATTTCCCGATTACAACATTTAAGTCCCCAAACTATGGAGGAAACTCTAAAAGATTTTTATGAATTATGTCTAACCCAAAAAGTTATAACAGAAGGTGGACTTGAGTACGCAAGGAATGTATTAGAAAAGGCCTTCGGCTCACAGACAGCAGCCAGTCTTTTAGAAAGAGTAACCAAGACTTTGCGTTCAAAATCCTTTGATTTTGTAAGGAAGGCTGACTATAAAAATCTTCTGGCAATTATACAAAATGAACATCCTCAAACTATAGCCTTAATACTATCCTATGCAAGGGCAGACCAAGCATCGACAGTTATAGCAGAATTACCAAAAGAAAAAAGAATAGACGTAGTTGAAAGAATTGCAAAAATGGACAGAACTTCACCGGAAGTTGTTAAATATGTGGAAAGAGAGTTAGAGAAAAAATTCCTTTCTATTGCATCTGTTGATTTTACAGAAATAGGTGGTATAAACTACGTTGCCGACATTATGAACAATATGGATAGATCTAATGAAAAATATATATTTGACGAGCTAAGTAAGACTGATGCCAAACTATCTGATGAAATTAGAATGAGAATGTTCATATTTGAAGATATAGTTACATTAGATCCAATGAGTATTCAAAGATTCCTCAGAGAAGTTGATAGTAAAGACCTGGTATTGTCTATTAAAGGTTCAAATAAAGAAGTTGCTGATATTTTATTTAACAATATGTCCACCAAAATGGCAGAAACTATTAGATCTGAATTAGAATACACTCACAATGTACGTTTAAGAGATGTGGAAGAGGCCCAACAAAGAATCGTATCTGTTATAAGGCGCCTCGAGGAAGAAGGAGAATTGGTAATAGCAAAAGGCGGAAAGGATGATATTATTGTCTAATATTATTAAGGGGGAATATGTAGTTTATAAGGAGGAACCCTACTACAAAGTTAAATCAGTTGAAGAGGAAGAAGTTACAAGCACTCCAAAAGAGGATTTATTCGAAATATATAATCAGCGAGAAATTATATTAAAAGAAGCTGAAGAAGAAGCTATGAAAATTATCAATAGTGCCAAAAGAAGAGCCCAGGCTGAAGTAGAACAATTCAAAAAAAGAGGCTATGAAGAGGGATATAATTCAGGTTTAGAAATAGGAAAAAGCAAAGGTTACAAAGAAGGATACCAAAAGGGACAAACAGAAATTTCAGAATTATTAGAAAATCAAAACAAAGAAAAAGTCAGAGAATTAGCGGCAATGATAGAAACAATCGAAAATGAAAAATTAGAAATAATTTCTAACTACGAAAATGAATTAATTGAACTCTCTGTAGAAATAGCAGAAAAAATAATAAAAAATGAAGTTGACACAAAAGACCATATAGTATCATCAATAATCAGCAATGCTATTAAAGATTACCGCAATGTAGAATGGATCAAAATTTACCTTTCAACTAGTGATATTGCAACTATTGAAGGGGATAAAGATTTAGCAAATGAACTTAAAAAAATATCTAAAGATGTGAAAATAGAAGCATTAGAACAATTGGAAAAAGGCAGTGCGATTATTGAAACAGAAGACGGAATAGTTAATACAAGTATAGATACACGGTTAAAAAATCTTAAAGAAATGGTTTTGAATAAAAATGCAGGTTAAGGATAAATTTAAGCGCATCCGACAGATGTTAAAACATGAAGATTTTTGTACATACATAGGAAAAGTAAAAAGAATATCCGGAATGATGGTAGAAGCAACAGGTAGCAAGTATAAAATCGGAGAGATTTGCCAAATAAATACAGATGTAGCCGGCAAAACAATTCCCGCAGAAGTGGTAGGTTTCAACGACGGGCAAGTACTCTTGATGCCCTATGAAGATATTAAGGGTATAGGCTTAGGTAATACTGTAACTTCCACTAACAATAAACTTAAAATACCTGTTGGAGACTTCCTCATAGGAAGAATAGTAGATGCAACAGGTCAGCCTATAGATGATGGAGAAAAATTTACATCTAATGAATATTGCTACGTTGATAATGAATATATAAATCCTTTGTCAAGACCTAGAATAAATGAAACATTAAGTTTCGGGGTAAAGGCTATCGATGGACTTTTAACTATTGGAAAAGGACAACGTATGGGAATTTTCGCAGGAAGTGGAGTAGGCAAAAGCACACTTTTAGGCATGGTTGCTAAAAATGTAAAAGCAGATATAAATGTTATTGCATTAGTAGGAGAGAGGGGAAGAGAAGTAAGAGAATTTATCGAAAAAGACTTAGGGGAAGAAGGGCTGAAAAGGTCTGTATTAGTAATTGCAACTTCAGACCAACCGGCAATGCTTAGAGTAAAATGCGCTTTAACTGCAACTACTATTGCCGAATATTTTAAAGACAAAGGAAAAGACGTACTTTTAATGATGGACTCTCTTACCAGATTTGCCATGGCTCAAAGAGAAATAGGCTTGGCAACGGGAGAACCTCCCGTATCCAGAGGATATACCCCCTCTATATATGCAGAACTGCCAAAACTATTAGAAAGAAGTGGAAATTTCGCCCAAGGCTCAATAACTGGTATTTATACCGTATTAGTTGAAGGAGATGATACTAATGAACCTATTTCAGATACGGTAAGAGGTATAGTAGATGGTCATATAGTATTAACCAGAAAATTAGCAAATTCAAATCATTATCCGGCTATAGACATTAATGGAAGTATATCGAGACTTATGACAGATATAGCAGGGGAAGAACATAATGAAAAGGCTAAAAAAATCAGAGATATTTTAGCAGAATATTACGCAAACTATGATTTAATTTCTATAGGGGCTTACAAAAAGGGTACAAACCCAAAGTTAGATGAAGCAATAAAAAAGATAGACAAAGTAAATTCCTTCTTGAAACAAGGAATTAATGAAAAATATACTTTTGACGAAATTATAGATTTAATGGATGAAATAATATAAAAACGAGGTAGAAATGAAAAAATTTACTTTCTCATTGCAAAAAGTATTAGAGATAAAAGAACAACTTTTAGAAAATTTAAAAATTGAACTTAGTAATTTAAATCTTCAATTAAGAAATATCGAATTGTCTATTAAAAATATAGAAGAAAAATACCAAGATATAGAAAATGAATACAGTGAAAAAACATCTAAGGCTATATCTGTTGGTCAAATGGCTTACTATAAAATATTAATGACCAGCACTTTAAAACAACTTGAAGAAAAGGAAGAAGAAAAAGAATTAACCCTAAAGAAAATAGCAGCAAAGAGACAAGAAATAATCAATATGAATATCGAAATTTCAAGTTTAGACAAGCTAAAAGAAAAAGAGTTGGAAAAATACAAAAAAGAATATAACAGAAAGCAAGAATTATTTATAGAAGAATTCGTTTCAAACAAAAGTATAGTAAATGAATATGCAATTTAATAGGCAATAGATTGAAAGGAGGTGAAAAATTGAAGATCCTACAAAATGTAGCCATAGGTCAAGACCTTCCCCCTATTGTCAGAAATATCAAGCTAGGCAATAACTTTGCAACTCTCTTGCAAAATGCGACAGAAAATCTTACTGGAAAATTGTTAGAAGATAGTAGTTTGATAGCGGGTGATTTAACAGTAAGTAACTTACTAGCTACTGAAGATACTGAGGATATTGAAGATATTATAGAAGAAAGTTTTGAAGACATTGAGAACCCTCAAGAAAATTATGAAAATTTAAAAAATTTAGCAAATTTCTTTTATAGACCAACAAGTCTGCCAGTAGAAATAATTAATGAGGAAATAGCTTCAGAAGGGGTATCAATAAAGGGAAGGCCTGTAGAGGGTATAGTAGCAAAGGAATATGAAATGCTTTCAGAAGTTCCTACTGAAAATCTTCTTCCACAAGCAAAGCAAGAAACTCAATTATTAAAACAAAGGCTTTTTGCAGATCATAAAGCTATGGGAAAGCAAGTAGCTGTAAAAGAGGAAAAACAAGTTGCTTTTGAAAAACTAAGGACTTTAGAAAGCTTAAAAGCTCAAGTAGAGAAATTTCAAGTCGAAAAAACCCAAGTTGAAAAAGCTGAAGAAAAACCAGAAGTTGAAGTTGAAATAGGCACTCTGGCTAAACTGCCCTTTGGGGAAAATAGAATTACTATAAGTGATGAATCTAACAAAATTCAATCGCAAGTATTGACTCAAGTTAAAGACAAAATAGTTATTATGGTAGAGCAGTCAGAAGGTTCAGAAATCAAAACTGTCACTATGCAGCTACAGCCTGAAAGTTTAGGTAAAGTTAGTATTAAAATGGTTTTTGAAAACAACAAGTTATCAGTAGAAATTGAAGCACAAAAGGAAGAAAGTCAGAAAATAATATCTTCAAGTGTCGGTGAACTAAAAGAAATGCTAGGTAAAAGATCAGAAGAAGTAACAGTTTTAGTCAAGACTTATGGCCAAGAAGAAAGACAGGTGCAAAATAATTGGAACAGTCAACAAATTGCTGAAAATTTTTACCAGGGAGATAATTTAGACCATGGGAGAGGTCGACAGCAAAACAATTATTACAAGGGTCCAAAGGAAAAAAAAGAGACATTTTCTGACCTTATAAACTTAAACAATAAGATAGAGGAGGGTAATTTTGAATATCAATCCTTATAACTCAGCTTTTAAAAGCCACAATGTAAACAATGACTTAAATGTTCAAAACAGCAACGAAGCTTTGAACATGCAGGACTTTTTAAACTTGCTGGTAGCCCAAATATCTAATCAAGATGTATTAAATCCTATGGACAATACAGAATTTGTAGCACAAATGGCACAATTTTCAGCCTTACAAGCTATGACCGATTTAACAGAATTGGCAATGCAGGGACAAGCCACATCTCTCATAGGGAAAAATGTTGTAGTAGCCCATTACAACAATTCAGGCCAGCTAGAAGTTCAAGAAGGTCTTGTTGAAAGAGTTACTATCCACGGTGGAAAAACAAAGCTCTATGTAAATGATATGGAATACGACTATTCTAATGTAATGGAAATAAAAGAAGCCCAAAAAGAGGAAGATCCTCTAGTGGAAATGCTAGGCACTATAGCAGATAAAATAGACAATATTGACAACAGTCTAGCAACAATCAGAGAAAATAATAAGGCTGATATTAGCAAGAACATGGGCGAAGACTTTTACCAAGACAATCCAGACATGGATTTTGAAGGAGAAAGCCAGACAATTGAAGAATAAGACTGCAAATAAAAGATAGGCAGGTGAGTCATGACAGACCTAAATTTTATAAGAAAAATTAGCAATTTAAACTCAGTCCAACCAAACTACAAGGTAAAAAAGGAAAACAACTTTAAAGAATTACTTAATGAGAAAATTGAAAATGAAGTAGTTTTTTCTAAACATGCAAATGAAAGAATTGCCCAAAGAAATATCAATGTAAGCAGTCAGGTTACAGAAAAGCTCAAGGAAGCCAACCTGCAAGCAAAGGATAAGGGGCTAAAAAACGTACTTGTAATGGTTGACAATTTAGCTTTTATAATTAACACTAAAAGCAACAAAGTTATAACAGCTGTAAATAATGAAGATTTAAAGGAAAATATTTTTACTAATATTGATGGAGCTGTAATAAAATAGCCGGTCCTTTTAAGGAGGCTAAGGTTCCGACGATTGAAGAACTAAACAGCTTAAGAATAAAAGGAGAAAGATACTATGATGAAAGCACTATATTCTGGAGTTTCCGGAATGAGAAGTCACCAAACGAAAATGGACGTAATAGGTAACAACATTGCCAACGTTAATACATACGGTTTTAAATCACAAAGAGCCACCTTTAGAGATGTTTACTACCAAACCCTGAGAAACCCTGGTGCCCCAGATACAGACAGAGGAGGAACTAATGCTTCCCAAGTAGGTTACGGCGCCCAAGTAGGTTCTATAGATACTATCCATACAATTTCAGGATATACACCTACAGGTAAACAAACAGATATATATATAAATGGAGATGGATATTTAAGAGTTCAAAATTCCAGTGGTGAAACTCTTTATACCCGCCTTGGGGCACTGAATTTTGACTCAGAAGGGAACTTAGTTGATGTAAATGGTTCCCGAGTTATCGGACTTGATAATCAGAGCGGTAATATAACTACAACACCAACAGACTTTACTAGTGCAGATGTAATAAGCATAAAAGATTATGAAGACTACAGAAATATTACCATAAATGCCGATGGTTCAATAACAGCTGTTGATACAACTGATACTATTGTTACCATAGCTTGGATTCCTGTTTACAACATTCCTAACCAGGACGCCTTAATTTTGGAAGGAGATTCATACTACTCGGTAGGTAATAATGCAGGAATTCCTGAAGCTTTTGTCCCAGGTGCTGGAGGCACAGGTCCTTTGGTAACCGGCGGTCTAGAAATGTCAAACGTTGATTTAGCTAATGAATTCTCTGATATGATTATTACACAAAGAGGATTCCAAGCTAATACTAAAATAATATCTGTAGTAGACCAAATGCTAGAAGAACTGGTCAACCTGAAGAGGTAAATGCCCAAGGGGAACACCTTTCGAGGAATGTTCCCCTCATAAAAATAATCCGCCCCTTGCCATAAAATTATTAGTTATGTTCATATGGAATTGTGAATATAATTAATAATTTTATAAGTAGGTGTGTCCCACTAAATAAGGACCTACCTTAACTAGCTAAATAAAAAGTGTACCATACCAGAGGAGGAATTATGATAGAGGTATTAGGAATCAATGGAGAGGCTTTTTTAATCAATGCGGCATTAATTGAAAAAATAGATTTTATCCCGGAAACAAAAATTACACTGACAACGGGAAAATACTATTTAGTGAGAGACACCAAAGAAGAAATCATTAATAAAGTCATTACATTTAATCAGAAAATAATTAAAGGCGTTACTGCTGCTGAGTAAAGAGGAGAGTTACATGAATTTATCGTTTTTATTAGGTGCATTTTCAGGAATTGGACTAGTACTGTTCGGAATATTACAAAGTGGGTCAAGTACTTCTCAGGTACTATCAAGTTTCGTAGATATGCCCAGTGTTTATATAACTTTTGGAGGTTCTATAGCTGCCACCATAATGTCAGTTCCGGTTAAATATTTAAAAGATGTACCACGAAACTTGAGAGTTTTAATGAAGAGAGAAAAAATAGATTTAAACTATTATATTGATGTTATTGAAGAGCTGGCCAAGGAAGCAAGGTTAAAAGGACTCTTAGTTCTTGAAGAAAAAGTTAATTCAATGGAATTAGAGGATGAATTTCTAAAATACTGTGTAATGCTTATTGTAGATGCTATTGAGCCTACCAAAGTAAAGACTCAGATTGAAAATGAAATTGATTGTGTAGAAGCAAGACATGCATCTGCTTGGAATGTATTTGATACTTTAGGTTCCTTCGGTCCATCCTTTGGTATGCTGGGAACATTAATCGGTCTGATAAACATGCTTGCTAATATGGATGCTAGTCAAGGGGCTGATGCTTTAGGAAAGGGTATGTCTGTTGCCTTAGTTACTACCTTTTACGGTTCCGTTTTAGCAAATATGATTTGTGCTCCTATATCAAATAGATTAAAAGCAAAGCATGACGAGGAAATGATAGCAAAAGAATTAATAATGGAAGGTGTTTTGTCAATACAGTCAGGAGAAAATCCCCGTTATATAAGAGAAAAATTAAATTCATACATAACCTATCAAGAAAGAAGGACTATGGCAGGAGCAGCCGAAGGGGAAAAACCAAAGAGATCTATCTTTAGAAGAAGAAGCTAACTAACAAAAAGTAGGGATGAAAATGTCAAGAAAAAGAAGAAAAGATACAGGCGGTGGCGCAAGTTGGATGGAAACCTACAGTGATATGGTAACCTTGCTACTAACATTTTTTATAATGTTATATGCTATGTCAACTATTGATGCACAAAAATATGCAGCCATAGTAGCTTCCTTTTCCAAGGAGTTAAATCCGCAAGCATACCAGCAGATAATTTCCCAAGAGGAAGAAGCAGATGGTATTGATATAGTTGAAGATGAGGAAGAAATAAAAAAAGAAATAGAAGAAATAGATAAATTGTATACCCTCCTTAAACAATATATAGATGAAAGAGGTATGGAACAACAAGTAGAAATAAGTAAAAGTGAAGAATATGTATTTATAAGATTTTCCGATTCAGTAACTTTTAGAGGGTATAGCGATATATTAGAACAAAGTGGAAGAGAAATATTAGATGTTTTAGCTGAGGGGTTAGTATTAGTAGATGAATACATAGAAGAAGTGGTAATTGCCGGTCATACTGCTGAAGTAGAACACGATACAACAGATATAGACAGATCACTTTCCACTAATAGGGCCAATGTAGTTCTAAGATATTTGGAAGACAAAGCTGTTATAGACCCTGCAAAATACTTAGCAATAGGATATGGAATGCACAGCCCCATAGCCGACAATAGTACCTCAGAAGGTAGATCCAAAAACAGAAGGGTCGAAATATATATCAGTAGGAAAGGCCACCCTATAAGCTATACTAAAATAATCCAAGATACAATAAATAGCGATGAAGACAATACAGAATATCAGAGACAAACATATATTGATTAAGAAAATATACAGAATGAGGATTGAATATGGCAGAAATATTATCACAAAGCCAAATTGACGAATTGCTTAATAATTTAAGTTCCGGTGATGTAAGTTTACAAGAATTAGAATCTACGGAGAAAAGGGTAAAGGAATATGATTTTAGAAGTCCAAAAAAAATCACAAAAGAAACTATAGGACTTATAACAGGCATATACGAAAATTACTGTAGAATACTTACGTCCAGACTTACGTCCATGCTGAGACTGATGTGCGACGTAACCTTAGAACAGGCGGAAGAAACTGTATTTCAGGAGTATAACAACGCCTTAGACGATTATGTTTTAATGGGCGTTATAGACCTTAAATATCCTGATGACACAACTTCCGACAATCAAATTTTAATGGAAGTGTCAAGACCTTTATCCTTCGTTATAATAGATAGATTATTGGGAGGAAGTGGCGAAGAATATGCCAATATAAGGGATTACACCGACATAGAACTATCATTGTTAGGCAATGTCCTAAGGGAGCTTGTAAAGCTTATGGGTCCAACTTGGGAGAATACTTTAGCAATAGAAACAGATTTAGCTAAAGTTGAAACTAATGCCAGGTTTATACAGTCTATAAATTATAATGATACAGTGGTAGTAATTGTTCTAAATGTAACCATAAATGATTTGTCTGGGAAAATCACCATCTGCATTCCCACAGACCTAGTAGAAGAAATATTTAAGAAAGTAGATACTTTAGCCAAAAGCTTAGTTAAAAAATCAAAGGAAAATATTAATGAGCAAAAATCAGCAATTATTAATTCTATTAAATCATCTGACTTAACTATAACTGGAATACTAGGTAGTGCTCAGGCTACATTGGAAGATATACTGAATATGCAAGAAGGAGATTTAATCATATTAGATAAAAAGATAAATTCCAATGTAGACATAAATGTTGAAAACAAAAAATGGTTTGAAGGTAAGTGGGGAAGCAGGAAAAATAAAAGTGCAATTAAGATAAAGAAAACTATGGACTAAGGGAGTTATCTATGTTAAACGAAAATGTATTTTCTCATATGGAACGGGATGTAATAGGAGAAGTTATGAATATAAGCTTAGGCTCATCTGCTACGTCACTGTCAGAGCTTTTAGGCAAAAGAGTTGAAATAACCGTTCCGGAAATTGATGTAACTAATGTTAAAGGTTTTAATTATAAGAATTTAGAACCTGCAGTAGGGGTTGAAATTAACTATGTTGAAGGTTTAAAAGGCGTTAATCTCATGATATGGAGAAGAGATGATGTCAAAACCATTGTTGAAATACTTATGGGTCAACCTATGGAAGAAGAGTTTGAAATGAATGAAATTAATACTAGTGCCATATGCGAAGTAATGAATCAAATGATGGGTTCTGCAGCTACAGCTCTTTCAGACTTTTTAACAAAACCAATAAATATTTCTACACCTATAGCTTATGAAATTGACGACAATACAGAATTTAAAAACAAGTACTTCAAAGATGAAGACGTAATAGTTGCAGTAAGTTTCGAATTATTTGTGGAAGAAAGTATTGAAAGTCGATTCATAAATGTCATGCCGGTTACCCTAGCAAGAGAAATAGTATCAAATTTTTTAAAAGGAACCGAAAGTATCGAAAGTATTGAAAGTTTTGAAAGTATTCCAAGTATGGAAATGGATATGGAGGTTAGTGATCAGAAGAATTTAGAAATTCCTAAACCAGAAGAAACATTTAGCCAGCAGTATGAAGAAGCTACAGCTGTGAAACAATCAAAAGCTGCTGTAACAAATCAAAAGAAAAGGGAACAAAAACCTGTATATGTAAAACCCATGGAACTTACTTCTTTTGATGAAAATGAAGAAGAGGTAGAAGTAACCCAGGTACAAAAATCTAACTTAGATTTAATAATGTTGGTACCTTTGACAATCTCTGTTGAAATAGGAAAGACTAGCAAAGCTATAAAAGAAATCCTTGAATTCGGACCGGGAACTATAGTTGAATTAGACAAGCAAGCAGGAGCATTAGTTGACGTTGTAGTCAACGGCAAGTTAATTGCCAAAGGAGAAGTTGTTGTTGTAAATGACAATTTCGGAGTAAGAATAGTTGAAATAATTAAAAAAGATGAATTAGTAAAATCATTATAAAGGCATAACGGAGGAAAAAATGGCAAGTAAAATTTTAATAGTAGATGATGCTGCATTTATGAGAATGATGATAAAGGACACTTTAAAAAAGAATGGTTATGAAAATTTTTTAGAGGCTGCTGATGGAGAACAAGCAGTACAAGTTTATAAAGCTGAAAAGCCGGACTTAGTATTGTTGGATATAACTATGCCTAATAAAAACGGCATAGATGCATTAAAAGAAATAAAGGAAATGGATCCAGATGCTAAAATAGTTATGTGTTCTGCAATGGGACAAGAATCTATGGTTGTAGAAGCCATAAGGCATGGTGCCAAAGACTTTATAGTTAAACCTTTTAAAGCAGAAAGAATTTTAAAAACAGTACAAAGTATAATCGGATAGGAGCTGATTGTAATTAAAGATATAATCACACTTATACTATCGATTATAGGGATAATCTTAGTTTTGTTCTTAACTTATTTTTGTACAAAATGGATTTCCACTAAAACTACTTTGGCAGCTAAATCAAAGTATATGAAGATTCTAGATAGAATAATGCTGGGACAAAATAAATTTATTGCTATTGCAGAAATACACAAGAGCTACTACCTGCTGAGTATTACTGAAAAGCATATAAATATACTTAAAGAATTAGATGATTTTCAACCTTTAGATACCGACGATGAAAGTAGTTTAAAGTTTAATAAAATTTTAGACAAGTATAAATTTAGGAAAATAGGAAGCGACAATGACGAGAAAATATAATTATAAATTAATAATTTTTATATCGTTAATAATGATAGCAACTATCCGTCCAGCCTACGGCGGAGTTATTAATATGGATATTAACGGAAGTTCTGTAGAAACCTTAGAAATTTTATTTCTATTGACTGTTATAACATTACTTCCTTCCATTTTAATAATGATGACTTCCTTTACACGAATTATTATAGTGCTTTCATTTGTTAAAAATGCTTTAGGTTTGCAACAAACACCTCCTAACCAGGTCTTAATAGGAATAGCTATATTTTTGACTTTATTTACTATGTCACCAGTATTAAATGAAATAAACACTAGGGCCTATGAACCTTATCGAAATGAAGAAATATCACAAGAGGAGTTTTTTGACAGAGTTTCAGTTCCCATAAAAGTATGGATGCTTAAACAAACCGGCAATGATGAATTAAGAATGTTTTTAGATATATCTAATGACGAAACTATAAGAAATACAGAAAATATTGAGGACCTACCCTTGACGGTAGTAATTCCATCATTCGTTACCAGTGAATTGAAAAGAGCATTTATAATCGGATTCTTACTTTTCATACCATTTTTGATAATAGATATGATAGTTTCAAGTGTACTTATGTCAATGGGTATGATGATGTTACCTCCGGTAATGATTTCAATGCCTTTTAAAATACTATTGTTTGTAGTAGTCGACGGATGGTCCTTGCTCTTTAAAACTTTGATCACTAGTTTTAACTTCTAAAGTGAAAAATTGGTGAATGAGACTGGGCAAGGAATGAGAGACTGCGAGGGAATGAGGGGAGGAGAAAGATGAGTATTTCACTGGTTATGGAAATTATGCAGGCAGCAGCCGGAGTTGCCATTAAAGTAGGTGGGCCTATCCTAGCTTCAAGTTTAATAATAGGTTTAACTATAGCAATTTTCCAAGCTGCAACTCAAATACATGAACAAACATTAACCTTTGTTCCAAAATTATTTCTTACTGCAATAATATTAGTACTGCTAGGAAACTGGATGTTGGAAACTTTATCAGACTTTACCTACTATATATTTGATTTAATGTTAAGAGTTTATTAGAGGAAAGCTATGGAATTTTCAGGGGATTTTACATACTTCTTATTAATATTTGCAAGAATGAGCGGCTGTGTTTTTTTCAATCAAATATTCGGAAGAGGGAATTTGCCGCTTATATTAAAAGTATCTTTATCTTTGTTTTTAGCTATGACAGTATACGCTATACTACCCCCCCAGGGAAGTTTTCTTATAAATTCAGTATTAGTATATTCATTAATAGTATTAAAGGAAATATTCATAGGTTTTATAATAGGTTATATTTTCAATATGTTTTTTTCTACCCTTATAATAAGCGGTGAAATTATAGGGATGCAAACAGGAATGTCCATGGCAAGTATCTATGACCCTACTAGTAATATTTCAACAGGAATTACAGGAAGTTTTTTAAATATTATTTTAATGTTAGTATTTTTCACTGCCAATGGTCACATTACCCTCTTGAAAATATTCATAACCAGCTGTAAATTAATAGAAATTGGTAATTTTTCCATACCTTCAAATTTGTTTTACAAGATGGTAGAACTTTTTCAGCAAATTTTAATATTAGCATTAAAATTATCTATGCCTATTATTGCCGTGGAAATAATATTAGAATCGGGAATCGGTATTTTAATGAAAGCAATTCCCCAAATACAAGTTTTTTCAGTAAATGTTCAGTTGAAAATTATAATAGGTTTATCCATGCTATTTATCTTAGTACCTACATTTGCAACTTTTATTGAAAATTTAATTACATTAATGTTTGAAGCTGCCCAAAACAGCTTAGCTGCATTAATTACTTAAGGTGGTATTATGCCTGGAGAAGATAGAACTGAAAAGGCCTCCCCTAAGAAAAGGCGGGATGAAAGAAAAAAGGGAAATGTATTTAAAAGTAAAGATGTAGTAACTGTAGGAGTTATTGCAATATCATTTTATATATTAAACTTTTGGACTAGATATATTTATAAATATACATCTAACATACTTTACAAATATATTTCTCTCATAAATAGCACTTATAATATTAACGATAATTTTGTAATTCAGATCTTCAAAGATATTGCTTTTACTGTCTTTGCTTCTGTAGGACCCTTGATGGTTGCCGTAATAGTTGCAACTATTGTATTAACTGGTGCCCAAACGAAGTTTTTAATTACCCGGGAGAATATTAAGTTTAAGTTTTCTAAATTAAATCCATTATCCGGCATAAAAAGAATGTTTTCCATTAGGGCTATTGTGGAAGTAATTAAAAATTTAATCAAAATAGTAATTTTAGGGTATGTAATATATTCTGCAATTATAAAAAATTTAAACTTTGTGCCCAAGCTAGTTTCAATAAATTTACTTTCCGGAGTAAATTTCATCAGCACTACTATTATGTCAATAGTAAAAAGTGTAATAATCGCTTTCGTTGCTATTTCTGCCTTTGACTTTTTCTATTCCTGGTGGGAATATGAAAAGAATATTAGAATGACTAAGCAGGAAGTTAAGGAAGAGTACAAGCAATTAGAAGGAGATCCTAAAATTAAAGGAAAAATCAAAGAGAAACAAAGAGCATTTTCAATGTCCAGAATGATGCAACAAGTTCCAAAAGCAGATGTTATTATAAGAAACCCTAGCCATTATGCCGTAGCAATAGCTTATGATATTGAAAAGGACAATGCTCCAATAGTAGTGGCAAAAGGTATAGACAGCATAGCCATGGGAATTATAGAAAAGGCAGAGGAAAATAAAATTAACATAGTTGAAAATATTCCATTAGCCAGAGCTCTATATGCAAAATCAGAGCTAAACAGGGAAATCCCCATAGAATATTATGAACCTGTAGCAGAAATATTAGCTTGGGTTTACAGGCTTAAAGAAAAGGAAAAACATAGATGAAAAGTATATTTAGAAATTCTATTTCTTTATTTATAGTAGCAGTAATACTTATGATAATAATACCCTTACCTCCATTTTTCCTGGATTTAATGTTTATTATTAACATAGGAGTAGCCATAATTATACTACTTACAACCATGTATATAAAAGAAGCCTTGGAGTTCTCTGTATTTCCATCACTTCTTTTGATTACTACCTTGTTTCGACTGTCATTAAACGTGTCTTCTACAAGGTTAATATTAACTAACAAGGGATATGCAGGGGCAGTAATAGCTACCTTTGGAAATTTTGTTTTGCAAGGAAATGCAGTTGTAGGATTTATAATATTTATAATTATTGTATTAGTTCAATTTATAGTAATTACAAAGGGTGCCGAAAGAGTGGCAGAAGTTACTGCAAGATTTACCCTAGATGCAATGCCTGGTAAACAAATGGCAATAGATGCAGATTTAAGTTCCGGTATAATTACGGAACAGCAAGCCCAATTAAGACGACAAAATGTTCAAAGGGAAGCTGACTTTTATGGGGCAATGGACGGTGCTACTAAGTTTGTAAAAGGCGATGCCATAATGTCCATCCTAGTTACCTTCATAAACTTTATTGGAGGGGTAATTATAGGAATGGTACAGGGAGGCGCAACTTTTGATGCAGTACTGCAAACTTACTCTATAGCAACTGTAGGGGATGGTCTGGTTTCTCAGATACCGGCTTTATTAATATCTACTGCAACCAGTATGATTGTTACAAGAGCTGCTTCTGAATCAAGCTTAAACGTTGATCTTACTAACCAACTACGATCTCAGCCCTTGGTTTTGATAATATCGGGAGTTGTAATATTATCAATGGCCTTAATTCCCGGCTTTCCTAAAAGCCAAGTAATCGTAATGTCGGTGATTTTAATATTTCTAGGAAGTAGGCTTTTAAAGACTAAGGATATAGTCACAGAACCAGAGCTGCCGGAGGAAAGTGCTGAAGTATCCGAAGAAGAATACTATAGAAATATAGATAATATATATGAGTTAATTCAAATAGATCCTATAGCAATGGAAGTAGGTTATAGTTTAATACCCTTAGTAGACGAATCAAGTGGAGGAAACTTTATCGACAGGGTAGTAATGTTTAGAAGACAATTTGCCCAAGATATGGGAATGGTAGTACCTTCCGTAAGATTAAGGGACAATGGATATTTAAATCCTAACCAATATCTAATAAAGATAAAGGGTGAGGAAGTAGCAAGAGGAGAAATATTAGTAGATTATTACTTAGCTTTAGATCCTGGTAATTTAACTGGAGAAGTAGATGGTATTGAAACTATTGAACCAGCCTACGGTATACCCAGCCGGTGGATTAAAGAGGATAAGAAAGAATTAGCGGAAATTTACGGCTACACTGTAATTGATCCCTTATCCGTGCTTATTACCCATTTGTCAGAAGTAATAAAAACTCACGCTCATGAATTATTGTCAAGACAAGATTTAAACCAACTTCTTAACAATATAAGGGAAAGTAATGAACTATTAGTAGATGAAGTAGTTCCAGGAATTCTATCTCAGGGTAACTTGCAAAAAATATTAGGCAACTTGTTGAAAGAAGGAATTCCTATAAAAGATATGGAAACTATTTTAGAAACTATAAGCGAATACGGAAGCTCAGTAAAAGATACGGAAATGCTTACAGAGTACGTAAGACAAGCTCTAAAAAGAACTATTACCCGCAAATGGTCTGAAGGAGGTCAAATTAAGGTTATTACCTTAAGTACAGAAATTGAAAAATTAATTATTAATTCAATAGGCAAAAACGACAAAGGCTCTTATTTATCTTTAGACCCTGAACTGATGCAAAAATTGGTAAGTCAGTTAATTGAGCAAATCAACAAATTAAAAGGTGAAATAAATATACCTATAATCCTTACTTCACCCTTTGTAAGAGGGTATTTCAGAAAGTTGTTAGACCAATTTTATCCCAAGGCAATCGTCTTGTCATTTAACGAAATTGACAATTCAGTACAGATACAAGCCTTAGGCAATATAGCAATATAAAGGAAAGAGTGGTTCCTATGATTTTAACCCAAAATAAAAAAATCGAAGAAGACAGTATTCAATTATTACAGCAGTATTCTAGGACAAAAGATATTAACATTAGAAATAAAATAATTGAAAAGCATAGTAATTTAGTTAAGATAATTGCCTTAAAAATGAGAGGCATATACCAGCAGTATGGTGATCTTGATGATGTTGTAAACGAAGGTATAATAGCCCTTATGGATGCTGTTGAAAGATTCGATCCATCTAAAAATACTAAATTTGAAACTTATGCCTCAATCCGCATAAGGGGTTCAATTATCGATTATGTAAGAAAACAAGATTGGATTCCTCGTAAAGTAAAAAGTGATTACAAAATGGTAAAAGAGGCAGAAGATTTACTAGCTAATAAACTAGGACGAGAACCTACTGATATTGAAGTTGTAGAGCATCTAGAAATAGACATAGAAGAATACAATAAAATAATCAGCAATGCCCACGGTTCCGGCATACTATCCTTTGAAGAGTTAATAGGAGAAGCTCATTTAGCAGAGTATGGGATGATAAATGGATATGAATTGCCTGAATATGAAATAGAATCAAAGGAATTATACAAAGTTTTAGTAGATAGTGTAAATAAATTAAATGAAAAGGAACAGCTGGTAATTTCCTTATACTATAAAGAAGAATTAAAGTTAAAAGACATTGCAGATATTTTGGAAATAAGCAATTCCAGAGTATCTCAAATACATACAGCAGCTTTAAGAAAATTAGAAAAAGATGTGAAAAACTACTTACACAAATAAGAGGAGGAAGAATATGTCAAGGGGATTTTATACTTTAACTTCAGGCATGTTAACTCAACAGAGGAAAATTGACCTACTGAGTAATAATATATCCAATATAAACACTGCCGGCTATAAAAAAGAACAGGCAGTAACTTCAAACTTTGGAAATCTCTTAATAAACAAGTATAAAGAAAATGGAATATACCAAGAAACAAGCCCTATTAATAATGTTTCACTTATTAGAACCCTAGTGGAAAACAATACTGTCCATAGTCAGGGGGCCTTGGAGGAAACGGGGAATATTACAGATTTTGCAATAATGGGACCGGGATTTTTCGCTGTAGACAGTGATGGAGTTATACTATATACACGGAACGGAAGTTTCAACATCGATGAAGAAGGCTACTTAGTTCTTGAAAATATAGGCCGAGTACAAGGAGAATTCGGAGATATATATATTGGAAGTGACAAATTTGACTTTGTTAATGATGGCAGCATAATAGTGGAAGGGGAAGCAGTAGATGCTATTACTGTTTATGATTTTTTAGACTATGACAGTTTGGATAAATTTGGTCAAGGCATGTTTTTTTCAGATCAAGAGCCGGAATTAGTTATTTACCCTACTATAGCAAATAGAACTATCGAAAGATCTAATGTTGACCCTACGGAAGAGTTTACAAATATGCTTGCTTCACAAAGGGCTTTGCAAACGGCAGCTCAAGCATTGAAAATATACGATATGATAAATGACCAAGCAGTTAATGAAATAGCTAAGGTATAGGAGGAAATATGATTAAGGCATATTATACGGCTACAAATGGAGCAATTAGCAATAAAAATTATTTAGACGTTCTATCAAACAATATGGCTAATATACAGACTGTAGGCTTTAAGAAATCTAAGGCAGAATTTTCCGATTTAGTCTATACTAATATTAGAGATGTTGAAGGAGCAAATTCCAACTTAAAATCTGGTAGTGGCTCTAAAGTTAACAAGGTAGATCTTGTATTCAGTCAAGGGGCCCCCTATAGGACGGGACTAGCTACAGACTTTGCAATAGTGGGAGATGGATTTTTTTCGGTGCAATTTGAGGAGGAAAATTTATTTACCAGAGGCGGAAATTTTGAAATTGTAAATCTAGAGGGGGAAAACTATCTTATGTATCAAGGTGGCTATGTACTGGATAGTAATGAGGAGCCTATATTTTTAGAAAATCCTGACGATATAAATAATGTAAGCATAGGTGTGTTTACTTTTTATAACAATGAAGATTTAGAACAAGTAGGAAATAATTTATATAGAATATCCAATGAATATGGTGAATATGAAATAGTTGAAAGAAGCGACAGTAAATTAATGCAGGGTTTTTTGGAAGCATCAAATGTTGAAGTTTCTGAAGAAATGGTAAAGCTTATCCAACTACAAAAAGCTTTTCAACTTAATTCAAAAGTAATACAAACTGCTGATGAAATCCAGCAAGTTATCAATTCACTAAGAGGATAAATACTTTATAAGGAAGGGCAGCCATGGATAATAAAAAATCAATATCTGAAAATAAATTAGCAGAAGATATACAAGCTAGCTACAAAATCAACCATCTAATATCTGCAAACCGATTGAGTGCCTATATTAGAATTGAACTGTTGGATGAATTTGCTGAAATTCCACCGGAAGAAATATTTAATTATCTAAAAGAGCAGAATATAGTATATGGTATCCAAAAAGATTCTATAGTAGACTTTTGTAAAAATAAGCAATACTCAAAAGAACTTCTAGCTGCGCGAGGGAAAAGGCCTATAGACGGTAAAGATGCTAAATTAATTTATAATTTTGATATTGAAAAAGATAAAGCCTTTAAGGAAGATGATGATGGAACTATCGATTTTAGAAATTTAGATAATATTATTAACGTAAAAAAGGATACCATTTTATCTTATATAATTCCTCCCTCCAAAGGGGAGGATGGAATCGATGTCTATGGCAATCCTATAAAATATAAAGAAGGAAAAAATGTGCGTTTCGATTATGGTAACAATACCTATATATCAAAAGACGGTCTCCAATTGTTAGCAAGCACCGACGGAGCAGTGGAATATAAAAAGGGTAAAGTATTTGTAAAAAATATATACAGAGTAAAGGATGTAGACAATTCTACAGGTAATATCAACTTTGTAGGAGACGTCCTTATAGATGGAGATGTAAAAGAAGGTTTCACTGTTACAGCAAAGGGAAGTATAAAAATAAGGGGAATGGTTGAAGGAGCATATATAAAGTCTGACGCTAGTGTGGTTATAGGCAGAGGAATGAACGGCATGAGCAAGGGCAGCATATATGCAAAAGGAAATATAACAAGTAAGTATATTGAAAACGCAACCATAGTTTCAGAACAAAATGTTTATGCGGAAGCCTTAATAAATAGTGATGTAAAAGCAGGCGATTCAGTAATCATCAAGGGTTCAACAGCTTCAATTATCGGAGGAAGAACTTATGCTGAAAACCTTATCTATGCTAAAACAATAGGCAATAAAGTAAATGCTGAAACTAACTTAATAATAGGATTGAAAAAGTATTACGAAAAAGAAAAGCTAATTACAAAAAAGAAAGAATCTAATAAGAAGCTAGAAAGAGAATTGTCTAAAAAAACAAAAGACTTAAAAGAGCTAGAAAAAAAGATAAAATTAATTATGAAATCTGATCTATCTGTAGATAAAAAAACATCCCTGCAAAAACAATTATTATTAGTAAAGGTAAAATTAAACACAGAAATTCAAAAATTGAAAAGTAGCCTGTCAGAAACCACATCCTTGGAGGATATTAGAAAGCATAGAATTATATGTAGAGGAATAATTTATTCAAATACAAGGATAACTGTAGGTTTTTTAAGGTATAGGGTAAGACAGGATATAAATTATAGTAAAATATATAACGACGGTGAGGATATAGCCATTGTTACCCTTAATCCTGCCGATTTAGATATAAACTAAAGGGGGTCTAATCTTGGAACTAAATGAATTGCAAATCGATCTTTTAAAAGAAATAGGAAATATAGGTGCAGGAAATGCAGCAACCTCACTTTCTCATATGTTGTCTAAACGTATAGACATGAATGTACCAGAAGTAAGTTTGTTAGATTATAATCATATTATAGAATCTATTGGAGGAGCCGAAAATATTGTAGTAGGCGTTCTTATAGCCTTCGAAGGGGATATCCAAGGAGTAATATTATTTTTATTGAAAAAGGAATTCGTACATCTAATATTAAATTCCTTGCTGGGAACAGAACTCCAAAGTTTTGAGGAAATAGAAGATATAGAAAGATCTGCCTTATCCGAAATAAGTAATATAATGGTTTCTTCCTATGTAAATTCAATAGCGTCTTTGACAGGTATGAAAATAAATATAACTATTCCATCTCTAAATATTGATATGTCAGGGGCCCTTTTAGATGCTGTTACATCAGAATTTTCTGAAGTAGCCGACAAAGTTGTTTTTATAAAAGAAAAATACCACTGCCAAAATGAAACAGTCTATAGCTACATGCTTTTACTACCAGACATACCATCCCTGAAAATTTTACTTAATAAATTTGGAATAGATTCATGAAAACTATAACTGTAGGAATTTCAGATATGAAAATAGTAAGGGTGCCGGATTTATTGATTTCCTATGCCTTAGGTTCTTGTGTAGGTGTTTGTATAATCGATAAAAGTGCACAAGTTGCAGGAATGGCACATATTTTGTTATCTTATAACAAAAACGGGGATAAGAATATTTTTAAATATGCAGATACGGGAATTACAGAAATGGTTAGACAAATGGAAGGTTTAGGCGCCTTAAAATCCAGAATGACAGCGAAAATTGCTGGAGGCGCAAAAATGTTTGAAATAAAAGGCAGTTCAAGCCTTGGACATATTGGAGAAAGAAATGTAGCAGCAACCAAAGAAACTTTGGCAGACTTAAAAATTCGAATTACAGCCCAAGATGTAGGTAAAAATTACGGTAGAACAATAACCTTTGACAGTTCAACGGGAAAGCTAACTATAAAATCCTTCGGAAAAGAATTGAAGGTGATTTAATAAAGTTATGGGGGCAAACCTCTTTCTAACAGGCTTAGTCTTTGTAGGATAGGAGGAATGTCCCCTCTTGCTTAATGATTTGGGTTTTTAGAAACAAATTCTAAGGCTTTAACAACTTCTGCAACTACTTCAGCCTGATGTTGATTTTCTAAAGAAGAATATTCTGCAAACACTTCTCCTTTTTTGGTAGTAATGTAAAAGGGCTTTAAATTATTTAATGCTTTTGCCATAATATCGTCTAGGCAAGATTCACACTTACATATAGAAACATAATCTTCATCTTGAAGAATTTTCTTAAGATACCTGCTTACTACTTCCTCCATATAATTTATTACCATCTTTCTACCCCTTTCAAAATATTTACTAAAGTTATATTTCTTTATTCAACAACTTCTCTATACATACCTACTAAAGAAATAATTATATCTATATAATGTTGGTGATTGTTTATATCGGTGAAATTATAATAATTATTATATAAAGACTTTATATAAGCTAATTCCCAATAGGTTGGATTAAATCCATAAAGTCTGTTTATGGCGTAAACAACTTCCCCCCGACTCATAGGCTTATCTGGATAAAAATAATCAGAATCTACTGGAATTAGATCCCTTCCTGTAACCGCTAATATTGCCTTTTCAGCCCAGTGATCTTCTATATCTAGGAAATTTTTATTGCTTACTGCAGGAATGGCGTTTAAATAAGGTCTATAGGAGCTTATTTTCGTAATCATTTCACTAAATTCAGCTCTGCTAACTGGATTATCAGGCTTAAAAGTTCTGTCCCTATATCCGGAAACATATCTTTTGCTACTACCCATTGCAATATAATCCCTTGCCCAATGGTCGTTTATATCGGTAAATCTAGATCTTAAATAAATGCTATTATCATAGGGTAGATTGTTCAATCTACAGAAAATTGCAACTATTTCTGCCCTTGTAATAGAAGAATCTGGACTAAACTTATCTATATTTTTTCCGTTCATATATCCAGGAAGTATACTTTCAAACATTTTAATCTTATCTTTTTCCTGGTATTTAACGCCTATATTTTCAAACAATTCTTCTGTATACCTAAAATCATGAACACCTAATTCAATAGCATGTCTGTACCTAGTGGTATTCCATCTCCTCCGCCCAGATTTTATTTCCATAGTTTTAACTGTTCGGTTTCCTTTTTTATCTCCAACAATAAACTTATACTTACCATTGTAAATAACTTCTTCAGGATGGCTGTAAGTTGCTTCCCTACCTTCTATATCTACATACTTGCCATCATAAGTAATAATATAGCTAAGTTCAAAATCATCTTCAGCCTTTAAAGTAATTCTGTCGTCAGATAGTTCAGTAGTAATAGAAGGCCTTCTGTAATCTATATCCTCAATATTAATGTTAAATATATGTTGACTATTGTCCGATTTAATTAAAATATTGTAATTTCCGTTATCGTCGTAAATGTCCTTAGGTGGATAGGCCCTATATACTTCATTGTTGGTAAAGTTATAGCCGTAATACTCTACTAAAGTACTATAGTCATTGTAATTAACCGGAGAGATATATATAAGCAGGTAGAATTCACCGGATTTAACAATTTTAAAGTTAGAAACTTCATGGTCAATTTCTATGCTTAAATTATAGGGATCATTATTGTTCATATTTCCTATGTAATAATTAGCCTCATTTGATACGGTGGTTCTATTAGGGGTTTTTATAGTCCTTACTTTATCAGTTTGAATATTAAACA
>JAAYRW010000034.1 GCA_012518555.1 Tissierellia bacterium
CATTGGGATGTTCAAAGAATTTAGTTGATTCGGAAAATATGCTAGGACTTCTTACTAAAAAAGGGTTTAAAGTTACTGAATATGCCGATAAGGCTGATTACATAATAATAAACACATGTTCCTTTATTAATGATGCTAAAGAAGAATCAGTTAACGCTATTCTTTTTGCAGTAGCTATTAAAAATGAAATAAACAAAAATGCAAAGATTGTCGTAACCGGCTGTCTATCTCAAAGGTTTGGAGAGGAACTAGCAAAAGAAATTCCCGAACTAGATATTATCATTGGTACAAGCGGATTTGAAAAGATTGATAAATATATTGAAGAGTATGAAAAAACAAAAAATTTAGTTGTCGATACTAATTTTCAGCTAAACATAAATAAAGATCTTCCGAGAAAGATATTAACGGATCACTGGTACGCCTATTTAAAAATTGCGGAAGGCTGTAGCAACAATTGTACCTACTGTGTAATTCCTCAACTTAGAGGTCCTTACAAAAGCCGTAAAATTGAAAACATAGTTAAAGAAGCAAAGTTCTTAGCTGAAAATGGTGCTAAAGAAATTATAATTATAGCCCAGGATACAAGTAAGTACGGAATTGATATTTACGGTCAAAGAAAACTTCATGAATTAGTAGGTAAAATTTCAGAAATAAATAGTGTTCAATGGATAAGGATTCATTATTTATACCCGGAAGATATTTATGATGAACTAATTTATGAATTTAAACATAATGAAAAACTCCTCAAATATTTTGATATTCCTTTGCAGCATATTAATGATGGTATTTTAAGAAGAATGAACAGGAAAACAAATAAAGATCAAATTATTAGACTTATAGATAAAATTCGAAGTGAAGTAGAAGGTGCAGTGATACGTACATCTTTGATTACTGGTTTTCCGGGAGAAAGTTCGAAAGAACATGAAGAGCTGAAGAAATTTTTAGAAGAATATAAACTTGATAGGGTAGGAGTATTTACTTACTCACCGGAAGAGCATACACCAGCCTATAAATTACCAGACCAAGTAAGTGAAGAATTAAAAGAAGAAAGACGAAATGAATTAATGGAAATTCAATTAGCTGTATCTTATGAAAAAAACTTATGGAGAATCGGAAAGACATATAGTGTCTTAATTGAAGAAAAAGATGTTGAAAATATTTATGTAGGTAGAACTTATATGGATTCTGTTGAAATAGATGGATGCGTCTATGTTACAGCAGATAGAGAGCTTACTTTAGGCAATATTTACAAAGTTTTAATTAATGATGCATTAGAATATGATTTGATGGGGGAATTAGTTGATGAAGTTGATGAATTGGTTTAAAAGTTTAAATTTACCGAACAAACTTACACTAGTAAGAATATTAGCAATACCTTTATTTCTTATATTCTTATACATAAGTAAGGGGATTTTTAGATTTCTGCCTTTGTTAATTTTTGTGGGAGCAGCTGTTACAGATGCTGTTGACGGCTTTATTGCCAGAAGAGATAATTTAGTTACGGATTTTGGGAAGTTTATGGACCCTTTGGCAGATAAGCTTTTAACTGCAGCTGCCTTTATAGCTTTTGTTGAAGTAGGTTATTTAAGTTCATGGATTGTTATATTGATTATTTCAAGAGAGTTTTTAGTTTCGGGATTTAGGACTTTAGCCGCCTCCAAAGGTATAACCATTGCGGCAAATTCCTGGGGAAAAATAAAAACCGTTTTCCAAATGGTATTAATTATCGTTATTTTGTTGAACCATACCGGTTACTTTAGATTTACGGGAGCATTAATAACTCCTTTAATTGCAATTACTATACTGTTAACTGTTACTTCGGGAGTTACTTACATTTACGAAAATATTAATGTAATAAGTAATTAATTTTTATAATTGACAAAGAGTGTAATTTTAGGTATAATTAAAACGAACATACGTTCTAAAAGGAGTAAATATGGAAAAAGATAAAGCCCTTGAGCTGGCTATTGCTCAAATTGAAAAACAATTTGGTAAAGGTTCTATAATGAAGCTTGGAGAAGATGCAAAGTTAAATATAGAATCAATACCAACTGGTGCCCTGCCTTTAGACATTGCTACAGGAATTGGCGGAGTACCTAAGGGAAGAATTATTGAAATATTTGGGCCTGAATCATCAGGAAAAACTACAGTAGCCTTACATATGGTAGCAGAGGCCCAGAAGCAAGGCGGTATTGCTGCATTTATAGATGCAGAACATGCCCTTGATCCTGCTTATGCAAAAAACTTAGGTGTTAAAGTTGAAGATTTGATTATTTCACAGCCTGATACTGGTGAACAGGCTTTAGAAATAGCAGAAGCATTAGTAAGAAGCGGTGCTATTGACATAGTTGTAGTAGATTCAGTAGCAGCCTTAGTTCCCAAAGCTGAAATAGACGGTGAAATGGGAGATTCACACATGGGTCTTCAAGCTAGGCTAATGTCTCAGGCTTTAAGAAAACTTGCAGGCTCCATAAGTAAATCTAATACGGTGGCTATATTTATTAATCAATTACGTGAAAAAATAGGTGTTATGTTTGGAAGTCCTGAAACTACCACAGGGGGTAGAGCCCTAAAATTTTATGCTTCTATGAGAATGGATGTACGAAGAATTGAAACCCTGAAAAAGGGAGATAATTTTTACGGAAATAGAACTAGAGTAAAAATTGTAAAAAATAAAGTTGCACCTCCTTTCAAACAAGCAGAATTTGATATAATATACGGCAAAGGTATATCCCAAGAAGGATGTATACTTGATATGGCCGTAGAAGCAGGAGTAGTAAACAAGGCCGGTGCATGGTATTCTTACGAAAACAACAGGTTAGGACAGGGTAGGGAAAACTCAAAAGAATTTCTGCTTTCAAATCCTGAGCTTATGGATGAAATAGAAAGAAAGGTATTAGAAAAGTTTAATATAAATAAAGAACCGGTCAAAGATAATAAAAAGGATAAAGACAATAAAGAAAATAAAGAAAAGTAAAATTCAAAGAAATAATTAACTTTAAAAAGGCACTTAAGTGCCTTTTTATAATATTACAGGTTCAATATTTAGCACTCTCCTCATATTTGATTAACATAATAAAAATTATGTTGGTAATATGCAAATTAGATACTCATAATTTATGTAAAAATACATTTTTATACTTTATATCTTGACATTAGGTATAAATAATTATAAAATAAAGTATATTCAAGTTTCAAATGAAAACTTATTAATATAACTATAATAATATAAATATGTTTTAGAAGATACACATTTTTTGATGAAAAATGTATATATTTCGCAGCTTGAAAATTTAATATGGGAGGTGCTGAATTGTTTGAAGTAATAGTAGGTATTATCTGCGCAATAATAGGTATAATAATAGGATTTTTTATTCGTAAAAATATATCTGAAAGCAAAATAGGTAGTGCTGAAACAGAAGCTAAAAGAATTGTTGAAGAAGCAAGAAAAGAAGCTGAAACAAGAAAGAAAGAAATACTTGTTGAGGCTAGAGACGAAGCTTACAAGCTTAGAAATGAATATGAAAAAGAAAACAAAGAACGCAGAAATGAATTACAAAGATCAGAAAAAAGATTAATTAAAAAAGAAGAAATGCTTGACTCTAAAAGTTTAGTAGTCGAGAGGAAAGAGGAAAGTCTTCAAAAAAAGCTTAAGGAAATTGAAGCAAAGCAAGTAAAGTTAACAGCAATTTACGACAAGCAAATTGAGGAACTCGAAAGAATTTCAGGACTTACGACAGAAGAAGCTAAAAACATTTTAATTGACAGCATTAAGAGGAAAGCAGAACAAGAAGCAGCTATAGCCGTAAAGGAAATTGAGAGGGAATCAAAAGAAACTGCAGAAAGAAAAGCTCGTGAAATTATTACATATGCAATTCAAAAATGCTCTGCAGATCATGTAGCAGAAACAACTGTATCTGTAGTGGATTTGCCCAATGATGAAATGAAGGGCAGAATCATAGGTAGAGAAGGTAGAAATATTCGAGCCTTAGAACAACTTACAGGTATAGATATAATAATAGATGATACGCCGGAAGCAGTAGTAATATCCGGATTTGACCCTATTAGAAGAGAAATAGCAAGATTAGCCTTGGAAAGATTAATCGCAGATGGAAGAATACATCCTGCAAGAATTGAAGAAATGGTTGAAAAGGCAAAAAAAGAAGTAGAACAAGTAATAAAAGATGAAGGGGAACAAGCAACTCTTGACACCGGAATCCACGGACTTCACCCTGAACTGGTAAAACTGTTAGGTAGGTTAAAGTTCAGAACAAGTTACGGTCAAAATGTATTAAAGCATTCTATCGAAGTATCATATTTGGCAGGAATTATGGCTGCCGAACTAGGTGCAGATGTAAAAGTGGCAAAACGAGCCGGCTTATTACATGATATAGGTAAGGCTGTAGACCACGAAATAGAAGGTCCTCACGTAACGATCGGTGAAGATTTAGCTAAGAAATACAAGGAAAGCAAGGCCGTAATACATGCTATAGCAGCCCATCACGGTGACATTGAACCTCAATCCATTGAAGCAGTCTTAATTCAGGCAGCAGATGCAATATCCGCTGCAAGACCGGGAGCGCGAAGAGAAACCTTAGAGACCTATATTAAACGACTTGAAAAGTTAGAGGAAATATCAAATTCCTTTGAAGGTGTAGAAAAATCTTTTGCAATACAAGCCGGAAGAGAAGTAAGAATAATGGTAAAACCGGAAGTAACCAGCGATTCAAGTATAATTTTAATAGCTAAAGATATAGTTAAGAAAATTGAAGAAGAAATGGAATACCCGGGTCAAATTAAGGTGAATGTCATTAGAGAAATGAGAGCAACCGAATACGCAAAGTAATAATTAAGCAAAGTAATTAAGAAAATATAGAAGTAAACATTATGTTTACTTCTTTTTAAATTTCCTTGTTTTATTAAGCTGGTCTTTTCTGTAGTATTTTCAGCTGCAGGAGAACCTACTCTTATATTTATAGTAGTTATTAATTTAAATCTCTGGCTTAATTGATTAAAATTAATAGTAGAGAAGGAATACTAAAATTTATTTTGGAAAATTTAAAAAAATAGCATAGAAATTTTATGTCGCTAAATAGATATTTAGCGACATAATGTAGCTAGAAAACAGCCTATTTCCGGAAGACCTCTTCTTTTTGGGGATTTTTCACCGTGAAAATACTATAAAAAATTCCTGCTGTAATAATTAATAAAGAAAATTCTCTCTTAGGATTTGTCTTGGGATTAATTATTTAATTTCTTTTTATATTTCTTGTAAAAACAATAAAATGTCACTAGGATACCTTTTTATAAACTATTTTATAACTATTTATACTATTTTTTTAAAATTCTTCAAATATAATGCTTGTGTTATAAAATTTGAAAACTCTCTAAAAACGAGCCTCTATTTAGAGATTTAAGAAAAGATATTTTTCCCTTCGACTATTTGTATGAATAATATTTAAAATCTACCTAACCTGTCTTATTTTGTCTTTCTAAGGGGTTTAGACCGAGGAATCTTAAATTTTGTATTTACAACTGTAGAATTAACCATATTATGTCAAATATTTCATTAAATTTATTATTACTTGTATTTTTTCCATATTATATATATAATTAGTTAAGGATTATTTTGCGACATTTTATAGAGGTGAATTATGCACATAAATTATAATGATCTATGCCCTTCCCCATTAAGTGATTTTTTAGAATATTCAATTGCCATAAGAGGTAGATCTGAAAATACTGTAAATCAATATTTTCTAGACTTGCGTACCTTTTACAGATATCTTGTAATAAGATTTAAGCTAAGCCCTAATATTGAAATTTTTGAGGAAATTGATATTTTTCTTGTTACCTTAGATGTAATCAAAAAAGTGAAAATAATGGACCTCCACTCTTATATTGCCTACACTGACCGAGAAAGAAATAACTCTAACAGAACTAAGGCCAGAAAAATGGCGTCTTTACGTTCTTATTTTAAATACTTACATTCCATAGTGAATCTTATTCCCGAAAATCCGGCACTGAATTTAGAAACACCAAAAAGTAACAGCCGTCTGCCGGTAGCTTTATCATTAAAGGAATCTAAAAGATTATTAGCGTCTATATCCGGCACTAATGAAAAACGGGACTATGCCATAATTATACTCTTTCTAAATTGTGGTCTGCGTTTATCAGAACTTATAAGCATCGATATTGATAAAATTAAGGGAGATACTTTAACAGTAATTGGTAAAGGTAACAAGGAAAGAACTATATATTTAAACGATGTATGTGTAAAAGCCATTGAAGAATATTTGGAAGTAAGACCTGATCCGAATGCCGGACATGAGAAAGCTCTATTTTTAAGCAATCGTAAAACTCGTTTTTCTCAAAAAGGAGTTCAGCATATGTTGGACAAGTATTTAAAGAAGGCAGGTTTAGCAGGCAAAGGATACTCTCCTCACAAGCTTCGCCATACTGCAGCTACACTTATGTATCAATATGGTCATGTAGATATTCGAGCATTACAGGAAATACTTGGCCATGAAAGTGTTTCAACAACACAAATTTATACTCATATAAATAAAGACCTACTTCGTGATGCAGTGAAACAAAACCCACTAAATGATGTAAGTGAACAGGAAGATGAAAAAAATTAAAAACCCTATGTAACTATACCTATGTATACATAGGATTTTTAATTTAGAGGGACTTTTATTATATCTCCAGGATATATATGAGAATTGTGAATATTGTTAACTTTTGAAATATGGTATATAACTTCTCTTATATCTTTATTGCTGGAATAATTAGCTGCTATAGACCAAAGAGTATCTCCTTCTTGTATGGTTATATAATCGAATTGAGATATATCTTTTGAATATGCATTTATAAAAGAAGTAAAAATAAAGCCTATTAATAATGTAGTTAAAAATATGAATCTTTTAAATTTATTTATATCGGTTACTTTGTATCTTTTTAAGATTATCATAAGGCACCTCGAACATATTTTCTACCAATATTTTAACAGAACATTAGTTCGATGTCAACGATTATTTTTCTTTCTCAAACAAATGTTTGATTTATATGTTAAACTATGCTAAAATATAGAAAAATCAACGAGGTGGAAATATGAGTTATGAAAACTTAAGCGATAAGCAAATTAAAATACTGCAGTATATAAAGGATGAACTATCTTTAAAGGGTTATCCCCCATCTATTCGGGAAATCTGCAAGGCTGTAGGTTTAAGCTCTACTTCTTCCGTACATGCCCACTTAAATACATTAGAAGAAAAAGGATATATAAGGAGAGGCGCTAATAAGAGACGCGCTTTGGAAGTAATAGATGTAGATGATATTTGCAGCAACATGCCTAAAAAGGAAATTGTAAACCTACCAATAATAGGAACTGTAACTGCTGGAGCTCCTATTTTGGCCGTTGAAAATATAGACGATACCCTTCCTATTTCAATCGATTTTGTCGGTAATAAAGAATCTTTCGTTTTAAAAATAAAGGGAGAAAGTATGGTGGAAGCAGGAATTTTAGACGGTGACTATGTGATTGTGAATTCCCAGCCTACTGCCGAAAACGGAAATATTGTAGTTGCCTTGATCGACTATGAAGCAACTGTTAAAACTTTTTACAAAGAAAAAGACCATATCCGCCTTCAACCTGAAAACAGCAATATGGATCCTATTTTAATTAAAGAACCCTCTATTTTAGGTGTTGTTAAAGCTGTTGTTAGAAAATATTAGAAAAGCTATTGATTTTATAAAATATATGAGTTATAATATTAGTAAGAAATGAATAGGTAGTCAGCATGGCTGACAAGAATAAACATGTCAAATAATTACCCTGCCGTATACAGGGTAATTATTTTTTTTGTCCATTTATGACAACTGCCATTAACATTGCAAATGCAATCATTAATGTTAAAGCTTCATATGTAGACATAGGCTTCACCTCCTTTTGAAAGAGTTTACCTCCTTTCATCAGGATGATCAGCCATACCCTATACTACCTATTCTACAACATTTTACAATATTATTCCAAATTTTACAAGTGTATTTTACTTTTTATCTCTTCGAACTCCATCATCTTTTCCAGTGAAAGCATTACCCCCAATTTAACATGGTCGTAAAATAAGCCACCCTGAATATAAACGACATAGGGTTCTCTCATAGGGGCATCTGCGCTAAGTTCGATTGATGAGCCGGAAACAAAGGCTCCGGCGGCCATTATAACTTTGTTAGTATAGCCTGGCATTTCCCAGGGTACAGGAGAAACATGGCCGTCTACAGGTGCAGCTGCTTGAACTGCTTCACACATTTTTATTACCATATCTTTATTATTGAATTTAATAGCTTGAATAGTATCGCTTCTTTCTTCATCTAGAGTAGGTGTTATTTCAAAACCTAAAGACTTATAAACCCCTCCAAACAAAAGAGCTCCTTTTAAAGCTTCACTTACTATGTGAGGTGCAAAAAACAAACCTTGCAGAGTATTTCTCGTAGTTCCAAATGTAAGACCCACTTCCTTCCCTACTCCAGGAGCAGTAAGACGATTTGCAATTCTATCTATAAGGACTTTCTTACCCGCTATATATCCTCCTGAAAGAGCAATTCCCCCACCAGGATTTTTTATAAGAGAACCTACTACTAGGTCTGCTCCAACATCTGAAGGCTCCAATTCATTTATAAATTCTCCGTAACAATTATCTACCATTATATATATATCAGGATATACTTGACGAATTTTCTCTATAGCATTTTTGATTTTCGGAATTGTAAGTGCCGGTCGGAAACTATATCCGGTTGAACGTTGAATCATTAGTAATTTTGTTTTTAAAGTTATTTCCTTAATTGCACTTTCCCAATCTATATCATTGTTATATAGGGGAACTTCTTTATATATTATCCCAGCTTCTTTTAAATTTCCCGGTTCGTTTCCCTCTTCTCCAAGAACTGTAAGCATAGTATCGTAGGGGCGTCCTGAAATAGATATTAATTCATCGCCATGCTGTAATATGCCTGATAAGGTTAAGTACAAAGCGTGGGTTCCTGAAGCTATAGATGGTCTAACTAATGCATCTTCCGTATTAAATACCGATGCATAGATTTTTTCAACCTTTTCTCTTCCTACATCATCATAACCATAGCCCGTATTCCAATAAAAGTTTGTATAATCAAGCCTATGTTCCTGCATTGCATTGATTACCTTATATTGATTATATTCTCTAATTTTTTCTATTTGATGAAATTTCTCTTTAATTTCTTCTTCAATTTTCATTACATAATTATAAACAGTTTTGCTTACGCCAAACTGTTTACATAATATTTCTTCTGTCAACATTTTTACTCCTCTGTATTATTGCTAAATAATTTTACTTGTTTAGAAGGTAAAATCGATGTAATTGCATGTTTGTATACTAATTGTTGTCCTTTGTCCGACTGAATGAAAATAACATAGTTGTCAAAACCTATAACTGTGCCTACTAATTTAAAGCCGTTATTTAAGAAAACTGTTATTGTTGTTCTTTCTTTCCTTACATTGTTTAAAAAAGAATCCTGTAAATTAATAGTAATCATCCCTTCCTCCACACTAAGGTGTAATATATTGAAATATTGTATCTAAAGTTTTGTCAACTGCGTTAAGATCATCCATACTGAACCATTTAACATTTTTGTCTTTTGAAAACCATGTAAATTGCCGTTTAGCAAATCTTCTGGTATTTCGTTTCAGAATATTAATTGCTTCTTCATAGTCTGTAATACCTTCGATATAATCGATAATTTCTTTGTATCCTATTCCCCTCATAGATACTAAGTTTTTACTGTAGCCCTTATCCAAAAGTCCCCTTACTTCCTCTAGAAGACCTTTTGAAAGCATTTCATCAACTCTTTGATTGATTCTATTATAGAGCAATTTTCTTTCCATTGAAAGGCCAATTAATATACAATCGTATTTATCACTTTCTTTTCTTATATCCGTATTTAGTTGGGAAAATTTTTTGCCGGTTAGATCGAATACTTCCAATGCTCGTATAACTCGTTTTACGTTATTTTTATGTATTTTCTCTGTAGATTCCGGGTCTACTTTCATTAATTTTTCATAAAGTGCATCTTTTCCGTGCTTCTTGTAATAAGCTGTATAATACTTCCTTATTGTTTCATTAGATTTAGCCTTACCAAAATCTAAATTATATATTAAAGAATTTACATAGAGACCACTGCCACCTACAATTATAGGGATTTTATTTTTTAACAACATTTGGTCTATTGTTTTTTCTGCATCTCTTTTAAAATCTGATACGGAATAATCTTCATCAGGATCTACAATATCAATCATGTAGTGATTTATACCCTGTTTTTCTTCTTCTGTTATTTTTGCCGTTCCCACATCCATGCCTCTATATATTTGCATTGAATCGGCAGAGATAATTTCAGTATTTAATTTTTTGGCAAGCTCTACAGACACATATGTCTTACCTACTGCGGTAGGTCCTACAATTACTATAATTTTATTAGTCATTTCTTTCCTTTAATTTTGAATTCTTTCAAACATTTTTTCTAGCTCATACTTTGTCATCTTAATTATAACAGGTCTTCCGTGGGGACAGGTATAAGGGTTTTCTGTTCTTGATAAATCCTTTAAAAGCCCCTTTATTTCAGACATATGAAGTTTATCTCCTGAACGAACGGACTTTCTACATGCCTTTTTAATTATTTCATCTACTACAAAATCTAAACTTACTTTACTAACTTCTTTTAATGAATCTAAAATTGAATATACTATATCTTTTATATTAGAATCTTTAAATATGGTTGGTATATTATTTATTAGTATAGCATTGTTTCCAAAATTTTCAACAAAAATTCCTAACTCTTCAAATATATTTAAATTATCCATTACAGTTTGATAATCATCATAAGACATATTTATTACTTCTGGGATTATTTCCTGAAGCAAGATCTCTTTTTTATTATATTGTTCTAAAAATTTCTCATAATTGATTCTTTCATGAGCTGCATGCTGGTCAATCATAAACATTTCTGTTTTTTCATAATTTTCGCATACTATATATGTATCCATAAGAATCCCTACAACAGACAGTTCAGGCAATTTATTTTCATTTTTCTTATGTATGAAAGATTGTTGAAGAGGCTCTGTTTCATAAGAGTTAATACTTTCTTTAACAGGCATATCTTCTTCTTTTTCAATTGCTTTTTCGAATATATTTTCTTCGGAGTAATTTATTTCCGTAAACCTAATATTTTCTAATTCTTCATTTATTTCTTCTATACTATCAATTGGTAATTCTATATCTTCGAAAATATCAGGCAGGTTTTTCTTTGGAGCTTCTTTTAATATTGTTTCCTTTTTTACTTCTTTCATTATACTTATTGAATTTAATGCTAAATAAATTGCTTTTTTTACTTCATTTAATACAATCTCTTCCTTTTGAAAACGCACTTCCGTCTTGGCAGGATGAACATTTACATCTACCTCTGACGGATCTATTTCAATTTTTAGGAAACAAGCAGGATATTTATTTTTAGGAAGAAGAGTATTATAGGCTGCCTCTATAAAATAATTCATACGCCTATGCTTTATATATCTTCCGTTAACAAATACAATTTGTTGTTTTCTGTTACCTCTGTAATAATTTAAATTAGTCGTATAACCGGTGATCGAAACTATTGCACTTTTATAATTAACCTCTAAAAGAGAATTATAAAGGTCTTTTTCATAAAGGCTTGAAATAGTATTTATGAAATTATCGGTTTTTGGAGTTCTAAAGGCAACTTTGTTGTTGTTTATATATTTAAATGAAATACTTTCTTTACTGAGAGCTAATGATACAACAATTTCGTTTATTTTACTACTTTCCGAACTATCGCTTTTTAAAAATTTCTTTCTTGCAGGCACGTTATAGAATAATTCCGTAACTGAAATAGTTGTACCTACAGGACAGCCTACATCTTCTTTTGAAGTAATAACTCCTCCTTCCAGAAACATTTTAATGCCATAAATATCTTTATTAGTCCTTGTTATTACCTCTACCTTAGAAACTGCCGCAATACTTGCTAATGCTTCTCCACGAAATCCTAATGTAAAAAGAGAATTCAAATCATCGGAAGTATTTATTTTACTTGTACAGTGTCTCTGGAAGGCTCTTTCTAGCTGGTCTTTTTCTATACCTTTCCCGTTGTCTGTGATACGAATTAAACTCTTACCAGCTTTTTTAATTTCAATAGTTATTTCATCAGCACCGGCATCAATAGAATTTTCTACTAATTCTTTTACAATTGACCTGGGGCTTTCTATTACTTCACCTGCAGCTATTTTATTTATGGTTTCATTATCCAACAAATGTATTTCTGCCATATTTCACCTTCTTTAAATGTCTTTAGCTTTCTCGATTATATCATTCAACAAAGTAAGGGCTTTAATTGGTGTTATATTTTCAATATCGATATTTTTTATCTTTTCTACTAATTCTTTATATTCTTTATTTTTCCCTTCTTCAACAGGATCAGGCTGAAACATGGATACCTGAAAATTATCTGTCACTCTGTTTTTTCGTCTTGCAAAAGGTTTATTTATATCACTTTCCGCTAACTGCTTTAATATTTCATTTGCCCTTACAATAACTTCTTCCGGTAGACCAGCCAAGTTAGCAACTTGAATACC
>JAAYRW010000035.1 GCA_012518555.1 Tissierellia bacterium
ATTCAAGTTATTGCTCTTAATGAAAATAAAATAAATTCTCCTGAAATAAAAGCAGTTGAAAAAAATATGTTTTCATTGAATATGGGGAAATTTCAGGAGGATACGGATAAAATTAAAATAAGCTATTCGCTAAATCCTTACACTGAAACACAAAGAGCAGCAGCTAATATTATTTCCTTAGTAAGAGACCACGCTTATAGATGGAAAGATATTAAAGTAGCTGTTGGTAATATGGATACTTATGAAACAGACATAAAAAGAATATTTACCCAATATGAAATACCTTTCTTTTTAGATGTAAAAAGAGATATAATGAACAATCCTTTGACAAAGTATATACTTTCAATTTTAGATATGTTCATTTGGAAATTTAAACACGAAAATGTTTTTGAATACCTTAAAACAGGTTTTGCTCCTTTAAGTATAAGTCAAGTAAACTATCTTGAAAATTACGCCTTACAGTATGGAATTGAAGGTGAAAGATGGTTTAGGGAGTTTAAGCCACTGGAAGATGGTGAAATAAATCCTATTGAAGAGTGTAGGAAGTTATTTGCTGAAGATTTCGAAACTGAAAGGAAGGAAGTAAGTAAGCTTAAAACAGCAAAAGATATTACTAAGTTAATCTTTAAGTATTTTGATAAACATAATATTTATGAAAAAATTGAGAAAGAAGTAAAGGATTTTAATTCTTCAAATAAATTCGAAGAAGCCAGCCAACATTCACAATGCTGGAATTATGTTATGGAAATCTTTGAACAGCTTTTATTAGTAGGAAAAGATGCAAAAACTACTTTAAAGGATTATAGAAAGATGTTAGAGGCAGGGCTAAGCCAGGTTGAAGTAAGTATAATTCCTCCTACCATAGATAAAGTTGAAGTAGGCTCTATCGATAGAATCGCTGTTACCAAATCTAAAGCCTTGTTTATCCTTGGAGCAAATGATAGTAACTTAGATTCGAAAAATACGGAAAAGGGTCTTTTGTTAAACGATGAAAGAGATTATCTTTTGCAAAATGATGTAAAACTTACAAAAGCTGCCGATTATACTATCTTTAAAGAAAGGCATATGCTCTATAAATTGTTTTCCAGTCCTGAGGAAAGACTTTTTATAAGTTATCCCTTAGGTGCCTCTACTGGCGAAAGTATGCAGCCATCTCTTTATATTGATAATTTGAAATATATTTTTCCCAAAGTTAAGGAAGTTTCTGAGCTAAGTGGTGAGGAAGAGATTAACTACCTTTCAAATTATGGGGGTACATACGATTATTTGGTTGAAAATATTAGGAACTTCATTGACGGATATGAAATTGACAACTTATGGAAAGATGTTTATAGCTGGTACGAAAAAGAGGACAAGGAAAATTTCGAAATAATTAAAAATGCTTTAAGCTATAGGAATTCAACTCCTCTTTTAAAAACTGAAAGCGTAAAACGAATATATGAAAATAATTTAACTATGACCGTTTCTAAGTTAGAAAGGTATGCTGAATGTCAATTTAAATATTTTGTGGAAAATGTATTGAAACCTAAGGAAAGAATAGTTCAGAAGATAGAGTTTTATGATTTAGGTAACATATATCATTCAGTAGTAGAAAAATTTATTAACAATATTAATGAAATAGATTTAAAGTTAGTAGATAGAGTGGAAGTAGAAAAGAGGGCTGAAGAAATAACAGGACGAGTTCTTAATGAGTGGTCAGACAAAGTTACTGCAATAGAAGCAAATTACCGAAATAAATATATGAAAGAAAAAATAAAGAGAGTTATGAAAAGAACTTGTTGGACTATGGTAAGACAATTACAAGTAACTGAATTCAGACCTAAGTATACGGAACTGCAAATTGGTTTTGTAGATAGAAATGATGAAAAGGCTCAAAAAGGGATTTATTTATCTCCTATTGAAATTCCCGTAGTTACGGATAAAATAAAGGAAGTTTTAAAGTTAAGAGGGGTAGTAGATAGGGTTGATGTCTTTGAAAGTAATGATAAATTATATATTAATATTATCGACTATAAATCTTCTCCTAATGATATAGATTTAGACGATGCTTCTCAAGGTCTTCAAATTCAGCTTATAATTTATTTAAAAGCTTTAATAGAAAAGGGCCAAGAATTGTTCGGGAAGAAACCGTCTATAGGAGGACTGTTCTATTATTACTTCAATGACCCGGTATACAAAGATGAAAATAAAAATAAGGATCCTGAAGAAGAAATTTTCAAAGATTTAAAATTAAAAGGATACCTTTTAAAGGATGAAAAAATTGTTCGTTTCATGGACAAGGATATAGGAAGCACATCTAAAGTAATTCCTGCTGCCTTTAAGAAAAATGGTGAGTTTTATGAAAGCCGTACAAAGGCATTGACTGAAGAAGGATTTGAAAATCTTATAGAATTTGTTTATAAGAAGTGTATAAGTATGACGGAAAATATTTTGGAAGGAAATATAAATATTAATCCCTACAAGAAACTTAATGGTAATATTCCCTGTACTTATTGTCAATATATAAGTATTTGCCAGTTTGACAGAACTTTAGGTAATGATTATCGGATTATAAGAAAATTGAATAAGGATATTACGGCGAAAGGAGAAGACAATGTGGACGAAGGAACAGCGGAGAATAATTGATTTAAAAGATTCTAATATATTGGTTTCGGCGGCTGCAGGTTCCGGTAAGACAGCAGTAATGGTTGAAAGAATTATCACCCTTATTAAAGGCGGAGAGGATATAGATAGATTGTTAGTAGTTACTTTTACAAGGGCTGCTGCTGCTGGAATGAAACAGAAAATTCAAAAATCATTAGTTAAAGCTATTCAAAAGAAGGAAGGCGATCTAAGGCATTTAAGAAAACAGTTGTCCCTTCTTGGTAGGTCTATGATTACCACTATCGACTCCTTTTGTATGGATGTTGTTAGGCAGAATTTTCACTTAATTAATATAGATCCTAATTTTAGAGTAGGAGATAATAGCGAATTAAACATACTTTTGCAGGAAGCAGTAGACGAGGCCTTGGAAGAAGAATATGCAGCTATAGAGGAAAATGAAAATTTCAAAAAATTAGTTGAAGGCTTTACAGGCAATAGGGGTGATGAGGAATTATCAGAAATAATCCAAGATGCCTATAGATTTATACTTAGTTTTCCCGATCCCTTTTCATGGCTTAGTAGTAGTGTAGAAGAGTTGAATATTACAGGAGAAGGATTGAAAAATTCCAAATGGTTTGAAGAAATAATAAAGCAGGCAGGACTGCTTTTAGAAGGTGCTAAGGATTGTATAGACATGGCTGTAGAAATATGTAAGGAAGCTAATGGACCACACTTGTACCTAGAAACTTTGGACAAGGATATGGAAATTATAAATAAGCTTACAAATTTACTATCTACTAATGTAGATGACTTTATAAAAGCCATTAATAATTTTAAAGCCCCTAGGGCAGTTACATTTAGAGAAAAGGATAATCCTGAAGTAGATATTAATAAACAGTTGGAGGTAAATGGTCCTAAGGGTCTGAGGAATCAATATAAGGATATTATAAAATCCATTAAAGAACTTCTACCTCATGACGATTATAATAAGTATGCTTTAGAAATTAAGGAAATGTATGGTTCTATTTCAGCTTTAAGGGATCTAATAAAAAATACCCATGACAAGTATTCTGAGAAAAAGAAAGAAAAGTCTATTGCCGACTTTAATGATGTGGAGCATTTCGCTTTAAATATTTTAAGAACAGTAAATGATGAGGGAGAGTATTGTCCTTCAGAAGCTGCTCAATACTATAAAAATAAATTCAATTATATCTTTATAGATGAGTACCAGGACTCTAACAGTTTGCAAGAAGCAATAATAGATCAAATAAAAAGAGAAAATAATTTATTTATGGTAGGAGATGTAAAGCAGAGTATTTACAGATTTAGATTGGCAGACCCAAGTATTTTTAACTCTAAGTATGACTCATATAGTCCTGATAGTGTAGATTTACCAAAA
This sequence comes from Tissierellia bacterium, assembly GCA_012518555.1. Lineage (GTDB taxonomy): Bacteria > Bacillota > Clostridia > Tissierellales > Sedimentibacteraceae > Sedimentibacter. The sequence continues at coordinate 3,983 of JAAYRW010000035.1, forward strand.
GATATAGTTAATAGAACTATAGATTTAAACAAAAATTTCAGAAGTAGGGAAGAAATACTTTCTGCAACTAACTTTATATTTAAAAATATTATGACTAAGGACTTAGGGGAAATAGAGTATAGGGAGAAAGTATTTTTAAATCCTGGAATTGAATTCGCCCTTAAAACTCCTGTTGAACTATCTATTATCGACAAAAGCAATAATAAAGACGAAACTGAAGAAAATAGTTTAAAAAATGAAATAGATGAAGAAATAGAGTCTATGGAAACCGCTGAATTAGAAGCCTTGTTTGCTGTGCAAAAAGTTAAAGAACTAATGAAGGAAGAAATTTGCATTGGAGGAGAGACAGAAAATCTTAGTCGAAAAACAGACTACAAAGATATTGTAATCCTTCTTAGGTCAGTTGTCAGTTGGGCCAGTATATTTGAAGAAAGGTTTAATAAGGAAGATATACCTTTTTACTATGATGGAGGCAAGGGCTATTATGATACTGTAGAAGTAAATATTCTTATTAACTTGCTTAAATTAATAGATAATATAAGGCAGGATATTCCTCTTTTAAGTGTTATGAGATCACCTATAGGAAACTTTTCTACGGAAGAATTATTGGAAATAAGGCTTAAATTTCCTAAGGAAAAACATTTCATCGATTCTCTTAATAAATATATATTGCTGGTGGAAGATAATGGTGAAAATCCAGAAAAGGATTACTCTGAAGATCTACTGAATAAATTAAAAAACTTTCTACAGAAAATATATAGTTGGAACTATAAAAGTAGGTATTCTAATTTAAACGATTTAATATGGGATATATTAATAGAAACTAATTATTATAATTTTGCCGGAGCTTTGCCTAATGGCAAAATGAGACAGGCTAATTTAAGACTATTGGCAGATTTAGCTTACAGTTATGAAAAAACATCTATGAGGGGTCTCTTTAAGTTTCTACGCTATGTTGAAAAAGTTAAAAAAGGTTTCGATGATAGGGGACAGGCTAAAATATTAGGAGAAAACGACAATGTTGTAAGATTAATGTCTATACATAAATCCAAAGGATTGGAATTTCCTGTAGTAATTTTATGTGGATTAAATAAACAGTTTAACTTCCAGGACACAAGAAATAAAATACTTCTCCATAAAGACTACGGCATCGCACCAAAAAGTGTAAATATTGAAAAAAGAGTTGAAAAAGAAACTTTAGCAAGGACAGCCATTAAAAATAAAATTAAAAAAGAAAATATGTCTGAAGAAATGAGAGTTCTTTACGTTGCTATGACCAGGGCTGTAGATAAATTAATAATGGCAGGTACAGTAAGCAATTTAGAACAAAAAATAAGAAAATGGCAAAAAGGTTCTGATAAATACTTTGTTTATAAAGGATCTTCCTATATGGATTGGATTTGTAGCTGTTTATTTGAAAAAGTTAATATAGAAGATTTTCATCAAGTTATGGAGGATGGTCATTGGAAAGATTGGAAGCTAGAGAAAATAAATCTCTCTGATTTAAGCTATAAGATAAATGTTGAAGAATCTTTAAGAGAAAGCCGAATATCTTTGATGAAGGAATTTAAGAAGAAGGAAAATAGTATTTATTATGAAAATATAGGCCATAGATTAGGTTATAAATATCCTTATATTTCCTCCGTAGACATTCCTACTAAATTATCGGTAACAGAGCTTAAAAATCTTGAGAAAAATGAAATTAGCAGTTTAAGATATAAAATTCCTTCCTTAGTAGATAAATTACAGTACGATAAAGAAAGTGGGAGTTTCATTTTAGATGAAAAAGTCACAGGTGCCCAAGTTGGAACTTTACTCCATCTTGTATTAGAAAGAATTGATTTAAATGGTAATTTAAAGCTAGATGGAATAATCAACAAAATTAAAGATATGGTAAGTAGAAAACTTTTAACTGAAGAAGAAGCTAAAATTATTACTAATAGCTATGCCTATAGAATTGAAAAGTTCTTCCAAAGTAGTATAGGAAATAGAATTGTAAATTCCTCTAATGTTTATAGAGAGACTCCCTTTGTATTAAGGAAGAATGCATCAGAAGTTCTATGCACTTTAAACAAAGAAGATTTGATACTTGTTCAGGGTATAATAGACTGTTACTTTATAGAAGATGGTCAAGCTGTAATTGTAGATTACAAAACAGATAATATTGATGAAACAAAGGAGATATCTTCTCAAGTTAATTATCTAAAAAAGGAATACCAAGATCAAATTGCTTTATATAAAGAGGCTGTAGAAAAAATTGCCGGTTTAAAGGTTAAAGGGTCTTATTTATATTTGTTTTCAATAGGAAAGGAAGTAGAAATCTAAATAAAGTGGATGGTGGTTAAAATCGAGCGCAATTTACAGAGTGAAAATATTTTAAAGAATGCTTTTAAATTATTTCGTGAAAAGGGATATAAAAATACTACTACCAGAGAAATAGCTAAAGCATCAGACATCAATAAGGGTCTTTTGCACTACTATTATAAACAAAAGGAAGATTTAATATTTGAAATGTACAGCGATATGTTAAACGGCATACATAGTTTTATTGACCAAGAAAATAAATGTAAAAATGATGCCTTTCTTTACTATGCTGTATTTAACATTGTGTTTTTTAGGACAATTTCGACTAAGGAATATTTAATCGATTTATTAGGGGAAATTATTAAGTATAAAAATCTAACAAAGTTAAAAATAGAGAAATCTACAGAAATGCTCTATAGCTTTCTTAAAGGACACGGCTTTACAGATAAAGAATACCATCTTTTATTAGCTGTAACAGTTGCTGTAGGAGCAGAGTCTGAACTTATACTAAGTATAAGCGATGGTAAAATTAAAATGACTTACGACAAACTTGCAACAACTATTAACAAATTACTTTTCACAATGTTAAAAATAAATGAAAAAGAAACTAAAGAAATTAATTTAAAAGCATTAAGAATTGCTGATGAAATTGACATAAGCAGTATTGTTGATTATTTAAGAACCAACATTTCATGGCTTAGTGATTAAAAATTACAGTTTTCCGCAGGTAGGGCACTGGGGATAGTTTTTAACTTGGATTATATTAAAATCCATATCTAAGGAATCGAATAAGATTATTTTGTTTTTTAAAGTATTTCCAACTTTAGTTAGAACTTTTACGGCTTCTGCTGCTTCTATATATCCCATAATTCCCGGTATGGGGCCAAGTACACCCTGGGGGAGATTAGATAAGGCTGCTGTATTTATTTTAGGATATAAACAGCGATAACAATGTCCTTCCTTAGGAATAATAGTAGTTGCAGTTCCATGAAAGTCTAATATCCCTGCCTCACAGACAGGTATATTCAATTTGAAACAACTATCATTAATTAAATATCGGCTTTCTATATTATCAACTGCAGCGATTACTAAGCTATATTGACTTATAATCTCTGCTGCATTACTTTCTGTTAATTCTACTTGATGAGTTTTAATATTTATTTCCGGCTTTATTTTTTTTAGTAAGTATTTGGCAGATTCTACTTTAGCTATGCCTATTCGTGAAAAGGAATGAAGGACTTGTCTGTTTAAATTACTCATTTCAACAAAATCTAAATCTAACAATCCTAAAGTCTTTATTCCTGCCTTAGTTAAAGCATAGGCTGCAGGAGAACCTAAACCGCCGGCACCTACTATTAAAATTTTTTCTTGGGATAATTTGGGTAATGGATCAGGAGCATCAAAAGAATTATCTATTAATTTTTCGAATATATTAGCTGTTTCAGTAAATTCCATACTTAATAAGTTATAAAAAAGCTTATTTTTCTGAACTCCAAGATTTAAGACAATTTTAATTCCTTCAATAACAGAAAGAATAGCGGAAAAATCATTGGCAAAAAAGTTTGGACTTTCTAAACTGTTTTCATAATTTACTTTGTTTAATGATTGAATAAATTCCTTCAAATTTTCTGAATTAGTAAAGGTTTGCAAACTTCCTTTCCAAGAGCTGCTAATAGAAATAATTGTCGGTATAAACTTATTTTTGGATAATTGAGATGTAATTTGTTTAACAAAAATCATACTGCCTGTTACTATCCTATAACTTGCTTCATTACTTGCCGCATTACTCTCCTCATAAAGGCTTACTTCCGTATCTTTATTTAAATCAGTAATTTCGTCAAATAACCTTTCATGACCTTCTTTATTTTCTAAGTAGCAATATATTTTCCCAGTTCCTGAAGCTGAAAGATAGTAAGCAGCAATCCTTAAGGATTCTGTGTTTTCACAATATATTAATGCTGAAGAATCTAAAAGCTTTTTCTGGCCTTTTTCACCAATTTGCGGAATTATTATATGTCTTAAATAATGATTTACTTGTTCTTTAGTTAACATTAAACCACCTCTTTTAAAATAATTGTAAGTAAACTTCTATAATTTGTCAATATAGAGTTTTTTCTTTTTTTCAAAGTCTTTACAGTCTTTTTGATTTATGATATAATCCTATCAAGACAAGACTCCGAGCCTAATAACCTAAAGAATTATTCATGGATATGAGGCCGATAGGGTTTGATTGGAAACGGTCAAGCCTCCTGATGGAAAGGAGAAAGGGATTAGCATTTCCATCGGGAATGCTATTTTTTATTTGCATTTAATTATAAATTAAATAAATATATGGAGGAATGATAAGATGAAAAAAACAAAAGTAATTTCATTAGTTTTGGCAATAGTACTTATATTGTCCCAATCAGCAGTATTTGCAGCTGAAGATACTCTTGAAATAGGAGGAGCTTTAGTTGAAAGCGAGCTGAAATTTACCCTAGATGAATTAAAGGCAATGCCTGAGGAAGCTCAAATTGACCAGGAATACGTTTATAATTCCAAGTCTGGGGAAAATCTAGTTGAAGTTAAAGGTGTAAGCTTAGCTTATTTACTGAAAGAAGAAGCAGGACTAAGCGTTGAAGAAGGAAAGGTGGAATTTATCGCTTCTGATGGATATGAAATTGATCCTCAAACATTAGAAGATATATTAAACGAAGAACTCAATTTCGTTTTAGCTTATGAAGTAGATGGAGAAGAACTAAGTCAAGTAACGATTTATAGAAATTTAAAGGAAGAGGGAGAATTCAACACTGTTTATAAATTTATCTGTAAAATTAATATAGATGAAGCAGAAGTTGTAGAAACAGAAAGTCCTGAAGAAGAGCCAGTTACCGAACCGGAAGAAGATGAGGAAGTAGAAATTGTATTTACCGACATAAGTGATGACTATAAATTTGCAGAAGCAGCTATTTATGATTTAGCAGCTAGAAAAATTATAGACGGTATGGGGGAAGGCTTATATGCACCTGGCAATGAATTTACAAGAGAGCAATTCTGTAAAATAATAGTTGTTGCTTTAGGATATGATCTTAAAGATTATGAAGGAGCTTTCAGCGATCTAGCAGAAGATAGATGGTCGGCTCCATATGTACAAGCTGCCGTTGATTCAGGATTATTTATAGGTAATCCAGATGGAACATTTATGCCTGAAAAAGTTATATCAAGACAGGAAATGGCAGTGGTGGTAGCACGAGCAGCAGTTGCAAAAGGATTAGTGGAAGCTGAAAGATTAGAAAAGTTCGTAATGGAAAAATCAGATTACATAGATAAGGACGATGTTGCTGACTGGGCAGGAAATGCAGTGGCATGGTTAGAAGCAGAAAAAGTTTTCGAAGGAATAGCTGATGAAAACTTTGAAGCTACAAAGAATGTTAACCGTGCAGAAGCAGCTGTAGTAGTGTATAATACCTTATTTTTAGAATAATATAAATGAGCGATTAATCGCTCATTTATTATAAAGGGAGGCTCTAATGTTTAAAAGAATTATAAGTTGGCTCTTAATTATATTAGTTATCTTTAATGGTCTTCCTGTTGTAGCAGCAGAAGGGGAGCTTTTAATAACAGGAAGCGGTGTAAATCAAGAGCTTTTAATTTCATCGGCAGATTGGTCTAAATACAATATGGTGGAAAGAACTTATTCTACCAATAATAGTTTAGGTTTTCATAAGATTGTAAAAGCCAAGGGCTACGATCTTTTTGACTTGTTAGGAAACAATTTAAAGACAGATCAAGATTATCCAGTTAAATTCACTTGTTCTGACGGATTTGAATTTACAATGACCGTCAGCCAACTTAAAGATGCATATTATTTTAAAGATTTTACTGAAACATCCAAAGAACCGATTATGCCAATGATTGCTAAGTATACCTTAGTTATGGCAGATATTCCTCAAAATATTTTCTCTCCCCCTGTAAATTGGACAGACATAGCTATAAGTGAAAAGGATTTGGACAAAGATTTTCCAAAGTTAGTATTTGGACAAACAGACATTGACGATATGAATATGTCAAAATGGGGAAAAGAAATAATCAAAATAACCGTAGGGGCAGAAATAGAAAGTGCAGATACTACATCTCCTTACAAGCATATTGCCTATGCAGGAGAACCTTACAATGTTGATGCTTTAACAGGGGCCACTTTTACTATTGAAGGTCCTGGTGTTGAAGGTTATAGAGCCATATCATTAAGGCAAATTGAGGAAGATACTGCCGGCCAAGTTTTAGACAGTTATTATGAGAAAATGGATGACCGTGTAGTAGAAAATACTTACGAAGGAATAAATGTCAAATATTTAATTGATAATTATGTAAGGGCTAAAGATAATGCGGGAAATATAACCTTTAAAGATAAGTCCAGACAAACAATACTTACGGTTCCTATTTCCCAGGCTGAGAACTATATAGTTGCTTACGGTATTAACGAAGTTCCCTTAGTATACTTAGATACAGAAGAAGGTTATATTCCAGAAAAGCATAACGATAACGGTTGTTTCAAATTAATTTACAATCAGGATAGAAGTTCAGCTGAAGAATTTTCCAATGTAGCCTATATTTATATAGAAGAAAAAGATGCAAAAAATATCTATGAGCATAGTTACCAACCTTATAACGATTCCAAGTATACAGATTATGAGTTGATTATCCATGGAGATGCTTTAGGGAAAGAAGTAAGCTACAAGGTTAAAGATATAGAAGCAATGGAAGATCTTCATATAGAAAAAGAATACAGCTTATCTAATAGTGAATATTTCTGGTACTACAATACCTACAAGGGAGTTCCTTTATGGGATCTTTTGTTAAAGGCGGGATTAGATCCAACAATTGATGAAAATACTAAGGTACGCTTTATTGCTGCTGATAATTACAACTTTGCACCAATGACTATCGGAGAAATTAAAGATAGTTCTCGCTACGGATATTATGAAAAGAGTGCCTTAGATAAGGGAGACGGTACATTCCCGGGAGAATATGTAGATCCTCTTTATAGAGATTATCCTGTTCTTGTAGCTTATGGATACAACGGCTATCCCTATGTAGTAAGACCTACTGATGAAGGTTATAATGCTGGTTTAGGAAATGATGGTGGACCTATTAGAATTATATTCGGTAAAACCAACTACAACGATACTAACGGTTCAAACCAGGTACAGTTTGCGAAAGAAATAATTATAGGTGAAGGAGAATCTATTGCAACAGATACTTTAGGTAGCGGTGAAGGTGTAAGTACGGAAGTAGAAATAGATGAATCCTGGAACCACAATTCAGCTTTATATGAAGACTATTTAGATATGCCAGTTCTTCGGGTAACAGGCTCCCAGGTTAAAGAAGCTAGAACATTTACTTTAAGACAAATTGAAGCAATGACAGAACATGCAGTGAGAGATACTTACACAGGAGATGGAATAAGGGAAATGCAGGGTATCGTTCTTTGGAACTTAATTAAGGATGTTGTCGGACTTAAAGAAGATGTAGGTGTTCCAAGTATAAGAGTCTTTGCAGGTCAAAACTACAATCAAATACTAAGGAGTTTTGTTCAAGTAGAAAATGGCGTTTTAAATTCTCAAGGACAGAATAAAAAAATAATTTTAGCTTATGCTGCTGACGCTTATCCTTTAGTACCGGAAGAATCAAGTATAGGATATGTAAACAATAATGCTTATGGCCCCTTAAGATTAGTTATTGAGGAAAGCAAATCCATGTGGGTAAAATGGGTTGATTGTATAGTGGTTGGAACCGGAGATTACGAAGAACCTAAAATAGAGGATGTAAAGTTAGATCTTGGATTTAAGGATTTAGAAAACCATTGGGCTAAGGACAGCATAATGCAAATGGCAGCCAGGGGTTATGCCAAGGGTAGTGACGGTTTCTTTAGACCTAATGATAATATTTTAAGAGGAGAATTCGTATCGTTAATGGTGAGAGCCTTAGGTCTTACTGAAGAGGGAACTATAAGTTTTACCGATGTAAAATTAACTGATTGGTTTGCAAAAGATGTGGCTATTGCAGCAGCTAATGGATTGGTAAAAGGCTACTCTGACGGAAGTTTCAGACCTAGATCTCCTATAACAAGGCAGGAAATAGCTTCCATAATTGGCTCCTTGTTAGAAGAAGAAGTTAGTATAGATGAACTGTCAATCTTTAATGACCAAGTTGCCGATTGGGCTAAAAGCTCCGTTGCAAAAGCAGTCAAGGCAGAAATTATAAAAGGATTACCTGGTAATATATTTGGAGGAAGTCAGAATACTACTAGAGCAGAAGCTACAGTTATGCTTTTAAGATATTTGAATAAATAATATAGCTGGGGAGAATCCTCCCCAGCTTATTAAGAGGTGGAAGATGAAAAGATTATTTATTATATTAATAGTTTTATTGCTGGCTACAGGATGTAGTGCTAAAACAACTACTGAAGATCCGGAAGTTTTAGAGAAAATCAAAAATATTGAAACTAATGAGGAAGTTAAGGAAGAAGTTATCCAAGAAAGTGATAGAGAGCCTGTAGAATCCTCTAAAGAGGCTGAAGAACAAAAGGTGGAAGAGGCAGAGGAACAGAGGGAAGAGGAAGAGGAAAGTCAAGCAATAATAACTGAAGAAGCTCCTGTTTTTCAGGAACCATCAGAAATTGAAATAGCTGAAATAGAAGAAGTTGAAGTTAATAATTTAAAGATAAAGGGATTAGTTGAAAATGAATTATCTTTGACTTTGGATGAATTAAAAGAAATGGATATTATTTTTGAAGGGGATTTCTATTCATTAAATAACTTTGGCACTACTGGATATACATATTTCAAAGGTGTTGAATTATGGAAGCTGTTGGAAGAAAAAGCATTAATAAGTCCAGAGGCAACTAAGATTTCAATAGTAGCCCACGATGGCTATGCAGTAGAATTTACAGTAGAAGAGGTAGAAAGAGACTACATAGATGAAACTAATCCTAGTAAGAAGTATCCTATGATTATTGCATGGGAAGAAAACGGCCAAGAATATAGCTTCGATGATGGCGCTCCTTATAAATTAGTTGTAGGGCAAAAAGAAGCTGGAGATATAAATAAGCCTCAGTGGGTTTCAAATATTGATGTGATAATTGTTGAATAGGTGGACTTATGAAAAATAAATATATAGTGATTTTTGTAGTTCTACTAGTTGTGGCGATTTCCTTATTTTTTATGATGAATTCAACAGAGGAAGAAAATGCCGTTAAAGTATTTTATCCAAATGCTAAAAAAATTAATTTAGTAAAAACTGTTGCCGATGATTTACAGGCTTCTCTGTATTTTCCGTCAGTAAAAAGAGCTTATGAAGTAGATGGAGAAATAGCTGCCTATGTTGTAAGTTGTGTTGGTTATAACGGTCCTATAGAAGTTTTGGCAGCTATTGATAATGAAAAGGATAGTTTACTAGGTATACAAATTTTAAACCATGTAGAATCATTAGACTATGCAGAACATATTGAATCAGATTGGTTTTTAGACAGGTTTAAAAATTTGCCGTTAAATAAATATTTAAACTTAGTTATTCTTGATAAGGAAAAGCCTGAAGATATTATTCAAGTAACGGGGGCTACTATAAGTTCTCAAGCAGTAGTAACGGCGGTAAATGCTGCTATAGGCTCCTACCAATATTGGAATAAGGGTGTCCAAATGGCAAAGGTGCCAGATGTAGTTCCTCAAGAGATGTGGCAAAAAGATATTCATAGTTTTGCCATTAATTGGCCTGGAGGTTCAGTTAGAATAGATACCGATGAAATTAAAGAATATGAGCAGTTAAGCATGGATGTAACTTTAATTAATACTACTGGTACTGAAACAGATATGAAGGTAAAAGGTCCTACTCTTCGACAGCTATTAGAAAAGGAAGGTTTAGATTTAAGTAACTACGAAGGTATTGGAGTAACTGGTAGAGATGGTTACTATACTATGATAGATAGGGAAAAATTAGCCGTAAATGATATTATATTAGTATGGGAAGTAGATGGCAAAATAATCAAAGATGAAGAAAAGCCGGTACGTTTAGCTCTACCCTTAGAATTAGGCCCCTACTGGGTAAAAATGGTTTCAAATATTGATTTATATGAAGAAATCTCTCCTAAGGATATAGAAAAGGTACATATGTTTAATCCTCTAACGGAAGATATTGAACCCTACTATTATGAATATTACGGCTCGAAAGACAAATCAATAGAAGTTGGAAAAATTCTTAGAAAATTTGATCAAGTAGATGAAAAAGGCCTATTTACCATGGGGGCTGTAGATGGACTTATAAAAAATGAAACAATTTCATTAGTTAGGCAGAGATACTTTCTAAAAGTTGAAGGTGACAATGCTCCTATGAATATTGCCCCAACATTTAAGTTAGGAATGAATGTAAAAGAAATGACTCATTTTTCAACAACTAAGGATGCGGTAATATTCCCGGAAAAGATAGTAGAAGTTGTTAGAACTAAAGATATAAAGGGTGTTGAAGGAATGTTCTTAGAGGATGTACTCCTTCTTGCTGGTATAAGGTGGGATGAAGATAGTGAATTTTCTGCAGTCAATACTGAAGGTAGTTCAATAGCTTTGACCTTGGAAGAAATACTTAAATCTTACATAAGATATGAAGATGGACAGGTAGATTTATATAAAGATGATAGTGAAATAATGAATGATTTGTTAAGGATTGAAAAGAAATGAAACTGAAAGTACGAAGCACAATACAATTGATAGCAACCATTACTGTAATAATTTCATCAATAATTTACGCTATGTATATAAATGAACTAATAGATTTCAAGCTCCTATCTATAGGTGATATGAATCCCTATGGAGGATGGAGTGCATTAAAATCTGCTTTGACGGATTTGTCTTACCGCTGGCGTGGATTCAATAGAAGTATGGGGTTGACTGTAGCAATAGTTTTTACAGCCTTTGCATTTGGAAGGTTTTTCTGCGGATATATTTGTCCTATTGGAGCAATCCAGGATTTTTTCAAATATTTAGGAAAAAAAGTTGGTTTAAAAGAAAGAGAATTTTCCCACAAGCCAGAAATAATAAAATACCTAGTACTGATTGGGCTAGTATCATTAAGTATATTGGGATTAGGGCATATAATATCGCCATTTTCACCCTGGCTTGCCTACCTAAATATATTCATTGGATTTAATTTGCAGGCAGGTACGATAATTTTAATCTTAATAGTTCTTATATCCTTGGTGGGCAGACGAATATTTTGTAGATATTTCTGTCCCTTAGGTGCATTTCAAAGCTTGCTTTATGCCCTAGGACCCTTTAAAATAAAGAAGTCTAACTGTAGTTGTTCTTATTGTTTAAGGGATTGCCCCGTTTCGGAAGAGTTAAGACTATCGGAAAAGGAAAAAAATCTATCTCCCGAATGTGTAAACTGTTTGAAATGTATAGACAGCTGTGTAAAATCTACTGAAGGCTTTCAGCTTAAAATGGGAAATAAGCTACTTAAGAAAAATATTTATGTAGCTCTATCTATATTAATATTGTTAAGCTTATATACTTTTCTTCCTTTAATAAAGAGCAATTCAGCAATACAAGCTATCTCCACATTTGAGGAAATAAAGGACGGAGTATATAGAGGTTCAGGTATGGGTTTTGGGGGAATTATGACTGTAGAAGTAACAATAAAGGATAAGAAAATTACAGATATAAAGGTATTAGACCACAGTGAAACTTCAGGTTATTATCAAGAAGTATTTCGTACTACAATATATGAAATTACTGAAAGTCAAAATTTAAATGCAGATATTGTAAGTGGTGCCACTTCTACAGGAAGAGGATTTTTAAACTCTGTAAGAGATGCGGTAAGTAAATCTTTAGATGATTAAAGGCGGTATATATGTTAAAGAAACTTTCTGTTTTTATAGTTTTAATATTGTTACTAGCTTGTTCCAGACAGGAAGCTAGCCTAGTTATGGTTTTTGAAGATTATGAAGAAGAAATTGATGTAGAAATTATTTACAACCATAGTGAAGCAAGTACTTTCCCTACAGTAGTGAGAAGCAGCGGTGAAAAACCTGTTGAAACAGAATACAAGGGTGTTGAACTTAAGCTGCTTTTTGAAACTTTAGGAATAGATACTTCTCAGTATAGCAGGGTAACTTTCAATGCATCAGATGGGTATAGAATAATTTTAAGTATGGAAGAAATCAATCAACCTTCAAATGTTTATCTAACCTTCGAAAGAGATGGGGAGATTTTAAAGTCCAAGAAGGAAGGGGGCAATGGTCCCTTTCAGCTAATTATAAGGAGAGATCCTTTCAGTCAAAGATGGATAAAGCATGTAGATAAAATAATATTTCAATAGGGGTATCTATGAGAAAATTTCTAAATGATTTTTCAGTTTTTAATTTAATAATAATTGCCATAGTATCGGCTTTAGGAATAGCAACCAAACCTATAGTAGTACCCTTAGTACATATTATAACGGGGCCTTTGTTTATTCCAGGGGGTGCAGTGGCCGGGGGATTTTATATGTTCTGGATAGTCTTAGGTGCAGGAATGGTAAAGAAAGCCGGAACGGGATTTTTAATTGGTATAGTTCAAAGTATACTTGTAATTGCTATGGGAACTATGGGAACTCATGGAATAATGAGTTTAATATCATACACCTTGCCGGGAGCTATGGTGGATATTGTTTTTCTTATATCTAAAGATAAAAAGTACAACTCTCTTCACTATGTTTTGGGCTGTATGGCAGCTAATGTAACGGGAACTTTAATTTCAAACATGCTGTTTTTCAGACTTCCTCCGGTAACAGTTGTTTTAATGCTATCGGCGGCAGCTTTATCAGGAACTTTAGGAGGACTTATTGCCTATAGTGTTTCGAAAAGCTTGGAAAAAATTTTATTAGAGGAATACAATGAATAGATTATTATTGTTATTGTTATTGCTACTACTGTTTTTGTTTTTTACAGCTTGCAGCCTAAACCTTGGAGAAGAAGATTACCAGGCTATATGCATATTTAATGAAGATGAAAATTTAAAGGAAAATTTTATACCAGAAGAAAAAACTTATATAAAAGATATATATGAAGATTTTTCGACAGCTGCCCTTATATGCAATAGAGGTGAAATTATTAGAGTTAGTGATAACTTTTACCTAGATAAAGATAAAAGAGTATTTGTTCTTTCGGAAGGACAAAGGTATGAAAATATTGTAGGTATTTATTTAACCAATAAATACTACAGCATAACCGATACTTATAGGCAGATGAAAGAATATATGGAAAAAGATAAAAAAGTTATGACGGTACTATTAGACGGTTTTTCTTATAATCAATTTAAGTTGGCCCAAGAAAAAGATTATATTCCTTTTTTAAGTGAGCATTTTAAAAATACTGCTTTAAGTATATATACTCCCGTTACTAATGCAGGCTTTGCAGCAATTATTACGGGGCAGACACCGGATATAAACGGGGTACATGACAGGAGTGTAAGAGAGATGAAAGTAGGCAGTATATTTGAATATAGCTTACAGAATAATAAAAAAGCACTTTTACTTGAAGGGGACATTAAAATACTAAATACAGAAATAGAGCCGCTACTTCATATTGACTTAAATAAAGATGGAGATACTGATGATGAAATCTACGAAAGTGCTTTAAATGCTGTTAAGGAAGATTACGATTTAATCTTTATTCATTTTCATGGCATTGATGATCGAGGCCATAGTTACGGACCTTATGCAAGGGAGACTATGGATTATATAAAGACAATTGACCAATATTTACAAGAACTAAGTTTAAATTGGGAGGGAGTAATTATTTTAGTGCCTGACCATGGCATGCATGAAAGTAAGGAAGGGGGAAATCATGGAATATGTACTCAATCAGACATGGTTGTACCATATTTCATAAAAGATGAATAATGAAAAGAGCTGCTATAGTATTAACAATAATAATTATATTAACCATTGTCTTAGTTATTTCTCTATATTTAAACAAAGAATCAGTTGAAAAGAAAAAAGAAATATTTGAAAAGGCAGAAATTATATTAAAGTATGAGGATAAGGAAGTAATTTTAAATAAAGGGAATATTATGCTCTATGATGAAGATTTTGAAGCAGTTCTTGATACTTCAACTAGTGAAGCCTCTTACCATCTTTATAAGGGAGTTCAGTTAAAAGATTTATTAAGGGATAATAATGTAAAATTTCAGGATAAAACAATTATTATTAAGGGAGTTGACGGCTTTGCCGTTGCCTATTCTTCTGAAGAAGTATTAAAAGATAAAAATATTTATATTGCCTACATGGAAGATGGAAAATATTTGGGAAATAGGGAATCCGGTGGTAGAGGTCCTTACGAATCAATAGTAGCTTCCGATACTTTCAGTAACAGAAGGTGTAAGTGGATTGTAGAAATAGAGGTTAAGTAATGTATAGTATAGAAGTTAAAAATTTAAGCTTTAAATATAAAAATATGAAAGAAAATATTTTAAACCATGTAAACTTCCAGGTAAAGGCGGGAGAAACAGTTGCAATAATTGGACAAAGTGGTTGTGGTAAAAGTACTTTGTGTAACTGTTTATGCGGTCTTATCCCTAAAGTATATGCTGGGGAATTGTCAGGAGATGTATTTATTTACGGTGAAAATATTAAAAATTTAAGTCATGCTGAAATTGTAAGAAGAATAGGAATTATTTTTCAAAATCCTGCAACTCAGCTTTTTTCTCCTACTATTGAAGATGAATTAGCTTTCGGTCCTGAAAATTTATGTATTGATAGAGAAGAAATCGATTTTAGAATGAAAAAAATATTAAAAGCTATAAATATGGAAGAATATCGGTACGATAACCCCAACAATCTGTCGGGAGGTCAACAGCAACTTATTGCTATTGCATCGGTTTTAATGCTTAAGCCATCAATACTTATATGTGATGAAATAATGTCATGGATCGATAAGGAAGGAAAAGAAATAATAAAAAATCTTTTATTGAAATTAAAAGATGAAGGCAAAACTATAATTTTAGTGGACCATGAAGTTGAAAATATCCAACTAGCAGATAGGATAATACATTTAGGTGAGAAATGAAAGACAAAATACTGATTGATAAAATTTCATATAGCTATGGCAAGTATGGAAAAAAAATCTTTGATAATTTTTCCTTACAGTTAAATAATGGTGAAGTTACCATTTTAATAGGAAAAAACGGGTCGGGAAAAACTACTTTAAGCAAGTTAATTATGGGAATTATAAAACCAAGATCTGGTAGTATAAAATTATTCGGAAAAGAAATAGCTAATATGTCCTTAGGTCAGGTAGGAGAAACTATGGGCTATGTTTTTCAGTATCCAGAAAGACAACTTTTCGCTTCTTCTGTTATGGAACAGTTAACATTTCCTTTAATTTTCCAAGGTATTAAGAAGGAAGAGGCTATTGAAAAGGCCCAAGAAATGATAAGGATTTTCGAACTTACGAAAGTAAAAAACTCATATCCATTTTTCTTGAGCTATGGGGAAAAGAGACGTCTTGCCATTGCCTCAGTATTAATGCATAATCCTAAATATTTAATCTTAGATGAACCTACTGCTTCATTAGATAAAGATAGAATAGCCATTTTATCAGGTCTGTTAAACAATTTAAAAAATAAAAAAATCGGTATGCTAATAATAAGTCATAATGATGATTTTATAAAAAACCA
>JAAYRW010000036.1 GCA_012518555.1 Tissierellia bacterium
GTAGTCATAGTGGGGAATTTCATTAATTATCCTTTTAGTCCTTTTTACCAATGACTTATACATAACCGCCTCTAACTTTGTATGTTTATGTATATATTAACATATTCTTAAAATTTAATCAATACATTGACCTTAAAATTGCTATATAGATATAGAAGACTACAGGAGGTGATATAATGGCAGTTATAACTAATCAAGCAGATTCTAAATTTAAGATTGTTGTTAGTGCAGGAGTAGATGACAACAATAAAGCAATCTTAAAAAGCAAGACCTTTTCCAATGTAAAAGCATCTGCAGAAAATGAAGATCTATACAACCTTGGAGTAGCTATTTCAGACCTTCAAGAATATGAATTGACAAACATCCTTAGAATTGACGAATTCGAACTGATCGAAGAAGTTTAATAATAAAAATTTAAACAGAAAGAGGTGATATAATGAATAGGAAATTAGTAATGTCCTTCCTTACTGTTGAAGGGGCAACTTCTTCCATGACTATCGACCAGCCTAAGGAAGGCTTAACTGAAGCTGAAGTAAGAGCAGTTATGGAATCAATTATAGCTGCCAATGTATTCAACAGCAGTAGAGGCGATTTGGCTGAAATCAAATCGGCAGGAATAGTTACTACAACAGAAGAAGTTTTAATATAATTAACAAGCATATGGATAAAATAGCCACGGGAACTTCCCGTGGCTATTAAAATTAGCGAATTTCATATAAATTGATTGATATTTAAAATAAAATTTGATAACATAAACTAAATAAACTATAGACTGGCAAAGGGATGAGATTAGTGGCTAGTTGAACAAGACAAGGAGGAAAAATGAAAGTAAATTTAAACCCTGCAAAAGGGATGAGAGATATAACCCCACGGGAAAAAGAAATAAGAGACTATGTTGAAGGTGTAATAGTTAATACATATAAACAAAGTGGTTTTGAACTTATCGAAACACCTATTGTTGAAAATATAGAAAATTTAATAGACAGTGAAGGTGGAGAAAATTTAAAACTAATTTTTAAAATTCTAAAAAGAGGAGAAAAATTAGACCTTACCAAGGAAGGTATAAGAGAAGACGATTTAACAGACTTAGGCTTAAGATACGATCTTACAGTTCCTCTTAGCCGCTTTTATTGTAATAACCGTGCCAATCTTCCAACTGTATTTAAAGCTCTTCAGGTGGGAAATGTCTTCCGAGCTGAAAGAGCACAAAAAGGTAGGTACAGAAGTTTTAAACAATGCGATATAGATATAATCGGGGATTCTACTAAGGGGGCCGAGTTAGAACTTATTGCTACCACTGCAAAAGCCCTTACTGCACTTAATATAAGTGATTTTGTAGTAAGATTTAACGACAGAAGAGTGCTAAGGTCAGTAATATTAAACTGCGGATTTACAGAAGAAGAGTTTGACGGAGTTTGTATTATAGTAGACAAATTAGACAAAATAGGTATGCAGGGTATAGAAAAAGAACTAAGAAGAAAAGACTATAATGAAAGATTTATCGAAAAGTTAATTGATGCCCTAGAAAGTATCAATTCAAAAGGTATAGAATCTTTGGAAGAATACGGAGTTCCAAAAGATGTTGTTTCAGATCTAGAAGAAATTTTAGAAGATTCAAAAGCTTATGCTAAAGGAAAATACGAGGTAAACTTTGATTTTACCCTAATAAGAGGAATGGGTTACTATACTGGTTCAATTTTTGAAATTTCCTACAAGGACTTAGGCTACTCCATTGCTGGTGGAGGTAGATACGATGAAATGATAGGAAACTTTATTGGAGAAAAAATTCCTGCTATAGGTTTTTCAATAGGATTTGAAAGATTAGTAAATCAACTAGTGGAAGAAAACTTCAAAGTACCGGATAGAGAAAAAGTTGTACTATTATTTAGCTCAGAAGATAGATATATAGACGTTTTAGAAAAAGCAGAAGAATTAAGAGATTTAGGCTATACCGTATCTGTATACCAAAGGGCAAAAAGATTAGGTAAGCAATTAAACCAATTCCAAAACTTCGGATACACTAAATTCGCCATTTACAAGGCTGAAGAAACTGAGCTAAAAGAATTGAATTAAAAAGATTGAGGATCTATCCTTTGGTTTTTCCATAGGATGAGATCCTTTATTATTTCGATCCTTCACTAACATCTAAAGTAGTACTATCAGCAGTCGGCTCTTTTATAAATCTTGATAATATAAATGTTAAAACTATTGCTGCAAGGAATCTAGCTATCAGTAAATGAACAATATTTGCTCCTACAGCAGCCATAATCAATGAATCTTCAAATATAGCATGACATAAAGACAAAAACATAATTATTAAAAAAACACTTCTTTTGTCAACATTATAGTCTTTAACACTTTGAAGAATAGCACCTGCACCTATTGTAAGTCCAAAAAACATCCCAAACAGCAGGGATACCCCCGATTTTTCGCTCAAAGTGAAAAATTTAGTAACCGGTCTAAACAAATCTGAAATTTTATCTATTAACTTAGTATCTTTAAATATTTCGATAATTATCATTATCGGAACTAAAAGTCTGGCAATACTCCATAAAAAACTCAACAAATTAATTAATATTTCAATTATAGCACTCATCTTATCCCCCAAATATTCTAAAATACAAAAAACCCATCAAAACAGAAAAAAACACCCTAGCCGATATACTTGCAGCTGTGCTAATGCCTAATTTTTTTACTATTGCCGATTCCGTTATTAAGCTGTGGGCTATTGATAGCATTATAGCTATAGTCGTTATTTGGATGGCAGTAAGTTCCATTGCAGCCATAGCACCTAAAGCAGCATAAGTTCCTAAAAAATATCCTAGAATAATTACTAAAGAAGATTCACCCGGCAGTCCAAAGAAAGACATTATTGGTTGGCAAAATTCAGCTATTATATTTAAAATTCCCGAAGCGGAAAGTATTTGCACTATAATATATACTGGTATCAAGATTTTTGACAGCTCTATTAATGTGCTAATGCCGTTTTTAAACCCTCTCTTAAAAGTATCTGTAGTTATCATATCAGTTGCCTCCTCACCAAGTGATTATAGCATATGCCCCAATTTTAGACAATCAGAATTTACAAGAACCAACCATTTATAGTACTACTTACAGGTCTATCTAAAGTTTGATTTAAAAGGTCGCCGAAAAATAAGAAAAATATCCGCTCTCGGTTTCGGCCACGAATAATTCTAAAGCTCATGACCGAAAAAAATCCTACAGCTTGCAAACTCGCTAACGCTCAAACAGTGCAAGCTGCTTAACGGATTTTTAGCTTACATTCGCTAAGAATTATAGTCGTGTCCTGCAAATGTTCGCTATATATTTTTCTTATTTTTCTTAGGTATTTTTAATGACCTAACGTCGTTTTTATCTAGCCTGGTCTTGTTTTTTGCATCAAATCCATTTCTATTAAATGTAAACCGTAAAAACTTCGTTAGTAATTGACTTAAATAGTTGAAACTGTTAAACTTATGAGAGTTATGAACGAAAAAGAGTATTGCGAAATTATAGAATAATTGTAAGGAGACAAATATGAAAAAAATCTTAATTTTACTAATCCTACTAATGTTAACAACAAGCTTTGCTTATGGAGCGGAATTAGAGCAGCTAGCTTTAAATGATGGATCTACTGAATTAATTCAACACTCTTTAGGCTACAATAAGTATATAAACCATCCTTATGGATATGAAATAGTATTACCAAGTAATTTGAGCATCAACCAAGATATAGTCAGTGTAAAAAGCCGTTTTGAATCAGAAGATTTAGTTGTAGAAATTTTATACGATAATTTTTACAATACAATGGATTACCATCTTACATATCTAAACTATAGTAATAAAGGAATATTAAGAAATCCGGACTTTAAAATAACTAATGAATACAATCACTATTTTAATGGACATTTAGGTCGTATAACCTTATACGAAAGAAGAAAGGTAAAAACCAATGAGCCAGATAGAAATTATTATGCAACTATTGCCTTCGTTAGAAACACAAATGAACTAATAACTGTCTTCATGAAATCATCAAAACCGCTTTACATCCAGCAAATAATGCCGGAATTTAAATTGATTGAAAAATCAGGACTATTGAAAAAAGATGTAATTTTCAGTCCTGAAGAAAAGAATTTCGATGAAAAAACATTAAAATTTTACCAAGAATATTTTATAGATAATGAAAAAGTAGACTTTGGAATATTTGAGCCTACATTTCCAATGTATCCTTATAGATTGCAGCAAATAGAACAAATGATGGATTACAGTTTTCCTGTAACATTACTATATAATAATTTTTCCCTACCCTTTAAGACAGAACAAATGAATACTGCAAAAGAAATGGGCAAAGTTGTAGAATATACTCTATATACAACTGACATAATAATGGGTGAGGAAACAGATATTACACTAAGCATTTTAGAAGGAAAATACGATGAATATTTAGATAATTTAGCAAAGGCATTTAATGAATATGACTACCCCGTTCTTTTCAGACCTAATAACGAAATGAACGGTGAGTGGGTATGGTACAGCTCCCACTTAGTTGGTAAAGATACGGATCTTTTTATAGACTGTTGGAGATATATTTATGATAAGTTTCAAGAGCATGGAGTGGATAATTTAATATGGGTGTGGAACCCAAATGAGAAATCTTTCCCAAATTTTTCTTATAACAATTATTTATGTTATTACCCGGGAAACAAATACGTAGATGTAGTAGGATTAACTGCATACAATACAGGAAATTATTATAGAGGGGAAATTTGGAGAAGTTTTTCTGAGGCCTATGACCACTTTTATTACGATTATATAGAAAGATTTACTCATCCCATGATGATTACAGAATTTAGCTGTGCTTCTGCAGGAGGAAATAAAGCAAAGTGGCATGAAGATATGCTAAATGCAATTGAAAACTATCATAGAATAAAATTAGCCGTACTGTGGAACGGTCAAGATTACGACTGGTCTTCCGGAGAAAGAGTAGTAGCACGAAACTACAGAATAGACTTAGAAGAAGCCGTAATTAACACTCTACGACAAGGTCTTCAAAAGTTTAAATAAGTACTCAAACTTCAAATACTCAAACCGTATTCAAACCTAAAGTTGGCAAAGCTATGGAACCTTTCCTCCTAATAGGCGTCTAATTAAGGGAGGAGGCTATTATGAATAGAAAAATTACTATAATTATATCCATAGCATTAGTAGCTTTTGTTGGGATTTTAGTCCTAACAATGATGAAAGATGCAAATCAAGTGTCCTTTTCAGCAACAGTTTTGGAAAATAATCAAACATCTATATTAGTAGAACCTTTTGAAGGGGAAGATGAACTTAGATCTAGCGATAAAATTGTTGTAAGGGTTCCGGGAGCCAGTAATCAGCTTGAGGATTTATCTGAATTTAGGCCGGGGGAACCTGCCCGTTTTTTCATGACGTTAGCAAATTAGTGAAGCCTGTTAATCTTATCTTAAGATTATCATGATAAATTTAGCTTACAGGAGGGATAATATATGAACATATTAGTATGTGATGACGACAAAGAAATAGTTGAAGCAATAGAAGCTTATTTAAAAAGTGAAGGATATAATATATTAAAATGTTATTCAGGCAAGGAAGCAATAGAAACAGTTGAAAAAAATGAAGTCCATTTAATAATAATGGATATAATGATGCCTGAAATGGACGGAATTAAAGCAACGACAAAAATAAGAGAAATAGAAAATATACCTGTTATTATGCTTTCTGCTAAATCAGAAGAAACAGACATAATTTTAGGTCTTAATATGGGTGCTGATGACTATATAACGAAACCTTTTAATCCTTTAGAACTTATAGCTCGAGTTAAATCCCAACTTCGAAGATATACTGCCCTTGGTGGTGCTTCTGAAAATACTAAGACCGATTTCTATAAAACAGGAAACTTAACTATAGACGATGAAAGAAAAGAAGTAAGGGTAGACGGTGAATTAGTCAAACTTACTCCCGTAGAATATAAAATCCTTCTTTTCTTAACGAAAAACAAAGGCGTAGTTTATTCTATAGATGAAATATATGAAAATGTATGGAATGAGCCATCATTTAATCCTGAAAATACGGTGGCCGTACATATTAGAAGGATAAGAGAAAAAATAGAAATAGAACCTAAAAATCCGAGATACCTTAAGGTGGTGTGGGGTGTTGGCTACAAAGTGGAAGACCTATAAAAGAAAAAATATTACAAAATTATTAGCTTTTATTTTGCTGGTAGTTTTTATGTTGGTTGCCGTATCGGCAGCCTTAAATGTTTTTTTACAAGTTAAAAATTACGAAAGTATTACCGTTAAAAGCTACATGGACAGCAATACTATAAGCAACAGTTTGAGTCAGGTAATAAATCGGTTAGAATTTGCAATTAGAGTATATAAAAATGAAGATTACATTTTACAGGGTGGAACCGTTGAAAATTTAGAAATCGAAGATAATTGGCAACTGGCAAATTTATTTAATAACTATATTGCAGAAAATAATTATGAAGATACTTTAGAAATTAGACAGGAGTTCTTTGAAGAAAAACACCAGGAAATAGAAGATATAAAGCAAACTATAATAAAGGCCGATTTAGCAAATTACGAAAAAATCATCAATGAATTAAATGCCCCACAGGGCTTTATTTACTATGCCACCGATGGAACAAATGTTATTACTAACACAGATAATTTTAATAAAGACTATTATTTAGTAAGAAATGCCTACGTTCTATTAGATGAAAATGGAATAGAACTCTATCCTGAAAACGGCAGCAGCACTTTTTCAGAGGCATTAACTGATAAATTAGAAACAGAAGGAGGATACAAAAACACAAAAATATATGCAGCAATTGAAGACGACAGTCTTTCTCGAAGGATAGAAAAATGGAACAGTGATAGGAAAGTTCTATTAACAAATACTCTTATTATAGGATTGTTTTTAGTCCTTGCTATAACTTCTTTAGCCTTTCTTATCTCTGTAACAGGAAGAACACCAGAAGGGCCAGAAGTTCAATTAGCTCCTTTTGATAAACTATATACCGATTTAAATGCATTGGTAATTTTCGGAATAATAACCATGTGCAGGATAGAATTTCAAAAGGTATTTAATATAAGATTCAGCAGTGAAAATCTAATGCGCTTAGCAGTATTAGTTTTATCAGGACTTATTCTGTCCATTATTTTAATACTATTCCTTTCGCTAATAAGGCATTTAAAAAATGGAAGTATTTTAAAACATACAGTTATATACCAGGGAGTATCTAAAGCTATATCGACTATTACGAAAATTGTATCTTCAGGACCTCTTATGTATAAAATAATAGGTTCAGTAATTTTACTTGTTGGAGCTTCTGTATATGGGGCAGACAAACCTGTTTTGCTTGCAGTTATTTTGGCTATATCCATATACACCATTTATAACAAAGTTAGCCATTTTCAAAAAATATTAGAAGGACTAAAAATAGCCAAAAGCGGAGATTATGACTTTAAAATAGAAGTTTCAGGAGATGGTGAATTTAAACAACTTTCAGAAGATATAAACGAAATAACTTCAGGACTTAAAATAGCCGTCGAAAATGAAGTAAAAAGTGAAAGATTAAAAACGGAATTAATAACAAACGTATCTCATGATATAAAAACCCCTCTTACTTCAATTATATCCTATGTTGATTTGTTGAAAAGGGAAGGGTTAAATTCAGAAAATGCGATCAAATATTTAGATATATTAGAAAGCAAATCCCAACGCCTTAAAACTTTGACAGAAGATTTATTCGAAGCTGCCAAAGCAACTAGCGGAAATATTCAAGCCAAGATGGAGAAGGTCCATATAAATTCCTTAGTTGAACAACTTTTAGGAGAATTAGATGAAAAAATTAAAGAATCCCAACTAACATTTAAAGTAACGGCACAAAACGGCAAAATATATGCAAAAGCCGACGGAAATCTCCTTAGTAGAGTTATGGAAAATCTCCTTTCAAATATTTTCAAATACACTCTTAAAGGCTCAAGAGTATATATAGAAATTTCCCAAGTTGAAGATCTTGTTTCCATAAGCTTTAAAAACATTTCCGCCTACGAACTTAACATTCCAGTAGATGAATTAATGGAAAGATTTAAAAGAGGAGATGAAGCAAGAACTTCAGAGGGAAGTGGTCTGGGTCTTGCAATTGCCAAAAGTTTAATGGAAGTTCAAAATGGACACTTAGATATAAGTATTGATGGTGATTTATTTAAGGCAGAAATTTTTTTAAAATCTTTTTAAAAATCTTTGTATAAAATAGAAAATTAAAGACATAATATAAAAAAGAAAAAGCGTATAACATTTAAAATATAAACGTCCCCCTTTATTTTTATATACGCCTTTTCTTTTTTTATCCTCTCACCTAGGACAAGCCTACTTAAAAATTTTCATATTTATGGAAGTTAAAAAAAATAATTTTACAATTGAAAAAAACAATAATAAATGTTATTATGTAAGGGTTATTAGGAAAAAAATTATTACAAATACAGATGGGGACATTTCTATCCTGCAGGTATACCCTACTAAAAAGAGATGTGTCCTCTAACATTAAAATATACTGAATATACATAGATTTTAAGGAGAAAGATGGAGAAGATAATAGTTAGGAAGAGTCCGGCACTTAAAGGAGTAATAAAAGTTGACGGTGCAAAAAATTCTATTCTACCCATATTGGCAGCGACACTTTTATGCCAAGAAGAATGCATTATTCACGACATACCTGATTTACAAGATGTAAAAGTTATGTGTAGACTTTTAGAAGTCTTAGGAGCCAAAGTTGAAAAATTAGGAAGAGAAACACTTAAAATAACAGCCAAAAATATAGCAACTTGCGAAGCGCCCTATGAATTAATAAGTAAAATGAGAGCATCATTTTTAGTAATGGGTCCTCTGTTAGCAAGATGCAAAAATGCCAAAGTATGTATGCCAGGAGGATGTGCCATAGGAACGAGACCTATAGATTTACATTTAAAAGGATTTAAATACTTAGGTGCAGATATAAAGTCAGAAAGCGGCTACGTAAACGCCAGAACTGAAAAACTTGTAGGTAGAGACATATACTTAGACTTTCCCAGTGTAGGAGCTACAGAAAATATAATTATGGCAGCAACCCTTGCAGAAGGGGAGACAATTTTAGAAAATGCTGCAGAAGAACCGGAAATAGTAGATCTTGCCAACTTTATAAACTCTATGGGAGGCAAGATAGTAGGAGCAGGAACTAAAACAATTCGAATTAAGGGCGTAAAAAAACTTCATGGTACGGAACATACGGTAATCCCTGACAGAATAGAAGCAGGAACATACATGGTAGCAGCAGCAGCTACAGGGGGAGACCTAATGATTGAAAATGTAGTTCCAAACCATTTACAGCCAGTAATTGCTAAATTAAGAGAAGCAGGAGCAACCGTAGAAGAATATGATGATAAAATAAGAGTAAAAGCAGGAGATACAATAAAAGCTTTAGATATAAAAACCCTTCCCTATCCGGGATTTCCTACAGATATGCAGGCACAATTTATGGCTATGCTGTCTAAAGCAGAAGGCACAAGTATAATTAATGAAACTATATTCGAAAATCGTTTCATGCATGCAACGGAAATGTCAAGAATGGGTTTAAAGGTAAAATTAGAAGGGAATAGTGCCGTTTTAAAAGGTAGCAGTAAATTAAGCGGCGCAAAAGTTAAAGCAACAGACCTACGAGCAGGAGCAGCCCTTATTATAGCGGGAATGATGGCAGAAGGAGAAACAGAAATCACAGAAGTCTACCATATAAAAAGAGGATATTCAAATATTGTAAAAAAACTTCAAAATTTAGGAGCGGATATAAATTATGAGAAATAGATACTATTCAGAACCCCTTTACAGACCTCCCAGTGAGGCAAGGAGCATGATAATTCAAGTAACAGAAGGATGTTCACATAACAAGTGTAGATTCTGTTATATGTATAAATCAAAACAATTTAGACTAAAATCAAAAGAAGAACTAAAAGATCATATTGAATGGTTAAAAACCATGTATACTAATCCAAGAAGAATCTTTCTTGCCGATGGCAATGTACTATGCCTAAAAACAGATAAAATTTTAGAACTATTAGAATATATTAAAAAAGAATTTCCGCATACGGAAAGAATTAGTTCCTATTCCGGTCCCTTAGACCTAGTAAAAAAATCAGAGGAAGAACTAAAAGCCATAAGGGAAGCTGGTTTAGAACTTCTTTACATGGGAGTTGAAAGTGGCTCTGACAAGGTATTGTCAATGATGAACAAGGGAGTTAACCAAGAGCAGATGATAGAAGCCGGTCAAAAGGCAGTAAAGGCAGGCTTTAAATTTTCATGTATGATTATTTCAGGCTTAGGCGGCACCCAATACATGGAAGAACATGCCTTAGAGTCTGCTAAGGTTATTTCAGCCATCGATCCTCATTACTTTTCATTATTAAGATTAGTAGTGGATGAAAACTCAGAATTAGCTGAAGACCTAAGAAAAGGAAAATTCCACCTCCTTACACCCCGCCAAGTTCTTGACGAAAATATAATCATGCTTGAAAATATGGAATTAACAGACTGTATATTTAGAGCAAACCACGTATCAAATCATGTAAACCAGGCAGGAACACTAAACAGGGACAAAGATATATTAGTTTCAAGGCTTAAAGAGTTGAGAAATAGCCCTGATTTCATGCCCAGAGTATTTAATAGAATATAATTCAATTTCAACCACAAGAAGACTGTTGTTCGAGTAGGGCAACAGCTTTTTTCTTTTAAATATTTAAATTTTTCTTAAATATATATAAATTATTATAATTTTAATATAAATTAAGTTGACATATTATTAATGCGTGGTATCATATATAATACCTGCGAATATAATGGTATTATATATAGTATTACTAGGTATAATATATGTAAGAAGGGTAATATTAAAAGAGGAATGATATGAGTAATTATAATAAACTATACGATAAAATAAAAAACAATCCAAAGAATATTTCTTTTAAAGAGATAGACAAATTATTGACTAAAGCAGGGGGATTTACTCGTATTTTCAAGGAGGAAATGTATGAAAAAGGAAATGGATTCAAAAGAAAGAAATTATAAAATTGAATTAACGAAATTAACTGATGAAGATGGAGGAGGATTTTTAGCAACTGTACCTGCATTACCAGGTTGCATGAGCGATGGAGAAACTTTAGAAGAAGCTTTAGCAAATGTAAAAGATGCAATAAAATGCTGGATAGAAACAGCAGAGGAAATTGGAAGGAAAATTCCTAAGGAAGAATGGTATAGGTCAGAAGATGACTACAGTGGCAAACTATCATTGAGAATACCAAAATCACTTCATAAACAAGTATCTGATATTGCAAACAAAGAGGGATGCAGTATTAATCAACTGATAATGATGTATATATCAATGGGTGTGGGTTTCGAATATGGGAAACAACAAATTAATATCACTTTAAATAATCCTACTACTGAATTACCTGCAATAGAAGAATTCCAAAGAGAAAAATGGAGAGATTATATAAATTTGAACAATCAATCATTAGTCAAATTAAATTGAGAACTTTTCTTTTAGATTATATTTGTTACTATAAAAGGTGGAAGTATATATGAAAAATAAAGATATTAAAGACAATATTAAATTAAGAAGATTTTATTTAAGAAAAATAGAAGCAACACGAATAGACAAAAATCCGGAACAAGAAACTTTAAAAATGTTTCAGAAAGCAAAATATGAAATTTTAGAAAATAAAGGTGAAAAGGTATTAATAAAACTTAGTACGGAAATTGTTGTAGAACCGGAAACCTTGTTTTCAATTAAAGCGGAGCACATAATAGAATATATATTAAAAGGGCCTGTAAGTAATGAGGAAATTGAGGAAAATATAGACATATTGTTAAGCCCATTAGGTAGCGAACTAAGCTATATTATTTCAACGATTAGTAAAGAAATGATAAATACGAGAATAATTCTACCACCTAAATTAGATTTAGATGAATAGTGGCATTTGATTTTTATAAACTTTAATGACTACAAAACCCCTCTGAGGGGTTTTGTAATTAAAAAAGGGGGGAAATATGAAACTTCGAATAGATAAAATGCTGTCTAACTCCGGATTAGGTTCTAGAAAACAAATAAAACAGGCTGCCAGAAAAGGCTATGTAGAAATAAACGGAAGAGTAGAAAAAGACAGCTCTAAAATAATTGACACAGAAAAAGATATGGTTAAATATAAGGGTCAAGTAATAAAGTACCTTCAATTTATTTATTTAATGATGAATAAACCTGCAGGAGTAATTTCTGCAACAGAAGACTATTACGACAAAACCGTAATAGACCTACTAAAGGATGAAGATAAATTTTTCAAACCCTTTCCTGTAGGCAGGTTAGACAAAGATACTGAAGGACTACTTTTAATTACAAATGACGGCCAGTTAAGCCACAACCTACTTTCTCCAAGAAAAGGCGTAGACAAAACCTACTATGTAGAATTAGCAGAAGAAGTTGTAGAAGAAGATGTAGGCTTATTTGAGGAAGGTATAATATTAAAGGAAGACAACTATAAAACCCTTCCTGCCAAACTAGAAATTCTTGAATCTGGCTACCCATCCATTTGTTTAGTAACTATAAGAGAAGGTAAGTTTCACCAAGTAAAAAGAATGTTTAAAGCCCTTAGTAACGAAGTAATATATTTAAAAAGAATAGCTATGGGACCTTTAATCTTAGACGAAAACCTAAAAGCAGGCCAATACCGCCAGCTTACGGAGGAAGAAGTAAAAATATTAGGAGGCCAATTATGATTTTTGGAATGCCTGCATTAGTAGAATTTAACACACTTAATGAATTAATAGATCTATGTTTGAAACTTAATCTTAACTTCATAGAATTAAATATGAATATGCCCTATAATTTCATAGAAAAGCTAAATCCACTAGAACTTAAAAATATTACAAAAGAAACAAATATCCAATTTACAATGCATATGCCTGATGAGGCAGATTTAGGCTCCTTTTATGAAAGTGTAAGAAAAGGATATGTTCAGCTGTTCTTAGATACTATTGACTGGGCTAAGGAAGCAGGAGTTAAGCTACTTAACATCCATATAATTGAAGGAGCTAAAATGACCCTGCCCCACAAAAAAGTCTATATTTACGACCAATATTCAGAAGATTTCAGCAACAACTTCATTAAGTCGATTAAAACACTTTCTAAAAAAGCAAAGGAAAATGACCTAATCATTGCAATAGAAAATAGTAGCAACTTTGGAAAACCCTTTATTCAAAAAACCTTAGACCAAGCCCTTAGCTATAGTAATATAAAACTATCCTGGGATACAGGCCACGATGCTGTAAGTAATTTTACAGATAAAATATATTTAATGAAGAATCAAAACCATATAGCCCACATGCATCTTCACGATGCCAGGGGAAAATCCGATCACCAAGTTCTCTTTGAGGGAGATTTAAAGATAGAAGAGCTTCTTAACTTTGCTAACGAAAGAAACATCACTGTATTAGTAGAAGTAAAAACAGCTCAAGCCTTAATAAAATCTATAGAAAATTTGAAAACCAAGATCCTTCGCTAAGGATCTCATAATCGACAAGTATAATCATGTGTTAAGCAGATTCCATAATTCCGTTATAATCCACAAACCACCAACTATAGTCCACATAATGGGAGGTGTGCAAAACCTTCAACCTCCAATATATCGACTACTATACTGAAGTAGACAATTTAAAAGGTATGGAAAAAATATATACAGATGGTATTCATCCTCCTAA
>JAAYRW010000037.1 GCA_012518555.1 Tissierellia bacterium
CCACTGTAGAAATTACAGATATATTCTTAGAAGAAGGAATAATAACTTATACAAAGACAAAGGCAGGGGAAATAGATTATTTTAAATCTGATAAATCAATGGATGATATTCCATTAGCCCTATTGATAAATGAAGGAAGTGCCAGCGCTTCGGAAATAATGGCAGGGGCTATGAAAGATACTGGACGGGCAACTTTAGTAGGTACTAGGACATTCGGTAAAGGAATAGTTCAGAAAGTTCAAAGATTTGGTAATGACGGCGAAGGTATAAAAATGACAGTTTCAGAATATTTCACACCGAGTGGAATTAATATACACGGTATAGGAATTGAGCCGGACATTGAAATTCATCTTCCAGAAGAGGCAGAAGGCTATGGATATGAATTTTATGAAGGGGATAGCCAACTACAAAAAGCAGTAGAAATTTTAAGAAAGTAGACAAATAGAGGCAGATCGAAGGATCTGCCTTTATATTTTAGTAGATTAATACAACTTTGTTTTCATCATCCCAAACAACGCTTTTATCTATAGCTTCACTTACAAATCTAAGAGGCAGCATTATTCTATTATTTACTAATTTTGCAGGAACATCTAAGGAATAGGCTTTACCGTTTATATAAGCAGTTTTACTGTTGGCAGGGATCATAATTTTTAATGCTCCATGTTCTACAACTGCAGACTTTGAAGATTCTTCCCACTTTACCTTGCAATTTAAAACTTCGAAAACGGCCCTTAATGGTACCATAGTTCTGCCCTCTTCAATGATTGGCCACTGTTCTATTGAACTGAAATCAATATATTGGTCGTAGATTTTTACATTTACATAGTTGTTTGGCTTTTCTTTTGTTATATAATTAAAGGCGCTGGAATTTAATCCGGTTATGGATAATTCTTCCCTAAGACCTTGAAATTCAAACAATAAGTTGTAGTTTCCTGCTTCTTTGAACTTTAAAGTTCCCTTTGAAATTTCTAATTTATTATCGTAGGGATATATATATACATCCTCTGTTATATTTACTTTTTTATTATCGTATATTGCATATACATTGAACTTTATTTCTGAGGCAGTGTTACAAACCTTATTAGGAAAATCTACAGCTATTTTTTCAGGTTTTTCTTTATATTTAATAAATAAATTTAAAATACTCCATTGTCCTGTGTTAGTACTATCCACTTGATTGTATTCTATTACCGATATAAAATCGTTTTTTAGCAGTTGAGACATGGCATCCTTTATGCTGTCTTGAGAAATAGATTTATTAAATCTTACGGTAATTTTATGAGGACGGTGTGTAATTTTACGGTTTAATATAGATTTTAGTTGGGACCCATTCTCAGCTGTATTTTCCTCATGGTAGATATCTAAAGCAGTTTCTACTAACAATCTGTCATAGGACAATTCTTTAAGATAATCATAGTATTTTTTTGTTGCTTTAGGTAGATTTAAATTTTTGTCGATTATATGATCTTTAGAAATTTCATTTTCTGTAAGCATGTAGTAGGTATAGGTTATATCCTTATTATTTATAGGGTCGTTCCAAGTTGTATCTAAATGGAACCAATAATTGCCTAATTTAACCATATTCCATATATGGTTTTCACCTCCGGCCTTGCCAGATACTAATCTTACGGGAATGTTGAGTTTGTTCAGCATATTGTATGTTAAAAGAGCATAGCCGTTGCATACGGAAGTTCCTTTCGTAAGCAAGTCATAGTCTGAGTAATAAGTATAGCTTAAATCATATTCACCCTTTAGTACGATATAATCGTGTACTGCCTTTGCTTTTTCGTGATCATTCATAAAGGGTTTGATTATACTGTCTAAAATTCTGTCAATTTCCCTATCTGCTTCAATTCTTTCCTCAGGACTAATAATATATTTAACATCTACCTTTATATTACTAATATTGTTAGTGCCGCTTATATTCCATGAAACTTTAGAAATATTGGAATTAACATAAATATCTTTTGCTACCATACTTTTTAATACTTCTTCAATATTATCTAAAGAACCGCTATATTTAATTTTGAAATTAGTATTATAATTGCTCATTTGTTCAAAAATAATATTTTCAAGTTCAGCATAATTACTTGCTTCATAAGTTAACCCAAAAGCATTAAGCGTAAAGATAGTTAGCATAATAATAATAGTAGCTAAAAGTCTTTTAATGCTTCTTTTCATTACATCACCTTCCTGTTTTTGGTATATTTATTATACACTATTTTCTTATAAAAAGATATAGCAATTGAAATTAAAGATTATTTAATATATATTATAAACTAACTTAAAATAAAGCTCTCATAAGAAGAGACGTATAAAGAACATAAAAAGTTTCATAAAAGGAGAAAAAATGTACAAAAAAATTTTAAACGAAATTTTATTACAGGACAAACCTTCCCATGGTATATATAAATTAATTGAAAGGGGGGAAATGAAGAATATTATTCCCGAGTTATTGAAGCTAAAGGGATTTGAACAGCGAACTCCTCATCACGATAAAGATGTCTTAGAACATACTATGGCTGTTTTAGATGAAATAAAGCCTAAACTTAATTTAAGAATGGCAGCTTTACTTCATGATATAAGTAAGCCTGAATGTTTTACGGTAGATGAAAAAGGAAGAGGTCACTTTTACGGCCATCATATTAAATCAGCAGTAAGAAGTAAGAAAATTCTTGAAAGACTTGGCTATGAAGATAAATTTATTGAAGATGTAGCCACCCTAATTAGATACCACTATATAAAAGATCTAGCCAATGTAATAAAAGAAAAGGGAATAAAAAGGTTTGTGAAAGCTGTGGGGGTCGAAAGATTAGACGATATGTTTGAACTACTTAAAGCTGATATGGCAGCTAAGCCTAATAGTAATTATGAAGTTATTGAAAAATTAAGAAAAATGTCTAATGAATATTTAAAAGGGCTGTCGGCAAATAGATAGTTCATAAAAATAGTCTGTTAGCCGACAATCCCTTTTACTTAAGTAGTCCTAAGTAATACTTCCATTTTAATATTTTTAGTAGAGAATCATTAATTCGGTCTTCTGTAATAATTTCATTATTAACTGCAGATAAAAGGGAATCGTAAGCTCTTTCAAAGTCTGTAACAATAAGCATGTCGTTTCCTGCCAAAACAGCCATGACTTCAGGAGGATAGTCAGAGTTAAATTCTCTTATTGCTCCCATAGATAAGTCGTCTGTCATTATAATTCCCGTAAAATTAAGATCATCTTTTAAAATATCTATTACATTTTTTGAAAGAGAAGCAGGCAGTGTAGGGTCTATAGACTCTATAATATTATGGGAAACTAATACACTTTCTACACCAGATTCAATACCGGCTTTAAATGGTATAAAATCACTATTTATAAATTCTTCGTAAGGCCTTCTATCGTAGGCAGAAGCTGTATGAGTATCTAGATTGTTTCCATAGCCGGGAAAGTGTTTTAAAGTTGAGGAAATATTATTTTCCTTAGCTGTTTCTACAACTATTTTAACAAACTTAGCAGTTTCTTCAGCTGGTTTTCCAAAGGATCTGTCAAAAATAAAATCTAAGGGATCAGTGGAAAGATCTGCAACCGGGGCCAAGTTTAAATTTATGCCTAGAGATTTTAAAAGTTGTGATTTTTCCTCTGTATCTTCTTTTATTTTTTCATAGCCTCCTAGCTTATATAATTCTTGTGGTGATTTAAAGGCTTCTTCTGCAAGCTTAGGATTAGAACTTACTCTTACAACACTTCCTCCTTCTTCGTCAACGCCAATAATCATAGGTATAGGGCTGTTTTCTTGGAAATAGTTAATATTGTCAATAACTTCTGTCTTTGTTTTACCGGCAAAATCTTTTCCAAACATTATAAAACCACCAGCTTTCATTGACAAATATAGTTGAAGTTTTTCATCTTCAGGACATCTAACTAAAAACATTTGACCTATTTTTTCTTCTATAGATAGTTTACTTAGAAGTTTCATTGCTTCTTCTTCATATTCATAAAACAAACTATCAGGGTTTTCTCTTGGAACTACTTCTTTCTTTTCTTCAGGTCTTTCTCCCTTGTTTTCAGGCCTTACAACTTCTCCTGGTGGAGTGCCATTTTCAGGAGTTTGGGTAATTACACAGCCTGTCAGTTGCAAAATTAACAATAAATATATTAGAAATTTCATACTTACTCCTTAAATTTAAATTAAATCCTAACTTTTTGTTTTTTAAATAATATTAGCATTTCATTAAAAAATATCAATAAAAAAGTGCACCGGAAGAGGTGCACTTTAATTTAATAGATTATCTTAGTTCATCCGCTTCTTCCGGAAGTTCTATACCTTCTAATTGCTCGAATTCTTCAAGCATTTCAGTTATTTCCGGTGCATTTAATGCCTCTTCAGGAATTTCAAAATCTTCTGCTTCATTTATGTTTAAAAATTCTGCTTCCATAAATACTTCTAAATTGTTTAACATATCCAAAGCTTCTTGAGGAATCTCACCTAAAATTTCAGTCATTCCAGACATCATTGTTGCAACCATGCTAGCTAAGTCCATTTCCATTTTAACCATTTCACCGGTTTCTCCATGGATATATACTATATATGTTAAGTCGCCTAGGTCGAAATTAGCAAAACTTTCAATCATTTCAATAACCATTGCTTCTTGTTCATTAGTAGCTTCCGGCATTAGATTTAAATACTCATCGAATATTTCTTTATATATATCACCCGACATAGTATATTCAAGTCTTAATAATGTATTTCCTTCACTATCTATATAATCACCCAAGTATTTAACATCTTTAGTATACTTTTCTGTTAGTTCTTGATTTTTAGCCATAGTTTCTTCATCAAACTTTAAAAGTTGAGACATCATTTCATCTTCTATTGTTTGCTTAAACCATGTGAATTCTCCAGTCTTGTCACCAGCTCCCGTATATGTTGTATAGCCTTCTTCATTAACTACCATGTACATTTCCATCATCATTTCCATAAGCTCAACATCCATAACAGTTACAGGTACTGCGACATTAACTTTAGCCTTAAAGGGATCCATGAAAATTGTCATGTCCATATCCATATTCATATCCATAGCCTGAAGGCTTCCACTTTCATCGGGAACTTCCATAGACATATTTATAGATGCCTTAAGATCGTAGTTTTTCCAATTATGAGACTTATTAGCTGCTTCTAAATAAATAGCTTTTGCATCTATAGGATCTGTAGTTATTACCACAGTATTTAGTGAAGAATCCCATTGAACTTCTGAGCCGAAGGCTTCAATGACAGCTCTAATTGGAAGAAAGGTCCTTCCGTTTACTATTCTTGCAGCCGTATCTACAGCAATTTCTTCACCATTTTTAATTATGTAGTTTTCATCAACAGCTACTTCTACAACTATTTCATCCTTAGTTGCAACTGCAGTCCTGCTTTCATTGTTCCAATCTACTTCAGCACCGTATTCTTCTAGGGTAGCTCTGAAAGGAACTAAAGTTCGGTTATTTTCATCGATAAATGGAAAACCTAAATCATCATTAAATTCAACTTCAACAGAGTCAACTCTTATAGTAATTTCATCAGCAAAAACAGTTACAGATGTAAATACCAATAATAGCACTAAACTTAAAACAAATATAACTTTTTTCATAATTTCCTCCTAAATTTTTTCTTCCTTGAAATAATAATATAGTATTGGAACTGATAAATCAATAAGAAATCCCTTCCATGTAATAAATAACATATAAGTATGTAATAATTAATATAGACTTATTTTAAGAAAATGTTTAGGGGAAATATAAAATAGGTATAATTATAATAAAAAGGTCGGAGATATTATGAAGGTAATAGATTTCAATAAGACAGTATATGAACTGTGGAAAGAAGATGAAAATATAGCTTTAATTTTAGCGGAATTGGGATTTAAAGATATAGCAAAAGCAGGAATGATTAATACTGCCGGAAGATTTATGACAATTCCAAAAGGAGCTAGGATAAAAGGTTTTAATTTAGATGAAATAAGGGAAGGCTTTAAAAATAGAGGCTATGAAGTAAAAGAGTAGAGAGTAAATAAAAATTTATATAAAGGAGCAAATTATGAGTGAAAATATTAACAACAGACAATATCGAAAGAATGTTATTAAGGAAATAATCAGGGAACTTCATGAGGGAAAGACTGTAGATGAAGTAAAGCAAAAATTTGAGAAAGCCTTTACTGGTGTTTCAGCTACTGAAATATCGGAGGCAGAGCAAGCATTAATCAGTGAAGGGCTGCCTATTTCAGAAGTTCAAAGACTATGTGACGTCCATGCAGCAGTATTTAAAGGTTCCATTGAAGAAATACATAGGGAAACAGACCCTACAAAAATCCCCGGTCATCCGGCTAATGTTTTAATCTTAGAAAACAGACAAATAGAAAAAATTATAAAAGAGGAAATTAAGCCCTACTTAGAGAAAAAAGATGGGTTAAAAGATATTTTAAAAGGCTTAGAGGCACTTTCTATCATTGATATACACTATTCAAAGAAAGAAAATCTCTTGTTTCCCTATATGGAGAAATACGGCATAACAGCACCTCCCCAAGTTATGTGGGGTGTAGACGATGAAATTAGAGAAGATTATAAAATCTTAAAAACCCAATTATCTGATGGGGTACTTAACAAAGAAAATAAAAAAGCAGTAGAAGATTTTATAAACAGACTAGAAGAAATGATATTTAAGGAAGAAAGTATAATGCTTCCTATGCTTTTAGATACAATGACCCAGGATGAATGGAAAAAGGTTGCAGACGATAGTAGCGAAATAGGTGAAATATTAGACTCTATAGCCCTATGGGAACCTGATGAGGAAGCTAAAGAGGAACACCAAGAAGATATTGAGGAGCCAGGGGCTATTGTTCTTCCAACAGGT
Organism: Tissierellia bacterium; assembly: GCA_012518555.1. Taxonomy (GTDB): domain Bacteria; phylum Bacillota; class Clostridia; order Tissierellales; family Sedimentibacteraceae; genus Sedimentibacter. The sequence goes on from JAAYRW010000037.1 coordinate 6,882, forward strand.
GTGTTCAATAGAGAGGAATTGACCTACATGCTTAACAGTCTTCCCTTCGATATAACTTTTGTAGGAAATGATGATACAGTAAAATATTTCTCTCAAAGTAGTGAAAGAATTTTTCCCCGAACTAAGACTGCTATAGGCAGGAATGTTTCAAACTGCCATCCCCCTGCAAGTGTACATATAGTGGAAGATATAGTTAATGATTTTAAGTCAGGAAAGAAAGACCATGAAGATTTCTGGATTAAGATGGGAGATAAGTATGTTTATATACGCTACTTTGCCGTAAGAAATGATGAGGGAGAATACTTAGGGGTAGTGGAAGTAACCCAAAATATTAAACCCTTACAGGAAATTACAGGAGAAAAGAGATTAGTTGAAGATTAGTCGAATAGATGTAGGAAAAAATAAGAGGAGACAACTTAAGCAAAAAAGTGTATAATTGAAGCCGAAAGGCTTCTTTTTTAAATTAAGAAAGAATATGTTCAAGTGGAACATTTTAATAAGGAGGAGGTTTTTATGGAAAAGAAATATGTACTTGCCTTAGACCAAGGTACTACTAGTTCCAGAGCAATACTTTTCGATAGAAACGGTAAGATTATAAAGATTTCCCAAAAAGAATTTAAACAGATCTACCCTGCCCCTGGATGGGTAGAGCAGGACCCGGTAGAAATTTGGGAAACTCAATCAAATGCTGCAAAAGAGGCTATAAAGGATGTTGATGTTTCGGAAATAGCGTGTATAGGTATTGCTAATCAAAGAGAAACTACCATTATGTGGGATAAGGACACAGGCATTCCCGTATACAATGCAATAGTTTGGCAAAGTAGGCAGACTGCAGATATATGTAATCAATTAAAAGAAGCAGGATTAGAGCCTTATATTAGAGAAAATACAGGCTTAATAATCGATGCTTATTTTTCCGGTACCAAAATAAAGTGGATTTTAGATAATGTTGAAGGAGTTAGAGAAAAAGCCGAAAAAGGCAACATTATTTTTGGAACCGTAGATAGTTGGTTAATTTGGAAATTGACTGGTGGTAAAGTCCATATTACTGATTATTCCAATGCTTCACGGACGATGATTTATAACATTAAGTCCCTTCAGTGGGATGAAAAACTGCTAAATGATTTAAATATTCCCATGAGTATTTTGCCGGAGGTAAGACAGTCCTCAGAATTTTATGAAAATACTTCTGCTGAATTACTAGGTGCTGAAATACCTATATCGGGAATTGCTGGAGACCAGCAAGCGGCTCTTTTTGGGCAATTGTGCTTCCAGGAAGGAATGGTTAAAAATACTTATGGTACCGGATGTTTCATGCTTATGAATACGGGAGAAAAAATCGTTAAATCCAACAATGGTTTAATTACTACTATTGCATGGGGTTTAAAGGGTAAAGTTAATTATGCCTTGGAAGGTTCGATTTTCGTTGCAGGGGCAGCAATACAGTGGTTGAGAGACCAACTTAAAATTATTCACGATGCTGCCGATTCTGAATACTTTGCAAACAAGGTAAGTAATACAAATGGAGTATATGTAGTACCAGCATTTACAGGCTTAGGCGCCCCCCATTGGGATATGTATGCAAGGGGAGCAATTTTAGGTTTAACAAGGGGAGCCAATAGAAATCACATAATAAGGGCAACTTTAGAATCTATTGCCTACCAAACTAAAGATGTAATTGAAGCAATGATCGATGATTCAGAGATTAATCTAACTGTATTAAAAGTAGATGGAGGAGCATCGGCAAATAATTTCTTGATGCAATTTCAATCAGATATTCTTAATGTAAATATCGAAAGACCTGAAATTACAGAAACTACAGCATTAGGGGCTGCCTACCTGGCAGGATTAGCAGTAGGATTTTGGAAATCCAAGGGTGAAGTTATACAAAATTGGAATATGGATAGAAAATTCCAACCATCAATGACTGAAATTGAAAGAAATAATTTATACGCCGGTTGGAAAAAAGCAGTAGAAAGAGTAACGAGATAGTGGGACACAGCAGAAATAGGGGGATTCAAATCAATTATACATGGAGGATTTAATGAGAACAGATTTTTTTATAAATAACAGAGCTAAGTTTGCAGAAAAAATGGAGGATTATTCAACAGCCATATTTTTTTCAGGCAATGCTCCACGGGAAAGCGCTGATCAGCAATATCCATTTTCTGTTGATAGAAACTTCTTTTACCTTACAGGTATAGATAGAGAAAACATGGTATTAAAAATAAGCAAAATAGCCGGCAAGGTTACAGAAGCTTTGTACATACCTGAAATCGACGAGTATTTTGAAAAATGGTACGGAATTCTTATGCGTAAAGAAGAAGCTATGGAAAGATCCGGTATAAAATTAGTTGGAGATAGAAGTAGTTTTATGACTGGCTTTGCCGGACATTTGTCATCATCCGATAGACCGGACAATGTCTATATTTTTTCCTATATAACTTCTGTGGAAGAACCTTATGACAACTATAGAAATCTTGCCCACTGGTTAAGAAACCAATATCCAACTGTCAATATAAAAAATTCATTAGATATTATGATTAACCTTAGAAGTTCTAAATCAGAAGAAGAAGTAGAAGAAATAAAAAAGGCCATAGGATATACCAAAGAAGCATTGGAATTCGTAATGAAAAATTTAAAGGCAGGTATGTTTGAATACCAGGTAAGAGCTAATTTTGAATACCAGCTAATGTTAAGGAATTCAAAAGCAAGTTTTCCAACCATAGGGGCTTCCGGTGAAAATGCAGTAATATTACACTATGTAGATTTGCAACGGAAAATGGCAGATGGAGACTTAATATTATTAGATCTTGGAGCTACATCTAACAACTATGCTTCCGATATAACAAGAACCTATCCTGTAAGCGGTAAATTTACTCAGAGGCAAAAAGATATTTACAATGTAGTTTTAGAAGCTCAAAATGTCGCTATAGATAAAATTCACGTAGGAGCATCTGAAATAGAAGTAAATAATGCAGTGAAAGAATACTTTGCAAAACAATTAAAAGTCCTCAAAATTATAAAGGATACATCGGAAGTAGATAAGTATTACTACCATGGTATAGGTCATCCCTTGGGATTAGACGTTCATGATTTAAGAAGAAGAGACAAAACTATGCAGGAAAACAATGTTTACACTGTTGAGCCAGGGCTTTATATTAAGGAAGAAGGAATAGGTATAAGAATAGAAGACGACATTTGGGTTACTAAAAAGGGAAACATTAATTTGTCACAGGATATAATTAAAACTGTGAATGATATAGAAAATTTTATGGCATAATTTCTCCCATTTTAATAAAATTATTAATTCTAATCATTTTCTAATTTTCTCTTAATAGATTATGAATTAATCTTGTGTAATATATAATAAAGATATTAATCTCATTTTTCAGTAGAAGAATGGCTAGTTAGTTACATAAGACTTGGAAAAGAGATGGAGGGAAACAAATGGAAATATTATTAGGACTATTTCTATTTTTCGTATTCATAGTTGCAGCCTTTAAAGCAGGGGTGCTATTATTGAAGATAATATTTACAATACTAGGTTCAATAATAGGATTCTTTGTAATTTTAGCCTTGATTCCTCTCGGCATAGGACTGTTGTTAATTCCCGCAATTATAATAGGAGTAATAGTTGTAATAGTTAAATGTATCCAGTTAATTTTATAGTATAGAATGTAAAATCGAGAACCCATTATAGCAAAGAAAAGGTAGGTTGGGTGGATATGAAATATATAAAAATAGGAGATATGTCAACTATAGCAGGCATATCTCCCAGCGGGCTAAGAAAATATGAGAAATATGGAATTATAGAACCTGAAATAGACCCGGATACGGGGCATAGAGTGTATGATGGTATGCAAATGGGGCATTTACTTAATGCTAGAAGATTTAGACAATTTTACTTTTCCTTAGATGATATATCCGATATGCATTAAGTATTTTTCAGGCGGATGCAATTCTATGGAATCTTGACAACTTACACCAGGTGGAGGTATTGCCAGAAAAAACTTGTATTTATACATTTATGGTTGTAAAGGATGGGGTGGAGACACTATATGAGTGTTACCTTTCTGCCAAGAAGATATTGGAAGAAAATGAACTTGAAGTTGATGGTGAAGTAATTTCACGAGGTCTTATTTTTGCAAACAACAGTAAATATGTTTATAGAGAGGTATGGATTCCCGTTAAGAAAAAAACAAAAAACACTATTGACAGTACACCAAGTGCAGGTAGTATAGTAAAATAAGCACATAGTACACACATAGGTCTTACATCTAATTGTGATAGTTAATTAACTATCACAATTAATATAGTTACTATGTTGCAATAACTATATTAATATGGAGGAGTATTTTTATGGTACAAACACTACCCAAGAGAATTATTGCATTGTTGTTGTCAGTAGTTTTGATTATGAGCTTGGCTGCATGTGGAGAAACGCAGCAGCAACAGGAGACAGTACAACCAACTACAAATGGTAATTACACAGCAGGAACTTATACTGCAACGACTCCTGGAAGAAACGGACCAATAACTGTTGAGGTAACATTTGATACTGATAAAGCGACAGCAGCAAAAGTAACTGAACATGCGGAAACAGCAGGTATTGCAGATGCTCCAGTGGAGCGTATACCAAAGACTTTTATAGAAAGTCAGTCTTTGCAGATTGATGCAATTACAGGTGCCACTGAAACAAGTGATGCTATATTAGCAGCACTTGCAGATTGCGTTTCTCAGGCAGGAGGCAATCCTGACGCCTTGAAGAAAGTTGAGATTAAATCCCATGGACCGGGAGAAACAGTCGAAATGACCGCAGATATTGTAATTATCGGTGGCGGTGGAGCAGGTATGAGTGCAGCAGTTACTGCTATTGATAATGGTGCATCTGTTATTGTAGTAGAAAAAACAGCAGCATTAGGTGGAAACACACTTCGTTCTGGTGGCGGTTTTAACTCTGCAGGTCCTATTATCGGGAAAAACTGGGAGCAAACTGAAGGTCTTGCAGAAACAATACAATCTTACATAGATTTAGAACCTAAAAACGAAAAAATGGCAGAATGGCAAAGTATTGTTAAAAAAGACTTTGAAGAGCATACGGCCTCAGGTGCAAAACACTTGTTCGATTCAGAAGAGTTCCATATGTTACAAACATATGTAGAAGGTGACTGCATTGGTAATCCCGATCTTATAGAGCTTATGTGTAGAGATGCAAAAGAGTTAGTTACATGGGGTGAATCTTTAGGTGGTACATTTAATCTTGATGCCAAAGGTGTTCTAGGCATGGGATCTATTTGGCCGCGTGCATATAATTTAGTTGACGGTTATGGCGTAGGAGGGGGCAAGTTTTTCGATTTGTTTGATAAACATTTACAAGGTTCCCCTATTGAGTATGCCATGGAAGTAGAAGCAAAAGAATTTATTATGGAAGATGGAAGAGTTGTAGGCGTTAAAGGTGAAAAGGTTGATGGCACACCCTATGTTTTCCATGCAGAAAAAGCTGTTATTTTAGCATCTGGCGGTTTTACTGCTAATGTAGAAATGAGAGAAAAATACAATACAAAGTGGGAATACATAGGAGAGAATTTACCGATTTCCGGCTCTCCTGCAAATACAGGAGATGGGCACAGAATGGCTGAAGGCATTGGAGCAAAACTTGTGGAAATGAGTGAAATACAACTCCAACCTCTGGCGACAGCAAGTAGTGGTGCATTGCAGTTTGTTTGTCTACCTTCCTGTCCTTTTATCAATAGCAACGGAGAGAGGTTTGTAAACGAAGCAGAACGTCGTGACGTAATGTCAAAAGCTATTTTGGAACAGCCGAACAGCCTTATGTATCAGATTGCAAGTTCACAAAATCTATGGGTTACCGATGGTATTACTATTACAGGTGATGTTCTTAGTGAGATGATTGAAAAGGGAGATGTAGTAACAGCGGATACATTGGAAGAACTAGCAATTAAGTTAAACATTGATCCAACGACCTTTATTAATACTATTAATGAATATAATGAGGCTGTAATAAACAAGTTTGACCCGTTAACCGGACGTGTTTCATTTATTGAAGAAGATTATATAGAGGAAGAAGGACCTTATTGGGCTCATATAATTAGCCCCTCAGTTCACTTTACAATGGGTGGGGTAGCTGTAGATACCGACTTACACGTTCTAGACCAAGATGGCAATATAATTCCAGGTCTTTATGCTGCTGGTGAAGTATGCGGTGGTTTCCATGGAGGAAATCGTGTAGGTGGAAATGCAATTACACAAATACTAAGAAGTGGTATTAATGCAGGTGTAAATGCTACAATGAGTAAATAGTAAATGGTTACGAGAGAGTCGATGATTCTCTCGTTTTTTAGGAGGAAAAACTATATAAGCTAATAAAATATAACTTTTTTATTGACAAAACTATTTAATTTATGTATAGTTTAACATGTCAAAATGCATAATAAATAAGCGATGATAAGAAGAGTAGTTTTAAAATCATACTCCAGAGAACCGGGATAGGTGGAAACCGGCGAATTGATTTTAGGATGAAGATGGTCTTGGAGCTTTCTACCTGAGCTTTTGGTTAGGGTGGAACGTAAGTATACGTTATAATACAAGGGTTATTGAACCTGTTGAGGCATCTATTGTGAAATAGGTGCGAATAAGAGTGGTAACGCGTAATTCGCCTCTTAGCTTATGCTAAGAGGCTTTAATAATTTTACAAGGAGGAAAAAATGAGCAAAGGTAAATATTATTTAACGACGGCAATTGCATACACATCTGGCAAGCCTCATATTGGAAATACATATGAAATAATTCTTGCAGACAGTATTGTAAGGTTTAAAAAGTTAAATGGATACGATGTGTATTTTCAAACAGGAACAGATGAACACGGACAAAAAATTCAAGAGAAAGCTAAAGAAGCAGGCAAAGAACCTCAAGAATATGTAGATGAGGTAGCTGCTGAAATTAAAAGAATATGGGACTTAATGAATACCAGTTACGATAAGTTCGTAAGAACCACAGATCCAGAGCATATTAAAATCGTACAAAAAATATTTAAGAAACTTTATGACCAAGGGGATATTTACAAAGGATATTATGAAGGATGGTATTGTACTCCCGATGAGGCATTTTTTACAGACGCTCAATTAGTTGATGGAAAATGCCCTGATTGTGGGAGGGAAGTCCAGTTGACCAGAGAAGATGCATACTTCTTTAAAATGAGTAAGTATGCAGACCGCTTAATGAAACATATAGAAGAAAATCCAAAATTTATTCAGCCGGAATCTAGAAAAAATGAAATGGTCAATAATTTCATTAAACCAGGATTACAAGATTTATGTGTATCGAGAACTTCTTTTGACTGGGGAATTCCTGTTACCTTTGATGAAGGTCATGTAGTATACGTTTGGATTGATGCATTGAGTAATTATATTACATTTTTAGGATATGACCCTGATGGATGTAATCATGGGGAACTATTTAAGAAGTACTGGCCTGCAGACGTACATTTAATAGGTAAGGATATTTTAAGATTCCATACTATTTACTGGCCTATACTTTTAATGGCATTAGGCGAAGAACTTCCAAAGCAGGTTTTCGGTCATCCTTGGCTGTTAATAGGTGAAGGTAAAATGAGTAAGTCAAAGGGAAATGTTATATATGCCGATGACCTGGTAGATTTGTTCGGTGTGGATGCTGTTAGGTACTTCGTTCTACATGAGATGCCCTTTGCAACAGACGGTACTTTAACTTACGAATTATTAATCGAAAGAATTAATTCTGACTTAGCCAACATCTTAGGCAATTTGGTTAATAGAACTATTTCAATGACTAATAAATATTTTGATGGAGAAATAATGGCTCCTACAGCTAAAGAAGCTATAGACGATGAATTAATAAACTTAGCCTTGGAAACACCTTTAAAAGTTGAGAAAAAAATGGATGACTTAAGGGTGGCTGATTCCATTGGAGAAATATTTACCCTTCTGAGAAGAAGTAACAAGTATATAGATGAAACACAGCCTTGGATTTTAGGTAGAGATGAAAGCAAGAAAGAAAGATTAGGGACGGTTTTATACAACCTTTTAGAATCAATAAGAATAGCGGCAGTGCTTTTAGAACCTTACTTGCCGGAAACAGCAGAAAAAATATTAAAACAGCTTAATACAGAAAAAAGAGACTGGGAATCATTGCTTACTTTCAATGGTATGGTTCCGGGACGAAAAGTAGGAAAACCTGAAATTTTATTTGCAAGAATTGATCTAGCAAAGAAAATCGAAGAAATTAATAAGCTAAATGGAGTTGAAGATTCTTCTAAGGCTGAAAAAAAATCAAAAGAAGCTGAAGAATCAAAGGAAACTGAAGAACAAGATGCTGAATATGTAACCATTGATGATTTTGCTAAGTTGGATATGAGAGTTGCTGAGGTTTTAAAGGTAGAAAAACACCCTAATGCAGATAGGCTTTTAGTATTTCAATTGAAAGTTGGAGAAGAAGTAAGACAGGTAGTTTCCGGCATTGCAAAATGGTATAAGCCGGAAGATTTAACCGGAAAAAAAGTTGTAATGGTATATAATCTAAAAGCTGTAACTTTAAGGGGAGTTGAATCTCAAGGAATGATTTTATCAGCAGAAAAAGGTAAGAAACTTTCAGTAGTATCTACTTTAGAAGACATACCAAGCGGTGCTAAAATATCATAGATATAAAAAAGGGGGGCATTCCCCCTACCTTTTATAGTTCTTTTTTCCAAAGTCCGTGAAGGTTGCAATATTCATAGGCTGCAAGAGCTTTATCACCTTCTACTAAGGCAAATTCTGCAATCGGTTCTTCTCCTGGTTGTAAACATACTCTCTGAGTTCCTAATTCCGTTACTAAATAAATAAATTGTATATAGTGCTCTTCAATCATAGGATGAATTTCACTGCCAACTTGTACAGTTACTTTATTTCCTTCAACTTTAACTTCAGGAATATGTTTTTCGTAGGAAGCTTCTTCAGTATTTCCTACAAGTTCTTTCATTTCATTTCCGCAGCATACTAAGGTTCCCCCACCTTTTAATACTAATTCGACTAAGTTACCGCAAGTTTCACAAATAAAGAATTTCTCTTTGATACACATATTCTACCTCCAATGAATTATATTATTTAACACTTAAATATATACCCATGATAGAAAATTTAAAACACTTAGTTTGATTTTCTATATTTTAAAGATTGTAATTTGGACGCTAATATACTTACTAACACCATTGCTATTGCCATTGCTGCAATATTTAAAATGGTGGTAGCTCCTATTTCAAGAGCAGAAAAAATATCGTTTTGAACTATTGCTAGCATTGTTTGATACAGACCGTATCCTGGTACTATTGGAATTACAGCGGGAAAAATAAAGATTGTAGCAGGCATTTTAAACTTACGAGCAAAAATTTCCCCCATCATTGCAATAAATAAAGTACCTAAAAAAAATCCCAATGTAGGACTGATAGTTTGCACTGAAATATAAATTAGATATCCTAAAGCCGCAGATATTGAAGAATTTACTATAGTTTTTTTAGGGGCATTCATTATTAGTGCAAAAAATAAAGATGCTACGAAACAATAAATTAAATCTAAAATCATAGTAAGCATATGCTAAACCTCCTTAACTTAGTATGCCCGTACTATAAGCCAAGTATAAAACAACTCCTGCTCCAGCTGCTAAAGAGGAGGCTACCAACAAAGCTTCTGCAGCTCTTGCTATTCCCGATAGCAAATCTCCTCTCATTGTATCACGGATAGCGTTAGTCATTGCAAGCCCTGGTAAAAGAGGCATCATACCTCCTACGATTATAGGGTTGTAATTGCCTGTATTTGCCAAAGTTGTTACAGCAATTGCAAAAAATGCTATTACAGCTCCAGCAACCGTATTAGAAAAAAATTGATATGAATGAAAGTTTACGAAACCCCTAGACATTATTGAAACTAAAATCCCTGAAAACAAGGCTGTAAAGAACTCTAAAATTCGTCCTCCAAACAGCAAGGTAAAAAAACCAGAGGACAAACCTACGTATAATAGAGAGTATTTATCTGAAGCTGTATTGTTATTGATATATTCTAATTCCTCCAAGGCTTGGTCTAAGGTTATGGAGTGAAGGTAAAGTTGTCTTGAAATATTGTTAACATCATTTATTTTCTGTAAATCTATAGTTCTTTTACGTATTCTTTTTACTAATGTATGGTTATCTTCACCATTAACGGAAATCGTAATATAGAATCCTGTAGGAGTAGCAATAGATTCTATTTCTTTCACATTGAAAGACTCACCGATAAATTCGATAGTTTCTTCGGCCCGATATGTTTCCCCACCATTTTCAAGTATAATTTGAGCAGACAATTTAATAACTTTCAATAGTTTTCCTATATTAACTTCCAAAATATCACTCCTTAGTTAAGGGTTAGTAAAATTATAGCATTGAAGAAAGCATTATTCAAATAATTTCAAAATATTTTTCAAGTAAAACTATAACTTCGTAAAAATATGTTTATAAGAATAAAAAACTATGATATAATTATTGAAATGTGGAGGGTACTATGAGGGAAAGGGAAGTCAAAGTATTAAATATTGATAGGGAAGAAATTGAAAAGAAACTTATTAATATAGGTGCAGTTCTTGTAAAAGATGAAGATCAAATAAATTACAGGTTCGATACAGATGATGGAATTTTAAAGAAAAAGCACAAGGGCTATTTAAGAATAAGAGTTACTAAGGATAATTTAACCGGTGAAACAAAAAATACTATGACCTTCAAAAAAAGCATAGATAGAAACTCTTTAAGAGTAAACGAAGAAATTGAAACCAATATTTCCGATTGGGAAAGCACTTCTAAAATAATCGAACTATTAGGTTACAAACGAAAAAGACCTGGATACAAACATCGCAAATCCTACCTTTATGAAAATATACTGTTTGAAATAGATACATGGGATGAATATACATACTCTAAACCTTATCTTGAAATTGAAGTTCCCTCTTATGAGGATTTAGAAAAGGCAATTGTACTGTTAAATCTTGACAGAAGCCAGATTACTACAAAGCCTATTGATGAGCTTAGAAAAGACTAATAAATCTAAAGAAAAGGAGAAATATAATGGTTTTAGTTGTTGATATCGGTAATACAAATATTGTAATCGGTGTCTACAAGGGCAATGAACTTGTAGGAAATTGGAGGATGATTACAAAGAATAAGAAAACATCGGATGAATACGGTATTTTTATATTAAATTTACTAAGCTACAATAATATTGACCATAGAAAGATAAATAGTGTAATAGTTTCTTCCGTGGTTCCTAATGTAATGCATTCCTTTGAAAATGCAATAAAAAAGTTTTTTGATATAGATCCTATAGTTGTAGGACCTGGGACAAGAACAGGTATAACAATATTGACAGATAATCCTAGGGAAGTGGGAGCTGATAGAATTGTCGGTTTAGTTGCAGCTTATGATGCTTATGGAGGCCCTTTAATCGTAATAGATTTTGGAACGGCAACGACTTACGATGTTATCAATGAAAAGGGGGAATATAGGTATGGAGTTACTTCTCCCGGTATGCAGATTTCAGCAGATGCACTGTGGCAAAGAACCGCCCAACTTCCAAAGATTGAAATTAAAAAACCAGATACAATTTTAGGAAGAAATACTATAACCAGTATGCAGGCGGGAATAGTTTACGGATATATAGGTCAAGTAGAGTATATTGTTAAAAAAATAAAAGAAGAACTCAGTAATGAAAATATAAAAGTGGTTGCAACGGGAGGTTTAGGCAGAGTTATATATGAAGAAACTACAGAAATTGATATATTCGATCCATTGCTTTTGTTTAAAGGTTTGAAAATTATTCACGATAAAAATTATAAAAAATAAAAAAGGTTTGTGTCTAGACGCAAATCTTTTTTAATGCCTCTCTTTACCTTAACCTTTGTTTCCAAAATGATACAACTGTTTTTTTGAAAAAATAGTTTTAAAATTTCGAAAAGTATGTTACAATAGAACAAATGTTCGAAAAGACTGTAGAAAAAGACTAGAGCTTAAGCTAGCTATAGACTAGCTAGTAATAGTCAAGGGAGGTTATGGAATTGGTAGAAATAATAATGCATGTTGACGTAAACTCTGCTTTTTTAAGTTGGACCTATGCCTATGAAAAACAAATGGGGCTAGAAAGAAATCTACTCAATATACCATCGGTAATTGGAGGTAGCGAAAAAAACCGCCACGGAATAGTTCTTGCCAGATCTATACCTGCCAAAAAACACAAAATACAAACAGGAATGTCGCTAATGGAAGCAAGACAACTATGTCCAAATTTACTTATATTACATCCTAACTACAAACTTTATGTAAAAGCCAGTAAATCATTAAGGGACTATCTAAAAACATATACGCCGGATGTGGAGGTTTTCAGCATTGACGAATGTTTTTTAAGGTTTACAGATATTAATAGGCAGGAAGCTGTAGAACTTGGCCATAAAATAAAGGATAGAGTAAAGGAGAAATTCGGATATACCATAAATGTAGGAATTTCCGAAAATAAACTTCTTGCCAAGCAAGCCGGTGATTTAGAAAAACCTAACAAATGTCACACTATGTTCATGGATGAAATAAAGGAAAAACTGTGGGTTTTGCCTGTGGAAGAATTATTTATGGTAGGAAGAAAAACTAAATCAAAGTTAAAGAGCTGGGGAATTTATACTATAGGAGATCTTGCTAATACGGATTATAAATTTATACTAACTATGCTGAAATCCCACGGTAGATTGATTTATAACTATGCATGGGGTAGGGATGATTCCACATTTAAAGAACGGCCACCTATGAAAAGTGTAGGAAACAGCAGTACCTTGAAGTTCGATGTAAGAGATAGAGAAACGGCACACATCATACTTTTAAGTTTAACAGAAATGACTGCTTGGAGGTTAAGGGAAGAGAAAATGAGCTGCCAGGTGGTAAGTGTAAGTATTAAAGATAAATATTTCGGATATAAGTCGAGACAGAGGAAGCTTATGTATTTTACAGACTGTACGAGAGATATTTATATTAATGTATGTAAGTTATTCGATGAACTGTGGGATGAAAAGCCTATAAGAGCATTGGGTATTTCCTTATCTAATTTAGAATTTTCAAAGTCTAAGCAAATCAACATATTTCAGGATGAATTAAGTTTAAAAAATGAAACTTTAGATAAAACCGTTGATAAAATAAGAAATAAGTATGGTGCCGAATCTATTATCAGGGGGGTTTTTGCCAACAGCCCATTTAAGCCTCTTTTAGGAGGATATCCCCATGACGAATATCCGGATATGCGCAGTATTTTGTAAAAGTAAAGCAAAGGGAAAGGAATGGATATTATGAAAATTTTAAATGAACCTATAAAGGTAATGGCTATTTTCTACACTAATGGGAAAATTGAACCTATAAAATTCAGATTATATGATAAAGTCGTTAGAATTGAAAGAGTAATGAAAATCTATGAAGAAAACATAGTTGGGAACACAAGAATCGTCTTTGTATGCCTTCATAGAGGAAGGGATATTTTCGAAATTAAATATGAAACAGAAAGCAATATATGGTATTTATTTAAAAAATAAGAATTGACAAAAATATTATAATATAGTAATTTGTAGCTATATAAACGAGTATTTAATTTAAGAAAGAAAATAATAATACTTTGAATTCTTAATAATATAGATGTAGAAGAATTATAGAAAAAGGAATAGAATATGACAGATTTTATTATAAAAAAATTTATTAAAAACTATGAAGAAACTAAAGATCACCATGTAAGAGAGGCCTACGGAATAACGGCAGGTATAATAGGAATAATAGTAAATATTTTACTCAGTGCCGGAAAAATTTTAGCTGGCATATTATTTAACAGTATTTCCGTTATGGCAGATGGAATAAATAATTTGTCTGATGGATTTTCCTCAGCAATTACAGTTATAGGTTTTAAAATGTCAGCTATGCCTGCAGACGATAACCATCCTTTTGGTCATGCACGAATGGAATACTTGACAGGCTTAGTTTTAGGAATTGCCGTAATAGTAGTAGGGATTGAATTAATTAAATCTTCTTTTGATAAAATTCTGAATCCTGAAATTACGATATTTTCTCCAGTAATGGTGGTTATATTGGTCTTTTCAATTATTGTAAAGTTATGGCTCAGTTTATTTTATAAAAAGTTAGGCGACAAAATTTCTTCAGCAGCTCTTAAAGCATCTTCCACAGATTCTAGGAACGATGTAGTATCTACAGCAGTAGTACTTTTATCTATAACAATATCAAAGTTAACAGGCTATGAGGTAGATGGATATGTAGGGATTTTAGTTGCTTTTTTTATTTTGTATTCAGGATATGAAATATTAAGAGATATATTAAACCCTCTTTTAGGAGAGAAACCTGATGAAGGATTGTTAGATACTATGGAAAAAAAGCTACTATCTTATGAAGGAGTAATAAATACTCATGACCTTATTGTACATAACTACGGTCCTAATAGGCATTTTGCAACTGTTCACGTAGAAGTTGATGCAAAGGATGATATATTAAGATCCCATGATTTAGTAGATAATATAGAAAGGGACTTTGCAAGGGATTTGGATATTAACTTAGTAATTCATTTAGATCCTGTAATTACCGACGATAAAGAAATAAACGCGCTAAAATTAATGATGGAGAAAATTATTAAGTCTATTGATGAAAAGCTTAGTATGCATGATTTTAGAGTATCTATAGGAGAAACCCACACTAATTTAATCTTTGACTTAGACCTACCTGCAGATTATAAAATGCCTTCATCAGAACTTCTTAAATTAATTCATAAAAAAGTTAAAGCTGAAGATGAAAGTTATTTTGCCGTAGTAAAAATCGATAAAAATTATATTTCAACATATATGAATTCTCCAAAGAAATAAAAAATGTCACTTTGACTCTTTCCAAAAAAATGAAATTGTCACTCTGAGACCTAGCGAAGAATCTCATTCACTGATACGAGACTCTTCGCTATTACTTAGAATGACAATGTTGGTACTTTTATCTTTTATTACTACAGCCTAAGACATTTCTCATTTTATGAGCAACCATATCTTTTATAGCATTTCTTCCAGGTCCCAAATATTTCCGAGGATCAAACTCCGAAGGATTTTCTGCAAGGAACTTTCTTATAGATCCTGTAAGAGCAAGTCTTAAATCCGTATCTATATTTATTTTGCATACTCCCATTTGCGAAGCCTTTCTTAACATTTGTTCAGGAACACCGGCAGCTCCTGGTATTTCTCCACCATATTTATTACATAAATCTACAAATTCCTTAGGTACCGAAGATGAACCATGAAGAACTAAAGGAAAACCAGGAAGAAGTCTTGAAATAGTTTCAAGTCTTTCAAAGTCTAAAGTAGGATCTCCCTTAAATTTATAGGCTCCGTGGCTGGTTCCGATTGCAATTGCCAATGAATCAACTCCCGTCCTTTCCACAAACTCTACTGCTTGATCTGGATCTGTATAGCTTGCATCCTTAGAATCTACTTTTATAGCGTCTTCCACACCGGCTAATCTACCAAGTTCCGCCTCAACGACTACCCCCTTTGAATGAGCATAATCAACTACTCTTTTAGTAAGCTCAATATTTTCTTCAAAAGGATATTTAGAGCCGTCGATCATTACGGAAGTAAATCCATCATCGACACATTGCTTGCAAATTTCAAAATCTTCACCATGGTCTAAATGAAGACAAATATCTAATCCTGTGTCTTCAATTGCTGCTTCCACAAGCTTTCTTAAATAAATTGGGTTTGCATACTTTCTCGCTCCTGCAGACACTTGAAGTATTAGCGGTGCATTTTCCTGCTTTGCCGCTTCCACAATACCTTGTATAATTTCCATGTTATTAACATTGAAGGCGCCTACGGCATATTTGCCTTCATATGCTTTTTTAAACATTTCTTTAGATGTTACCAGAGACATTATTTCCCTCCTATGTGTTATACTATTATTTAATTATATAACATTATTATATAAAATACATCTATTATTTTAGAAAAATTATTGAACTTTTACAATTAATAGCAAAATCAAATCAAGGTAGAGTAAAACAAAGAAATTCAAAGTAAAATTAAGATAAGTACAGATGTAATGGTTGTATTCGTTGAATATGCCCCCAAATCAAAGAAAATAGAACTTGAAAACATAATGACAAATTAGTAATATAAATACTAAGGTGTTAGCACTCTTTGGAGATGAGTGCTAACAACGAATCGGATAGTAGAACACTAAACAAAGTAGGAGGATAATTATGACAGTAAAACCATTAGGCGAAAGAATAGTTATTAAAATGACTGAAGTTGAAGAAAAAACTAAAAGCGGCATCGTATTGCCTGGCTCTGCAAAAGAAAAACCTCAGATAGCAGAAGTTCTAGCAATCGGCTCAGGTATAACTGCCGATGAAAAGAAAAAAGATGAAATTAAAGTAGGCGACAAAGTAATTTATTCAAAGTTTGCAGGAACTGAAGTAAAAATTGATGGCGAAGAATTAATAATAATAAAATTAGCAGACGTTTTAGCAGTTATTGAATAAAAAAAGGAGAGGTAGATATGGCAAAAATTATTAAATTTGATGAAGATGCACGCCGTGCAATGGAAAGAGGCGTTAATACTTTAGCAGATACTGTAAAGGTTACATTAGGACCTAAGGGAAGAAACGTAGTTTTAAACAAATCTTTCGGTTCACCCCAAATTACTAATGACGGAGTTACAATAGCAAGAGACATAGAACTTTCAGATCCTTTTGAAGATATGGGAGCTCAGTTAGTTAAAGAAGTTGCTACAAAGACTAACGATGTAGCCGGAGATGGAACTACAACAGCTACACTTTTAGCTCAGGCTATAATAAGAGAAGGACTTAAAAATGTAGCAGCAGGGGCTAACCCAATGATACTTAAAAAGGGTATCCAAAAAGCAGTTGAAGCAGCTGTAGAAGAACTTAAAAACATAACTAAGACAGTTGAAACTTCAGAAGAAATTGCTCAAATAGCTTCTATATCAGCTGGTGATGAAGAAATCGGAAAATTAATATCACAAGCTATGGATGAAGTTGGAAAAGATGGTGTTATAACTGTTGAAGAATCCAAGACTATGGATACGGAATTATCCGTAGTAGAAGGTATGCAGTTTGATAGAGGATATCTATCAGCTTACATGGTAACTAATACTGAAAAAATGGAAGCTGTTCTAGAAGAACCTTACATTTTAATAACAGACAAAAAAATTGCAAATATCCAAGAAATTCTTCCTGTTTTAGAACAAATAGTTCAAACTGGTAAGTCCTTAGTTATTATAGCTGAAGATGTAGAAGGTGAAGCATTAGCTACATTAGTTGTTAATAAATTAAGAGGAACATTTAACTGTGTTGCTGTTAAGGCACCAGGATTCGGCGACAGAAGAAAAGAAATGTTAAGAGATATTGCAATACTTACAGGTGGTCAAGTTATATCAGAAGAATTAGGATTAGACTTAAAAGAAACGACTTTAGATATGCTTGGTAGCGCAGGAACAGTAAAAATAGATAAAGAAAATACCGTTATAGTAAACGGCTCAGGTTCAAAAGAAGAAATTGATGAAAGAGTTAAACAAATTAAAGCTCAGTACGAAGAGTCAACTTCAGAATTTGACAGAGAAAAACTACAAGAAAGACTTGCTAAGTTAACAGGTGGAGTTGCAGTTATAAACGTTGGAGCAGCTACTGAAACTGAAATGAAAGAAAAGAAATTAAGAATAGAAGACGCTTTAAATGCTACCAGAGCAGCAGTTGAAGAAGGTTTAGCACCAGGTGGTGGAGTTGCCTTATTAACAACTGTAGATGCAGTTTCTAAAGTAGCAGAAGAACTTGAAGGAGATGCAAAAACAGGTGCTAAGATAATTGAAAAAGCATTAGAAGAACCTGTTAGACAAATAGCTATAAATGCAGGCCTTGAAGGTTCTGTAATAGCTGAAAAAGTTAAAAACAGCGACAAAGGCATAGGCTTCGATGCTCTAAACGAAAAATACGTAAACATGGTTGAAGCAGGTATAGTTGACCCAACTAAAGTTGTAAGATCTGCTCTTCAAAATGCATCAAGTGTAGCTTCAATGTTATTAACAACTGAAGCAGCAGTAACTGATGAACCAAAAGATGATGAACCAGCAATGCCTCAAATGGGCGGCGGAATGCCAGGAATGATGTAAACAAACAAAACCCCTTGATTTCAAGGGGTTTAATGTTTATGTAAAACTTTGGTAGAGCCTGTAATAAATTTTGTAAACTAGAAATACACAAAATTATTTACACTGCCCTTATGTAAAAAAATGGAAGATGTTTAAATTTGGTAATCTTTACACATTTCTAGGAAATTTCTTATTGCTTGTGCATCTTTTTCTTCTTCTGCAGGCTTTGTAATAAATTGAATTCCATATATATTTTTGTCGGGATTCTCCATTGCTCCAAAGGGTCTATCGTCTCCAGATTTTACTTCTTCACCACTTGCAAGTATTTTGAATCCTTCTGGCAATTTTGAAACTTTAGCATCAAATCCTAATTGGACTGTTCTTTCTCTATCTCCATTTTTAAAGATTCCTTTTCCTATATTATGAAATGTAAGTTTAGAAGGAGTAGGTTCATATACATATCCAGCTGGTGTAACTGTGCCACCTAATTGGTTGATGATTACTTGCATTCCACGTCCTAGGCCAAGTATTGGCATATCAAGCTTCAAGATTTGACCATCAAATGCCTCTAAGTCATCTTCTTTCACTGTAATATATCCGCCTGAAAGGATTAGTCCAATTACATTTTCTTGAGCTTGAATTTGTTCTGTTTTTGTGTCATAGGGTAAAAGATTTACCTTAATATTTTCTTCTTCTATTATTTTTACTAGGTCTTGATTATAGTCGTTTCCAAAGTCTAGTATAATTATTTGATTCATTTCATCATCTCCTATAGTCTACTTTAGCTTATTATATCCGATTTGTTTCATATTCATATTATCGTATTCTTCGAAGAATAATTTCTTCGTGTTTAGACACTTCTTTCTCAACTCTATGAAGTATATCAGAATTTTGTTTATATCCGTCAAATAGAGCTGAAAGCTTCTTGCCATGTTCCTCTTCAATCCTTATTGTAGTTTCCTTGACATCTTGGATATCTTTACTCATTTTCTGTCTTTCATTATGAGCCTCTCTAAAACCTTGCTGCATTTCATAGTTCAATCCATTAAACTTATTATCCAAACCATCAACCCGTTTAGATAAACCGTCAAACTTATTGTCCAGTCCAACAAACTTATTATCCAAACCGTCAACCCGTTTAGATAAACCGTCAAACTTATTGTCCAGTCCATCAAACTTATTATCCAAACCGTCAACCCGTTTAGATAAACCGTCAAACTTATTGTCCAGTCCA
>JAAYRW010000038.1 GCA_012518555.1 Tissierellia bacterium
GACATTAAAATTGCTGCTAGAAATATTGTCAAGGAAGTATTGTATTCTTTTACTTTATGTAATATTTTATCAACGGGAATTACACCTTCAATGACGCTAATACGATATTCTGGAATCTTGGGTCCTTTAATTTTAAAAGCTTTAACATTCTTTTTTTTCTTTGTAGTTTTCTTATCTGTCTTGTCTGTATAGTATTTCTGAAAACTATCGTCTAATTTTTGTGTTTTCGAAGCCTCTATATCTAAAACAGGATGTTTGTCTCTTAAAGCATACTTATATTTAATAGTTATATAGTGAAATATTAGGGTTTTGAAAAATTGTAAAGCCCCTGCCCCATCTGCCAATGCATGATAGACTTCAAAACTTATTCGTTTTCTATAATACATAACTCTAAACAATAATGTTTTATTGTTTTTATCATACAAAGTAGAACAAGGAGGTAAGTTTTCTTCTGTAACTACCGGTTTAAAGCGACTTTTCTCAAAATAATACCAAAATAACCCGCTTTTCATTACGGATTTGTAAAGAGGAAATGCATCTAGGGTAATATTTAAAGCTTGCTGCAACACCTGTTTGTCCACAGTATCAAACAACTCACAGGCAAAGCGAAATACTTTCGTATCGCTTTTTTTACTGTTGGCAGGAAATATTTTAGCTGCATTGTCTAACCTTCTCCATTCTGAAATTTTCTTGTTTGTCATTATTTAACCTCCCTTAGAAAGCGGTTAATTACAGTATATAGTAATTTTACTTGTGGGAACCTTGGAGGTAAGGCAAAAAATCCGTGAAGAGCATCTTTCATTCTGAATATTTCCACATAGTTCCCAGCTGCCCTTAATTTTCTTCCATACTCCTCTCCTTCATCTCGTAAAAGACAATATTCAGCCGTTACTATAAGAGTCTTTGGCTGATCTACTAAGCTATTAGCCAATAAAGGTGCAAAATAAGGACTGTTTCTATCTTCATCCTTCGGTAAATATAAATCTATATAATCGGCAAATCTTTTAGTTGTAAATATATAACCTTTACCGTTTTCCATAACTGACTTAAAAGGTGAATTTGAAGTATGATCGTTATAAGTTGAAGGATAAATTAATATTTGTTTATTTACTTTAAATTCCTTTCTATCTCTTGCTAATAATGATAAGGCTGCCGACAGATTTCCTCCTGCACTGTCACCTATTAAAGTTACTTCTCTATTATTTAATTGGTTATTAGTTATAAAGGCCTTTGCTACTTGATAACAATCCTCTAAGCCTAAAGGAAAGGGATTTTCAGGAGCAAGTCTGTAGTCTACGGAAACTACCTTGTGATTTGTCAACTTGGCCATATTGGTACATACTTTGTTATAGGTGTTAATATTGCCGGTAGCCCACCCTCCTCCATGAAAAAACAAGAGTAGCGGATAGTCTGTTTCTTTGTCGGGAGAAAATACCCGGACAGGAATATTATAATTTTCCCCTCCTATTTTAAAATCCCAAGTTTTATATAGAGGTTTTAAAATATGTCTGCGGGTTAAGTTCACAAAATTCCTATGAAGATGTAAATTTTCCTTAATATCTATTTCATTATAAGAAAGAGCTTTCAATGCAGTCCTAACTACTTTATTTATTGCCATAATTCCCCCATTTAAAAGAAGTATGGGGACACACCTTTTTTTATCAGGGTTAGCCTTTGTGGGATAGAAGGAATGTCCCCAAGTTAATAAATATCCTTTTTAATATCCCCATGTAATTAGTTTACACCATTATATATATAATTATTATATGTGTCTATAGGTAAAGGTATGGGGACACACCTTTTTTCTCAGAGTTAGCCTTGCGGGATAGAAGGAATGTCAAAAATTAATTTGACTTAGCATTAATATAATGTTAATATAAGAAAAGACTTTATTTAAATTTTAACAAGGTGGGGATGAGAATGGAAATTGATAAATATAAATTAATATTTGATCAATTATTAGAAAAATCAGAGGACGGTTTTATAGTAATTAATGCTCAAGGCGTCATTACTGATATTAATGAACAATACTGTGATTTCCTTGCAAGAAAACGTGAAGATTTGGTTGGCAAACAAATCGGTGACGTAATTTCTACTACATCAATGTACGATGTTCTAAAACAGAGATATCAAGGAGATAGCTGTGACAACGTTTATTTTCACCCCTATTCAGCAGGTGAAACTCGTGATAATAGTGAATTATATGCTATTGCTAACCGTTTCTGCATATTTGATAAAGAGGGTAATGTTATAGGGGCAATGGCTCAAATGAAATTTAAGGATAGAGCTTTAGATATTGCTAATGAATTAACCTTAGCTGAAAGAGATTTCTATAAATCAGAATATCAAAAAAACATTGACTATTCTAGCGGATTTGATAATATACTTGGAAACAATAAAAAAATGATAGAATTGAAAAAGAAATGCTCAAAAGTAGCCAAAACTGATTTTCCTGTATTAATCACTGGGGAAACTGGCACAGGAAAAGAACTATTTGCAAAAGCAATTCATATGGAAAGTCACAGAAGAAACAATCCGCTAATATCCATTAACTGCGGTGCGATTCCTGCTGAATTAATGGAATCTGAACTTTTCGGTTATGAGGAAGGAGCTTTTACAGGTGCCAAAAAAGGTGGGAAAATCGGTAAATTTCAGCTAGCAAATAACGGAACAATTTTCTTAGATGAAATTGGCGACCTACCATATCCATTACAAGTAAAATTATTAAGAGTATTACAAGAAAAGGAAGTTGAACCTATTGGAAGTACTAGTCCTATCCCTATAAATGTACGGGTTGTTTCTGCCACTAGACAAAATCTCCAACAAATGATTAAAGATGGAACATTCAGAGAAGACTTATATTATCGTATAGCAGTTGTTAATATAGAAACTATAGCTCTTAGAGAACATAAAGACGATATCCTTCTGTATGCAAATTATTGTCTGGAGAAATTGAACAAAAAATACAAAACATCTATTATATTGACTAGCTCTGCTAGTAATTGCCTTTCCAAATATAGTTGGCCTGGCAATGTTCGTGAAGTTTATAATGTGATCTCAAGCGCATTTGCTTCATGTGATGGTATGACAATAAGTCCGTCAGATTTACCTTCTAAAATTGCCAATTTAAACCACAATACTTCTAATAATGAAAGTTCTAAAAAACAAACTCTAAACCAACAATTAAATAATTATGAAGCATCACTTATTATAGATGCCCTAAATCGAAATGAATCTGTAACTGAAGCAGCTAAAGACCTTGGTGTTGAACGGAGTTTACTTTATAAAAAAATGAAACGTCTTAATATATCCATACAAAAAAAGGCAAAAAAAAAGAAGTTGTAATGCAACTTCTTTTTAAAATACTTATATATCCGGTCTTACTGTAGTACCTGTTTAACCTACCTGGTGAGGACTTTCAATCCAGCCTGCAGCTGTAATAAATTTAACTCTAGTCATTATAACCTCCATTATGTAGAAATTTTTGTTATCCTATCCTGCCACCAAAGGGGAATACAATAAAGTAATAATTTTTATTTTACTTCCACTCAAATACACCACGATTTAAAATTGGTTTTCCAGTTGTTTTATTCATAAAGCGGAAATATGCAACACCTTCACCTATCTTCCATATTTGAAGTGAAACTGGAGTATCAGGGAATAATACTGAACTCATTTGGGCTGCCATACGAGTCATTCTCTCTGGTTCTCCAGGAATTAATGCCCCTATAGCCATA
This sequence comes from Tissierellia bacterium, assembly GCA_012518555.1. GTDB lineage: Bacteria > Bacillota > Clostridia > Tissierellales > Sedimentibacteraceae > Sedimentibacter. The sequence goes on from JAAYRW010000038.1 coordinate 3,738, forward strand.
CGGCATGAGAAACCAAATGAACACAATCCTTGCATAAATGAAGTTTCAAATCCCATTTTTTTAGCATAATCAGGGTCAACGTGTACAAGATTTGTATCTCCAGTCAGACGATAAAGTAAATTTTGTACAGGACTTATATAATCATCAATTTCAAAATCAGGAGCACGATCACGAATTACAACTGGACTCTTTGGCATTGGTTGGCCACCAAATCCTCCTGCTTCATGGAAGAAGGTTGTTGAATAGTTTGTACATACATCATTACCTGCTTCGTCTCTTACAAGAACTTTTGTTTTTACAACTGCACCTTTACCTTCGCCACGATCATATACATCAGTAATTACATCTTGATATTGGAAGGTTCCTTTAATAGGATCGATAGGTCTATGCATTATAATTTCATGATCCATATTTAAAAATGAAATAGTAGGTTTTATTATTTCATCTGCTAACATTGAAGCAGGCAGAGGCATCCATTGATAAGGTTTTACATTTACTGTTCCCCAGTAGGGTACTGTTCCATAGGTAGGAATTGCTTTTAAATATTTTTCATAGGTATATATTAAATCTTCCCTCTTAGCTCCTACAGCCAATGCATACAAAGCTATATCTCTCCAATTATATTCCATATACCGTGGTTCCATTTTCTTTCCAACTAACATATCTGCTAAATTTTTTTTCATCTTTCTACATCCTTTCTTAATTTTTATTTATAAAGCTCTAATACTGTCAAAATAACTATAGTCCCATCGACATAAGTGGAATAGCAACGAATAAAGCTAAAAATGGTACTACTATCTGAGTTACGAAAATATCTAAATATCTATACTTATGATTCATATGTGTAATTGCAAAAATAGTTTGTTGCCCACCTTGATGTGGCAATGAATCTAATGTACCTGCTGAGATAACTGCAATACGATGTACATATTCCAAAGGTATATTTAACCTTTAATATGTAAGTGATTTGGGTAAATTATGATTATTAAAAATACAGATTGCATATGCTTCAATAACTTATGTCCTGCTAATTTTATCTGCAATATTGGGTTTAGTTAAATATGTAGCAATTAATATGCCAAGTGTAAAATGTCAGGAAATGACTATATTTGTTTATTATAAAATAAACAAGCTAAAGGTTGTGTGTCCTTTGTTCATAAATGTGTCATATTTTCCACAATACTTTACCTTCTCTCAATTATTAATATTGGGCAATAGCAGTACTTTCTTTTCCCTAATATTTGTGTCGTTTTTTCTAATTTCACATCTAGGCTATGGCCTTCCCAAACTTTACTAAATTTTTGTTGACTTTTGGATATATTAGTTTAGAATATTGTATAAGTTACATAAAATCTTTTGAGGAGGAAAATAATGCAAAAATATGTTTGTGATGCATGCGGTTACATATATGACCCTGCTGAAGGAGATCCAGACAATGGTGTAGAACCAGGTACTCCCTTTGAAGCTGTTCCCGAAGATTGGGTATGCCCATTATGTGGAGTAGGAAAGGACGAATTTTCGCCTACTGAATAAAAAAAATGGCATTTCGCCATTTTTTTATTCTCTTATGGTGCCTCCACCTATTACAATATCTCCATCGTAGAAAACAACTGCCTGACCAGGAGTTATTGCCCTTTGACTTTCATCGAATTCAACGATTATTTCATCCTCTGACTCAGGATGCAGGGTAGCTGGAGTTTCTTGCTGACTATACCTTGTTTTAACAGTAGCCTTCATAGCTGAAGTAAGTTTTTCTACTGCAATCATATTTAAATCAAAAGCTTTTAACTTCTTAGTATACAAATCTTCCTTGTTGCCTATAGTAACTGTATTATCTTCCATATTTTTATTTATTACATAAACAGGCTTACCTCTTGCAATTCCTAAACCTTTCCGCTGGCCTATAGTATAGTGGATTATTCCCTTATGTTGACCTACTACATTACCATGCCTATCGATGAAATTTCCTTTCTTAGATTCAACGCCCATTGTGTTTTCCAAAAATCCAGCGTAATCGCCATCTTTAACAAAACATATATCCTGACTATCAGGCTTTCGGGCATTTATCAAATCTCTTTCTTCAGCAATTTTCCTTACCTGGGTTTTTTCCATTGCCCCTAAGGGAAGAAGAGTTCTTGAAAGATCATGCTGAGAAAGCACATACAAGACATAACTTTGATCTTTTGACAAATCTACAGCTTTTTTTAGTAAATACCTACCGGAAATATTGTCGTATTCAATTTGTGCATAGTGACCTGTAGCAATATAATCCTTTTCCATGAGAATTGCTCTTTGGATTAATTTGCTAAACTTAATATATCTGTTGCAATCTATACATGGGTTAGGCGTATTGCCTTCTTCATAACTTCGTGCAAACTTTCCTATTACTTCATCTTTGAATGTATCTTTAAAGTTAAAAACAAAGTGTTCAATACCTAATTTATAACATACACTTCTGGCATCTTCTACATCTTCTAAGGAACAACAGGTCCTAGTATTGCAAGATGTCAGTTCATCTTCATCATCAAACAATTTTAAGGTGGCTCCGCAAATACTATAGCCTTGGTCTCTTAACAATACTGCTGCAACAGAACTGTCAACTCCGCCACTCATAGCAACCATGACCTTTTTCTTCATATATAAAAACTCCTTTAAAAAACAGGACTTATAGTCCTGTTCAATTAATCTATTGTACGAATTTATTATATATCTACATACTTTCCATGTCAAATGATTTTTGAAGTAGGTCGAAGTCTTGTTTTAGATAAAATACAGTTCTTCTAAGGATTTAATTATGTTGTATAGAACAAAGTTTACAGGGGTAGCTACCTTAAGCTTTTTACCCATTTCAATTACCGTTCCCGCAAAATAATCTACCTCAGTCTTCCTTTTAGCTTCTATATCTTGCAGCATGGATGTTTTGCCCATGGGAGAAAAGTTATTCATTAAGGTTACAAACTCCTCAACATCTTCTTCTCGTAAATCTATATTAGATGCCTTGGCTATGGCAAGAACCTCCTTCATTGCCTCTCTAAACAATACTAAGTTACTTTCTACATGTGTTACCTTTCCATAGGGAGCTTTAGTAACAGCAGTTACTTGGTTTACCCCAACGTTTAGCATGAATTTCTTCCAAACCATTCTTATCATATCAGGGAAAACTATATTTTCAATTCCTGCTTGGTTAAAACATTCTTCAACTGTTTTTACCTCAGGAGAAAGAACAGTGTTCGTTGCTTCTCCAAAATGAATTTCACCATTAACAGTATTAACTATACCTTCTTCTGTTCGAACAGCATCAATTTTCATAGATAGACCATAGAGAGTTTTATTGTTAGGAAATGCCTGGCTAATTCTATCCCGAGCCGTTACTCCGTTTAAAAAGGTAATTAATATTGTATTTTCTCCTACAAAACTTTTTACATCATCAATTGCTTCTTCTAACTGATAGTTTTTCACACAAAAAATTATTAAATCAAATTTTTCCTTTGAATCGCCTTCTACTAGGATATTAGGATGAAATGTTTCTCCATTTAAAGTGAAGCCTGATTTTTGAAGTTTTTCCTTTCTTGACTTGCCTGCAATAACTGTAAAGTTACCACCATAACAGTCGTATAAAAGTTTACCGTAAACAGTGCCAATGGCACCCATCCCAATTAAAGCCGTCTTTTTTATCTTCATCTCTACCACCTGTTTCTTAATATTTCCATCTATTATACAAAATTATTCAACTATTAGCAATTATATTTGTAAATTTTGATTTAAATTAAGGATAAGTGGTATAATAATAAGTGTATTAGCTTATGAAGTATTAAGGGTAAAATAAAACTTAGGAGGAAAATATGTATAAAATATCGGATACAGTCAGCTGGGTAGGTAAAATTGACTGGGAATTAAATAGATTTCATGGCGATGAATATTCCACGCACAGGGGATCTTCTTATAATTCCTATTTAATAAGAGATGAAAAAACTGTTTTAATCGATACTGTATGGGAGCCTTTTGCAAAAGAATACGTAGCAAACTTAAAGAAAGTAATAGATTTAAAGGAAATAGACTATATTATAATCAACCATGCAGAAGTTGACCATGGAGGATCTTTAACAGAGCTGATGAAGGAAATTCCCGATACTCCTATATATTGTACTGGAAACGGAGTAAAAACTATAAAAGGACACCATCATAAAGATTGGAATTTCGTCCAAGTTAAAACTGGCGACACATTAGATATAGGCAAAAACAAGCTAGTATTCGTTGAAGCAAGAATGCTCCACTGGCCTGATTCAATGATGACCTATATGTCCGGCGAAAATAAACTTTTCAGCAACGATGCATTTGGAATGCACTATGCTTCAGAACTAATGTACAATGACTTAGTGGATGAAGATGAATTGTATAGCGAAGCAATTAAATATTATGCAAATATATTAACTCCTTTTAGTAAATTTGTAGTGAAAAAAATAGAAGAAGTTGTAGCTTTAAATATTCCCATAGATATGATTTTACCTAGCCACGGTATAATATGGAGAGATAATCCTATGCAAATTGTTGAAAAATACATGGAATGGGCAAAAGATTATCAAGAAAATCAAATTACACTAGTATATGATACCATGTGGAATGGAACAAAAAGAATGGCAGAAGCAATCGCAGAGGGAATTAAGTCTAAGGATCCTAATCTTACTATTAAATTATTTAATTGTGCAAAA
>JAAYRW010000039.1 GCA_012518555.1 Tissierellia bacterium
AAATTAGGGAAGACTTTTGGTAAGACCATCAAAGGTTTCAAAGATGGTATTGAGGAAGCAACAGACGAAGTAACAGAAGAGGATGATTTAGAAGAAATTTAAAATTGGAGAAATAAAGTGATAAGAAGAGCCGTTAAGAAGAAAGCTAAAAAGCCAAGTGGCCAAATGGGTATTGTTGAGCATCTAAGTGAATTAAGAAGAAGAATATTTTTCGTAGTTATTGTCTTTTTAACTGTTACAATAGTCGGCTTTAATTTCTGTGACGATCTAGTAGCCTTACTTGTAAGAAGGGCAAATGAAATAGGTTATGAAATGGTTTATATAGCTCCTGGTGAATTGTTTACCCAATATATAAGGCTATCAGTAATTGGGGGAATAGTGTTTTCATCACCAGTTATTCTGTTTCAAACTTGGCTTTTTATTAAACCTGCCCTTAAAAAAAGTGAAAAAACAGTTGTGTTTTTATCTCTTATGGCTGGACTGGTATGTTTTCTTATAGGAGCTTTATTTGCATTTTTTATAGTAGTACCTATTACATTGAATTTTTTCATAAGTGTCGATAGGTTACAATCTGTACAAGCTACAATAACGATACAGAATTATATAAATTTTGTCATTACCACCTTGATCACCTTTGGTGTCGTATTTGAAATGCCGGTTTTAACAATACTTCTAAGTCAATTAGGACTATTGAAACCGGAATGGTTAATAAGCAGTCGTAGAGTAGTAATTGTTGTAGTATTTATTATTGCGGCTGTCATTACACCGCCAGATGTGATTTCACAAATATTAGTTGCTATACCAATGTTAATATTATTTGAAGTAAGTATAGCATTGAGTAAAGCTATAAGAAAGCGGAAGAAAGAGCGTGAAGACGAAGATTTTGATGATGAAGATGATGAATAGTTTATAATAAGAAGAAGGTTCAGTAATAGCTACTGAACCTTCCCTTTTAATATGTGGACTTCCTATTAGGGTGTTTTCATGGTTGCTTTATATTTTCTGCTTGGGTAATGAGCATTCCTGCCATCATGAGAGCACATCCTAAATACCCTCTTAAAGGAAGTGTTTCTTGTAGTAGTAACATTCCTCCCAATGCAGCAAATACTGCTTCCATACTAAGTGCGATGGCTGCATGGGAAGGCTTGGCATATTTTTGACCTACAGCCTGCAAGGTATAGGCAACTCCTGCCGACATTATACCGCCGTAAAGGAGTGGTATAATAGCATCAACAATTCCGGCAATATTAACATCTTCAAATATGAAGGCTATAATAAAGCTTAATACTGAACAAGTTGCAAATTGGGCACTGGATAATTTAATTGCATCAATTTTTTTAACGAATCTGTCTATTAACAGAATGTGAGTTGCCCAGAAAAATGCACCTATAGTCTGAAGTAAATCACCAAATTGGATGGTAAAGTCTTCGTTAATACTTAAGAAATAAAGTCCCACAGCTGCTGTTAGAGCACCTATCCAGGTTGTAATATGGGTTTTTTGTTTTAAAAATATTCCCAATAAAGGAACTAAGACGATGTACATGCTCGTGATAAAGCCTGCTTTTCCTGCTGTAGTGTAAATAAGTCCCACTTGTTGAAGAGATGCAGCGAAAAAAAGAACAGAACCGGCTATTATTCCTGATTTTACCGTAGTTTTCAAATCGGCATCTACATTTTCCTGTATTTCATCTTCTTTACTTTCCTTTTCTGACTTCTTATCGAAGAAATAAATTACCGGAAGCAATGATATGCTACCTAAAGCAAACCTTATCCCATTGAAAGTAAATGCACCTACATAGTCCATACCAACACGCTGGGCAACAAATGCAAAACCCCAAATTGCTGCTGTAAGCAGCAAAATAAATACTGCTCTTAATTCTTTTGACTTCATGGCTAACTCCCTTGCTTAATGTTATTAATATTTTAACATGAAAAATCCCTTATTGCCAGTGGAATATAGCTAAAATATAAAAATGCTTATAGCATATCTCTTAATTTCTTTAAAGCAAGACTTTTCATATTGATAACTGTACGATATTTCAAATTTAACTTTAGGGATATTTCTTTCATAGTTAAGCCTTGGAAATAATAGAATAATAATATTTTACGTTCATTTTCAGACAATTTATTCAAAGACTTATATAGAGTCTCCCTATTTTCTTTGATAATTAACCTTTCTTGTAAAGATATATCTTCTCTCTTTAATTCCCTTCCTTTTTCTTTTAAATCTTCAATGCTTGTAGTGGAGTACTTGTAATTTTCTTTAGATAGATTTTTATAAAAATAATACAGCCTTATTTTTATAAAATGAAGATAATGAGCATTGAAGTTTTCCTTATAATCTTTTAATGATTCCAAAATTACCATATAACCTTCCTGGGCTAAGTCTTCTACTAAAGGGTGGGCTGGTTCATAGTAGGTGTATATATTTTTATAAATTAGGGGAGTTAGCCTTTTTAGCAATATTTCTTGGTAATTTTTGTCCCCTTTTAAAGCTCGTTGAATAATATGGTTAATGTCAGAGACCATTAATATCACTCCTTTCCTTCAGTATATTTAATAAGAGAAAATTTGTTAAAAGCCGGATGTGGAGTAGTAAGGAGTGGAATAGACAAACTCCCTTAATTAGAAATCATTATGATTTCAATATAAATATTTGATCAAAGGAAATGAATTATATGAAAAATAAATTAAATTTCAACGAAATTGAAGCTATGCTTCCTATCTATGTGAAAGATAAAGGAAACTGTACGGAAATTATAACTAAAGAAGTATCTTTCATAACAAATACAACAATTGAAACTTGTACAAAACGATTAGCAGATTATTACAATATAAGTTTGTACTACAATCGTTTAAATTATGGACAAGAATTAGGTATAAAAAATAAAGTTCCTTTAGTAATTAATGAAAATTTAATATATATTTATATCAATGTAAGGAAACCTATGTTTAATCATGATGCTGCATTTGGATTGATTGACGTAAAGGCTATTAAATCACTGAGTGAGAAGGATGGGAAAGCAGTAATTGAAATGAACTCTGGAAGAGTAATAAATTTGCGGCAAAGTTTAAAAACAGTTAAAAAAAACATGCTTAATGCAAGAATTGCCAAGGAATTATATAAGGAAAAACATCAGCGATAATTAAAGTAAGGAAATAAACCTAGGAATAAACATCCCCTTTAGTGGGATGTTTATTCTCTTAGGGCTACCCCTCTATGTCATATTTAACTTTAGATGGACATATAATATAGTAGTATTTAAGGGGGATATGTTATGGATGAGAGAACAATGCAAAGCTTAGTATTAGAAAATAAAGAAATATTAAATGTTACTGGCGTTGAGGTTGTTGATAACTTTAATGATGATACAGTTGTACTTATTACAACAAAGGGAAAGCTTACCATAAAGGGAGAAAAGCTTAATATAAGTAAGCTGAATGTAGAAGAAGGCAAGCTCATGGTGAAAGGAATTATTAATTCACTGGTCTTTTCTGAATATGAAGGCCAGAAAGAAAAAGTAAGTTTAGTTAAGAAATTGTTTAAATAGTATGGATTATTTACCTTACACACAGGAATACATGCTTGCAGTGTCTGTAATGGCAGGTATGTTTCTTGGATTTATATGGGATATTTATAGAATTATAAGGCACTATGGCAAGCTAAAAGTGGTAGCAACCTTAATCGGTGATATTTTATACTGGATAATAAGCATATATATAAGTAGCCAATTAATTTTGGATATAAGTTACGGAAATGTAAGATTTTTTATTTTAATAGGATTTTTGGCAGGGGCACTTTTATACTTTTACGGATTAAGTAAGTATATTTTAAAGCTGCTTATATTTATTATTGACTTTATTTTAAAAGCTATAAAATTTGTAATTAATTTATTAATAGATCCGGTAAAATTTTTAATTGGCAAAATAAAAACTCTCTTATACCCACTAAAATTAAAATATATTAGAATAAGGGATAAGGGTAAAAAGAGGTATAAATTTATTAAATTTAAGCTGAAAAAGGTTTCCAAAAATAGAAAAATGAGATATAATAAGAAAAAAAGAAAAAAGCGAAAGGAGCAGAATAAACTTGCAAGATAAAAAGATCATAGAACTAAAGAGAAAAATTAACCATGATGATTTTCGAAGACAAGAAAGAGAAATTAAAGAAAAAAAGAGACGGCAAAAGTTAGCTGCTCCAACAAAGAAAAAGAGAAGAAAATTTAATGTTATTAAATTTCTTTTTGTTGTTTTCCTAATGTATTTTGTTTACACAGCATTTAATCAATATGAAATGTTAGAAGATTTAAATAGACAAATAGAAGAAAAGGAAAAAACTAAAGCTCAGGTGGAAACAGAAGCTCTACAGTTAAAAAGCGACGTTGAAAAGTTAAATGATGAAGAAGCACTCATGGAAATTATAGAAAAAATCGCTAGAGAACAGTATAAAATGGTAAAACCTAATGAAACTATATATATAGATAAAAACAAAAATGATAACAAGCTTATACAGGGTATTGGTATTCAGGAGGAGTTAAAGAATAATTAATGTGTGAGAAAAACATATTTTGACAGTATTTTACAACTATATTTTGCTACTATGTAAAAAACGAGAGGTGGAGAATATGATTGGAAAAATACAGGATGAAAAATATAGTTTACTCATTGTTAATACTATTAAGAGAGAATTAAAGCACATCAAAGAAAACTTGCTATTACTTTTGTTGTGTTTTTTTATTTCCAGACAAAATATAATCGACGAAATATTCCCCTTTTCAATTATTGTTTTAAGTTCCTATTGTCATATAAAGGATCCTAAGCTATCTATATTGGCAATAACGATTTTAGGGGTTTTGTCTGTTAGATTTGATTTTGTTTATATAGTAATGTTAATTTCTTTATTTGTATTCTTTTTTATTTTTCGCAATGAAGAAAAAAAATCGATTTTTTTAATATCCGGATATTCAGCTGCTGTTTTGTTTTTTTCTAAGACAGCAATTCTTCTAGTAGAAGGTTTTAATCTTAATGGACTTTTACTTAATATATTTGAAGCCTTATTTATATTTAGTGCAATAATTTTAATTAGTGAAGGAATTAATAGGGTTAAAAAAATAAGAAAAGTTGCAAGAACCGGCAGTGTACAAAGAGTAAAAGAAATTAAAAAGAAAAAACATCTTACGCCAGTTAAGAATGAGCTAGCTGAAAGAGAGGCAGCTCCCACATATACGGAAAGCATTCCCTTAAGAAAAGTTAAAAAAAGCAAGTATTTAAACTTATTTTCTGAAACAGCCAAAAATAAAATAAGGGAACAGCTCCTTTGGCAAAATATAACCCTTAAATTTTTCGAGGTATTATCTTCCAAAAAATCTTCCTTGTTAGTAAGTGCAACCGTAAAAACTGAAAAGTCCACCGAGGAAGTAGCATCAACCATTTCTTTAATCGTTAGAAATACATGTGGAGTAAAGTTAAAATGTGTAGAAAAAATTTTAGTTTCTCCTAATTACTATGTACTTAAGTTTAGAAATATTAAAAAAGTTAAAATAAGAACTTACTGTGCAACAGCAGTAAAGGATGGTTCCGAAGTTTCAGGAGATAATTATGAGTATGCCGGCAGGGGAGATAAATACTATGCTGTTCTTTGTGATGGTTTAGGTTCGGGAGAGAAAGCTTCAAATGAAAGCAACAGCGCCTTAGATTTAATGTCAAGATTCCTCTATTCGGATTTTACAGAGGAACAAATTCTTAGAACCTTAAATTCCGTACTTATGCTAAAGTTAGGAGATGAACGATACGTAACCTTTGACTTTGCCGTAATAGATTATGGTGCTAAAGAAATGAGGTTGTACAAGGCAGGAGCCGCACCTTCTTTTATTATAAAAGGCAAGAATGTAGATGTAATAAGTGGTAGAAGTTTACCCTTGGGAATACTTGATAATTTTGAATACAGTTCCTTTAAAAAGGATATTTCTATAGGTACTATGGTGGTAATGGTAACTGACGGAATTATAGATTCAATAAATCAAGATCCTAAAAAATCTTTAGACAAATATTTGGAAACAATATCTAATAAAGACCCTCAAACAATTGCAAATTCCATACTAAGTTATGCTCTAAGAGGTCAAGATAAAATAATAGATGATATGACAGTTTTAGTTACTAAGATAGGATAGATTAAGAAATAAATAAATTGTTTAATTGGACTGGGAGGAGTTTAATAACAGCCGAGGTTTTCATTGCCTTTGGCTGTTTGTTTATGCCAAATTATAGCAAATTACATCTTATCCATTTGTTTCAATACTTTAATTCCTTGAGATGAACAATTATGATTCTTTAATTGTGTTTATTTTAGGGATTGTGTTTTTTAATAAAAAAATATTTTTAAAATACTATTTTTGTGGTATAATCTATTTTATATATGTTGAGAGGAAAAATATGTATAGATTAGTTAAGGATAATATTTTACAGAAGGATTTAATAAGTTCAGGAGACAATATACTTTTGGGATTGTCGGGCGGACCGGATTCAGTCTTTCTATTTCATAACTTAATAAAATTAAAGGAAAGTTTAAACTTTAATTTGTATGCTTCCCATATAAACCATATGTACAGAGGGGAAGATGCAATAAGTGATGAGAATTTTGTAAGGAACTTATGCAAGGAATATGGAATTAAAATTTTTGTTAAACGAAAAAATGCAACAGAATATGCCAAGGAACTAAAAGTTACAGAAGAAGAAGCTGGAAGAATTTTAAGGTATACTTTTTTCAATGAAAACTTAAAGACTGTAGGAGGAGGCAAAATTGCACTTGCCCACCATCTTAACGACCAGGCGGAAACAGTACTGCAAAGAATTATAAGAGGTACCGGCATCGATGGTTTAAGTGCTATGTCTTTTAAGAAAGATAACTTAATTAGACCAATACTTAATGTTTCAAAAGAGGAGGTAATGGATTATCTCCATGAAAACAAGATTGAATATTGTATAGATATAACCAATGAACAAGATGTATATGGTAGAAACAAAATTCGACTTAATTTAATTCCTTATTTAGAAACTTTAAATCCTAATATACAGAATTCCCTTTATAGAATGTCTCAAACAATGGAAAGAGACAAGAAAATAATAGAAAAATATGTAGACCAGAAATATTTCGAGCTTTTAAAAAACAAAAACTCAAATAGAGTGGTATTGGATTTAAATAAACTTAAAATTATGGATATTGGTGAAAAAGGAAGAATTATAAGGCGGGGTATTGAAGAATTAAAAGGCAATACTGTAAATATTGAAATGAAGCATATTGATTATGCGGTGGATCTAATAAGGACAGGCAAGACAGGGAAAAGAATAAATTTAACGGAAGGTTTTACTATAGAAATTAGCTACGATAACTTAATAATAAATAAAAGAGTTGAAAAAGTACCTAACTTTAAGTATAATATTGTGTTAGACAATTTAATCCATATTAAGGAAGTAAATAAAAATATTTTTTGTAAAATTGTGGACCCTTCAGATATTACAATGAAGGACAAAAATACTATTAGTATAGATTATGATTTAATAGAAGGAAATCTAATAGTACGAAATAGAAGACCTGGAGATCTAATGGTACCTTCAGGTATGAAGGGAAGTAAAAAGATTAAAGATATTTTCATTGATATGAAGGTGCCGGCTGGTGAAAGGGATTCTAAATTAATAATTGCAGATAGTAATAATATTTTATGGCTTGAAGGTTTTAGAATTCATGACAAATACAAGGTAGGACCTGCAACAAAAAAAATTCTTAACATTTCAATAGGGAGGCAAAATGAATAAGGACATAAAAAAAATACTGATTGAAGAAGAAGAACTGAAGGCTAAGGTAGCTGAGCTAGGAGCAAAAATAACGGAAGACTACAAGGGTAAGGATTTATTGATAATATGCGTATTAAAGGGAGCAGTAATTTTTGTAAGTGATTTAATAAGAGAGATAGATCTTCCGTTGGATATAGACTTCATGGCTATTTCCAGTTATGGAGCAAACACCGAATCTTCGGGAGTCGTAAGAATACTTAAAGATTTAAATGTTAGTATTGAAAATAGACACGTATTAATAGTCGAAGATATTATTGATTCGGGACTTACATTAGCATATTTGTTGGAAAATCTAAAAACAAGAAAACCACAATCCATTGAAATATGTACAATACTTGATAAGCCAGACAGAAGAACTGTCGATTTAGCTATAAAGTATATGGGATTTCAGGTTCCTGATGAATTTGTGGTAGGTTACGGTTTAGATTATGCTGAAAAGTATAGAAATCTTCCGTATATTGCAGTATTGAAAGAAGAAATATACCAATAATAAATTTGTTTGAACAACTAACTAAGTAATTGTAATGCATTTATTTTTATGTTACAATTTTTATATTAAAATAGTCATATAGACAAGAGGAGGCATTAATTGAAAGGTTTTATGAGAAGTATCGCTATGTATATCTTAATATTTGTAGTGATCATTCTGTTGGTTCAAAGCATGGTGGAACCTTCACGGGATGTTGCAAGAATAAGTTACAGCGAACTCATACTTCAAATACAAAATAATAATATAAAATCATTATCTTTTACCGAAAGTGAAGTAAGTGGAGTTTATAAAGATAATACCAGCTTTACTTCCTATGTTCCAACTGTATTTTTATTTTCATCAAGCTTTTACGATAGATATTTAGCCGATAAAGTTGAAGCGGGAGAAATAGATATAGAGGGTGAAAAGGTACCTGCAACTCCATTGTGGATTCAGGCATTGCCTACGGTAGGTATGTTAGTATTACTAGGTGTTTTATGGTATGTATTCATGAAACAATCTCAGGGAGGCGGAGCAGGTAAGGCCATGTCCTTTGGAAAGAGTCGGGCCAAAATGGTTAAAGACGATGATCCAAGCAAAAAGGTAACTTTTGATGATGTGGCAGGACTTGATGAAGAAAAAGAAGAGCTTAGTGAAATAGTAGATTTTCTTAAAAATCCATCAAAATTTGTAAAACTAGGTGCTCGTATACCTAAAGGGGTACTATTAGTAGGCCCTCCTGGAACAGGAAAAACTTATTTGTCAAAATCAGTTTCCGGGGAAGCAGGAGTACCGTTTTTTAGCATAAGTGGTTCGGATTTCGTTGAAATGTTCGTTGGAGTAGGAGCATCAAGGGTAAGAGACCTGTTTGAACAAGCTAAGAAAAATGCTCCATGCATTATATTTATAGATGAAATCGACGCGGTAGGAAGAAGAAGAGGAGCAGGTTTAGGTGGCGGCAACGATGAAAGAGAACAGACCTTGAACCAACTCTTAGTTGAAATGGATGGATTTTCAGGCAATGAAGGTATCATCATTATAGCGGCTACAAATAGGCCGGATATTCTTGACCCTGCATTAATGAGACCTGGAAGATTCGACAGGCAGGTACATGTAGGGCTTCCTGATGTAAGAGCCAGGGAAGAAATATTAAAAATTCATGTAAGAAAGAAACCCCTTGCAGATGATGTAGATTTGGAAATAGTTGCAAAGAGAACACCTGGATTTACTCCTGCAGATTTGGAAAATGCAATGAATGAAGCGGCACTTTTAACGGCAAGGCAAAACAAGTCAATTATTTCAATGGATATAATAGAAGAAGCTATAACAAAAGTTATTGCGGGACCAGAAAAGAGAAGTAAGGTTATAAGCGAAAACGAAAAGAGATTAACGGCATATCATGAAGCAGGTCATGCAGTTGTTGCAAGGCTTTCGTCTAACAAGGATCCTGTTCACATGATTACTATTATACCTAGAGGTGGAGCCGGTGGATTTACAATGTATCTTCCGGAAGAAGACAAATCATATAGATCTAAAGCAGATATGGAAGAGTACATCGTTAGATTATTAGGAGGAAGAGTGGCTGAAAAATTAGCTCTTGATGACATTTCTACAGGTGCTTCTAACGATATAGAAAGAGCGACGAAAATTGCTAGGGCCATGGTTACAACCTACGGCATGAGTGAAGAACTTGGTCCTATGACTTACGGTACTAGTGAAGATGAAGTATTCTTAGGTAGAGACTTTAACAAAATTAGAAATTATAGTGAAGAAGTTGCGGCTAAAATTGATAACGAAATGCGTAAAATTATAGATAATGCATATAACAAGACAGAAAAATTACTGAGTGAAAATATGGAAAAACTTCATCGAGTAGCCCAAGCACTTTTAGACAAAGAAACAATATCAGGCAAAGAGTTTGAAATACTCTTTGAAGGAGGAAGTATAAATTAAGGGACCTAAACATTGGTGAATAAAACTGGATACCTTAACTTACAAAAGAATGACAGTTGTCATTCTTTTATTTTGAGTTTTTTGAATTTTATTTAAAAAATATTTGTCTTATCTAAAAAAACTATGTTATAATTAAGGGCGAATATTTTTATGAAGGAGTGACGAATATGGATTCTGAACCTTTGCCGGATAGTATAATTATTAAAAAACAGAACAACTTATTAGGGAACCCATATTCAGCACTGTGGTTTCCTTAGTAGGCTATTGAACAAAATAAGTTTAAGGCCAGAGGAGGCATAAAAATGAAAGAACAGCGAATTTTAGAACTGATCGAACAAAAAAATTATATTGATTTAAAAAAAGAACTTTCTGAAATGAATGAAGTAGACGTTTCGGAAATTTTAAACGATTTGGATTCTTCCGTAACTTTACTTGTTTTCAGAATGTTGCCTAAGGATATGGCAGTAGATGTTTTTTCTCACTTTTCACCGGAACAACAAGCAGGTATTATCCATGCAGTATCAGATAAAGAATTAAAATATATTTTAGATGAATTATTCTTTGATGATATGATAGATTTAATTGAAGAAATGCCGGCTAACATAGTTAATAAAATTTTAGCTCATTCAACTGCCGATGAAAGAAAATTAATTAACCAATTTTTAAAATACCCTGCTCATTCGGCAGGTAGTTTAATGACTATCGAATATGTAGAACTTAAAAAGAATATGACAGTTCAAGAAGCATTAGACCATATAAAAGAATTCGGCTTAAGTAAAGAAACAATTTACACCTGCTATGTTACAAACAAAAATAGAAAATTAGAAGGAATAGTTTCATTAAGAAAATTAGTTGTTTCTGAAGGAAGCAAATGTATAAAAGAAATAATACATGAGGATGTTATTTATGTAGAGACCCACGATGATCAGGAAGAAATAGCAAATATTTTTAAAAGGTATGGTTTTATGGCATTACCTGTAGTTGATAAGGAACGTAGGTTGACCGGTATTATTACATTTGATGACATAATGGAGGTAATGGAACAAGAAGCAACAGAGGACTTCCAAATAATGGCTGCAATGTCACCTTC
>JAAYRW010000040.1 GCA_012518555.1 Tissierellia bacterium
TACGGAATTTGGCAGGTACTGTCCTTTAGTTAATAAGGGCATTACCTGCCTATTAAATTTTTGGAGGTGTTTTTATGTTTTATGTAAAAGAAAAAGTCAGCCCTTCAGTTGATGTAACTGTAGATATTCATGATGACAATGTCTTTTGTACCTGTCCTAATTGTGGGTGCGAAGTAGAAATTGACTTAGTGGAGCTCTTTGGTAATGGCGAAGGTGATTTGTATGGCACATCTGTATATTGCAGTGAATGTAGCAAAACAAAATTAAAAGAGTTAAAGAAGCGAGGTATCCAATATGACAATAAGTAAATTTAATCAAGAAGGATACTATGACCCTACTCCTTATGAAGCTTTAAAGAAAAAATATCTTCCCCTTGTTTATATTGCCTCTCCCTTCTCAGGTGATATGGAAAGAAATATTAAAAAGGCTCAGGGCTATTGTAGGTTTGCTATAAGTAAAGGATATATTCCTATAGCTCCTCACCTGCACTACCCTCAATTTTTAGATGATGAAGATACTGAGGAAAGAGAACTTGGACTCCGCTTTGCTCTTATCCTACTTGGCAAATGTGAAGAACTATGGGTCTTTGATAGAGTTTCTAAGGGAATGGCTGAAGAAATTGCTAAAGCCAAAAGAAGAAATATGCCAATAAGATACTTTGATTTTAGATGTGAGGAGGTTACAGAATGAATGAACTAATTGTAATTGATTATAAAAATAATATTCCTACAGTAAATGGTCGTGAACTTCATGAGGCATTAAAAGTTGAAACTAGATATAATGATTGGTTTTCAAGAATGTGCAAATACGGCTTTATAGAGGGAAAAGACTATTACTCAATTTTGAGTAATAGGTCTGACGGTCTTCCTGGTAAGCCTAGAATTGACCACTCCCTAACCATTTCTATGGCAAAAGAAATCTGTATGCTCCAAAGAAGTGAAATGGGGAAAAAGTTTAGGCAGTATTTTATCTCCATTGAAGAAGCATGGAACTCCCCTGAAAAAATTATGGAACGTGCTTTATTAATAGCTCAGCAAAAAGCAAGGGAAGCTGAAATAAAAATACTTGCTTTATCAGAAGAAAATGAAAGTCTTGAAATTGCTTTAAATACCTCCCTCAAGTTTTATACCGTAGCCAAGTACAATAATGTTTTCAACATGGGTTGGAATTTAAAAGAATGTCAAAGTATCGGTAAAAGATTATCTGCATACTGTAGGTGCCACTCTATTGAAATAAGAAAGTGTGAAACAAATGATGAAAGATTTGGAACAGTAAATAGTTATCCATTAACTGCTTGGGAGGACTTTTTGGAGGTGCTTGAATGATTAAATTTACCCTATACTCATCAAATGTTACAGGTAATCTTTCAAACTGCATCTACCCTAAAGAAGTTTTAGTAACAGATAAAGCATCCATGATAGATGCAATTAAATATGATCATGTTTCAGCCGAATTTAAAAATAATTATAGAAGTTCAGCCAACTTTATTAAAGCTGATAATACTGTACTTGATTGTGATAATGACCATTCAGACAATCCAAATGACTGGGTTACTGTTAAAGATGTGGCTACAACTTTTGAAGATATCCCTTTTGTGGCTGTCTATAGTAGAAACCATATGAAACAAAAAGGAAAAAAATCTCCAAGGCCAAGGTTTCATATTTATTTCATGATTAAAGAAATTACTGATTCAAATTCATATACAAATTTAAAACAAAAAATTGCTAGGGCCTTCCCCTATTTTGATAATAATGCTCTTGATAGTGCTAGATTTATATTTGGTACTAGCACTCCAAATATAGAAA
>JAAYRW010000041.1 GCA_012518555.1 Tissierellia bacterium
CAGCGCTTATATTTATATCTATGTTAAAGACAAAGATAATTTTAATAGAAAAAAGAAGTTATTTAATAATTGGATAAATGCAAAGGTAAATATTCACTTTAATCAATCCTTGGAAAGAATGTATTCGTTAGTTAAGAATTACAATATACCAAGACCAAAAATAAATATTAGAGAAATGAAGTTAAGATGGGGGTCTTGTCATAGAGAAAATAAAATTATTCTTCTAAATACAGATTTAATTAAGGCACCAAAGCATTGTATAGACTATGTAGTCCTCCATGAACTGATACATTTTAAGTATAAGAACCATGATAATAGGTTTTATACATTCTTAACTTCACTAATGCCAGATTGGAAAAAGAGAAAGAAAATTTTAGATGAGGAAATAATTAAGGATTTATAGAGCTTATGATGCTAATGGCAATGAATTAGAGAATCATAGATAAGAACAGTAAATAATGATAAAAATATTGAGGAGATATTCAAATGAAGAAATTTATTATTGAGGATGATTTTTTAGAAGTATTCCCTAATGCAAAGATTGGGGTTGTAATTTGTCAGGGGATAGATAATTCTATCAAAGACAAAGGGCAATATGAAGAAATGATTTTAAAGGCAGAAAAGGAAGCATTGCAGTATCTACAGAACCCAGAATTTAGTAAAAATTTAGCAATAAAAGTATGGAGAGAGGCATTCCGAAAATTTAAAACAAAGAAAGGTGCCAGGTCATCCATAGAAGCATTACTAAAGAGAGCTCATAAGGGTAACCATATAGGAACTATTAATCCACTTGTGGATATTTACAACTCTATTTCATTAAGGTATGCATTACCTTGTGGTGGTGAAGATATAGACAAGTTTGCTGGTAATATAAGATTAACTAAGGCTGTTGGAAATGAGAAATTTATCCCATTGGGCACTGAAGAGAACTCGCCTCCCTATGAAGGGGAAATTGTCTATAAAGATGATATAGGAGCAATTTGCAGATGCTGGAACTGGCGTGAAGCAATAAGAACGATGCTTACTGAAAATACTACTAATGCTTTCTTATGTATTGAATTAGTAGACGAAACTAGAGTAATAGAATTTGAAAATGCATTAAATGATTTGGCAGAATTAGTAGAGGATAATTTAGGTGGAAGGAGTAAAGTTTCAGTTTTAGATATAAATAATAAGGAAATAGTAATAGAGTAAATTCGAGGTACATGTATGAAGATAAAAACCATAGAAGAGAATAATATTAAAATAGCTATTGTAAATAGTAAAGAAGTAGTAATTGATAGTGTTCAATCAGCCTTGGATTTTATAGCAACAATAAATTATGAAACAGGATCTAATCGTATAATTTTAAATAAATCAGCAATTTGTGGTGACTTTTTTGACTTAAGTACTAGACTAGCAGGAGAAATATTACAAAAGTTTATTACTTACCATATAAAAATAGCCATCGTAGGAGATTTCTCTACATATACAAGTAAGAGTCTGAAGGCTTTTATTTATGAGTGTAATAAAGGGAGAGACCTATTCTTCCTGCCAGATGAAAAGCAGGCAATAGAAAAACTAAGTATAAATTAGGGTGTTTTGTTTTATTAACAAACGTAGAAATTTACTGTCAAAATATGACTTTTGTAAACTTGTGTCGAATTAACAAAAATGGTATAATTAGCTATCTGCCTAATAAATATACGGCAGATAGTATTTTATGGTTAATAAAACCAATGACAGAATTAGCTATACATCATTTAAGTTTTTTAGAAAAAGGCTATGCAGCTGCTATATAAGAGATTTGCAAAATAGTGGGCATAAAGCCTTGTTTTTTATTTAATTTAAGACTAATGTCGATCATTCTTAATCGGAGGGTAGAAGTAGAAGTGTTACTGTTAAAAAGACGTTTAAAGAAAGCTAGCAAAAAGACCGATGACATAAAAGAAGAAAACTACAAAATTAGCCAACAGATTGCTAATATGGGAAGCTGGACACGGGATTTAGTAAATGAAGAAATTTATTTTTCAGATGAATTTTACCGCATCATAGAATGTAGTCCTAAAGATATTAAGGGCAACTTAGAAAAATATTATTCCTTTCTACATCCTGATGATCTTGATGAATATAAGAAAATAAAATATGAGGAAAAACAAGGTATAGAACATGAAGTAGATTACCGAATCAAAACACCTACAGGTACTATCAAGTATTTATACGAGAAAACTAAGGCCATATATACTGAAGATAATAAAGCTATAAGAATGGTAGGTATCATTCATGATATTACAGACCGTAAAATTGTAGAAAAAAATTTAAAGGAAATTGGTGATAACTTAAATCAAGCCCAAAGGGTAGCCGGGGTAGGCAGTTGGAAATATGATGTTAAAGAAGATGCAAATTTCTGGTCAGAGGAAGTATACAATATATTTAATATAGATCCTGCTAAATTTGATAGAAGCTTGAAACTTTTACTGAAATTAGTACACCCTGAAGATCGACAAAGATTCCATGATGATTTTAAGGAAGCTTTAAAAGGTAAAGGCTATAAACACGATTATCGTATTCCACAAGCAGATGGCTCTGTGAAATATGTTAGTTCAAAAGGTCAACCTATTTTTGAAGGAAATAAAGTTGTAGGAATTATCGGCGTAATACAAGATGTAACTGAAAATAAAGTACTTCAAAATAAATTAGTAGAATATAACAATAGAATTCGAACTTTAGAACGTCAGTCAAGTGATGTTTTCTTTTAAACCATAGTTTTCTAATTATTGAAATAACGGAAAGTGTTTTAATAAATAAAGCTGAATGGATTATGCCTAACATTAGAAAATTACAATCTTACGGCATACAAATAGCTTTAGATGATTTTGGGACAGGCTATTCTTCATTGATATACTTGAACTCTTTTAACATCGACATGTTGAAAATAGACAAATCATTCATACAAAAAGTTCATAAAGATAAAACTAGTAGAATAATATCAAACTACCTATCGACAAAGATATTTCCTTGTTATTTACTACTAATCTTTTAGATACTGAAATTAAGGTAGTTGGTCGTCCTTTAAGAATAGAGGAGGATGATAATTTGTATGAATACGGAGTAGATTTCATTATTGATGAAAATGAAAGGGCTGAATTAATCAGAGTATTAAACTTAGTTCAAATTAAAATGAAAAAAGATATTTTGTTTGCAGAAGGCAGCTTTACTCCTAATTCGGCAGAAGTATACTTTAATTCAACCAGTTAATAAAAATATCAGTGAATTCACTGATATTTTTATATTTGGATCCTTATAAAAAAATGTAATTAAAAGTTTAAAATGGCGTAAAAGAAGGTATTATATTAATATATATAATTCCATTATGAGGAGGATTTTTGTATGTCTATAAATACAGAATATAAATCTGATACAAAGGAATTTGACATAATATACCGGCACGCCTTGAAGGTAGGAGATATAGGAATTTGTAAATGGAATATAGATAATAATGAAATCTATATAGCTGAAAATATATCAGGATATCAATTACATTCAGTTAAAAATATGGTTGAATTTCTAAGCAGTATTGCTTACTACAAAGATAAGGAATTGGCAATACAAGATTTAGATGATTACCTTAAGGGTCTTACTATGTTTTATCTTAGTACATTTCGGATAAGAACAGAGGCAGGGGAAATTAAGTGGGTCTTAATTAGGGGGAAAATATTTAAAGACCAAGTTAGGGGAGACAGGATACTACATCTAATAATGTTTAATGTTACAGGTAATAAACTTCATGAAGGACACGATACTATTACCAATCTTATAAATGATAAATTTTTTCTTAGAAAACTAAAAAACTCTACAAAGAGGTCTAAAGCATCTAATAAAAGTGGTGCATTGATATATGTAGATATTGATAATTTAAGGGATATAGTTAATAACCATGGTCTTCAATTTAGAAATGATTTTTTATTACATTTTTCTCAATCTCTTAACTCCATACTTAGCAAGTACTATGAATTGGCCAAGTTCCATGATGATAAATTTATAATTTTAATCCATAGTTTTGACAGTATAAAAGAAGTAAAAGACTTGTGTAATAAAATATACGATCATTTTAAAGAGCCTTTTAAAGTAGTAGGCGATCAATTTAATATAAATTTAAGTTTAGGGGTAACGATTTTCCCTGATGATAGCTCAGATGCCGATGAATTATTAAAATTTTGTGATTGTGCCATAAATAAATCCAAACAAATAGGTAAAAATGTATGTACATTTTTTGATAAGGAAGTTTCAAAATCTTATTTTAGAGAAACTTTAATAGAAAGTCAGTTAGCAAATGCTATTACTAATAAAGAACTGTATCTTTATTACCAACCAAAGATGGATATTTTAAGTAATAAGGTTTCCGGCTTTGAAGTGCTTTTAAGATGGAATAATAAAAAAATAGGTTATGTACCGCCTAATGAATTTATTCCCATTGCCGAAAGCAAGGGGTATATTGTAGAAATTGGTAGTTGGGTATTGGAAGAAACTTTAAAAACAGCTTCTATGTGGAGGGAGAAAGGTTACGATTTTGAAACTATATCTATAAATATTTCTCCTCTTCAAATAAAGAGAAAAGATTTTATAGCTGAACTCTTAGATTTATGTAGAAAGTATGGTATTCTTCATTCTCAATTGGAAATTGAAATAACGGAAGGAACATTATTAGGAACTTGTAAAGAAAACGTTGGAATAATAGATGAACTTATTGAAAATGGATTTAACATTGCATTAGATGATTTTGGTACCGGATATTCTAATTTAAGCTCTTTGATTGAGTACCGTATTAGTACTTTGAAAATAGATAAATCAATCATAGATAATATTGAAAACGATAAAAACAAAGTTGTATTTGAGAGTATAGTAACTTTAGCTAGACATTTAAAATTTAAAGTAATTGCCGAAGGAGTAGAAACTAAAGGTCAGTTAGATGTTCTTGCTGAACTAGGTTGCAATGGAATTCAAGGATATTATTTTAGCAAACCACTTCCCAAAAATAAAATTGAATATATGTTACATAGTTTAACCTAGTCTTTAAATGGGGAAGGGGTTAAGGATGTGTAGGGATTTGATTTTATTTATGAAAATATGGAAAATTATACTTTAATAAAATTCCTATTAAGAGAGATAATATTTGTAGTTTCAGAAATAGAGGAGCTGACTTACGATGGATAAGCAACAGAGATTTCATGGAACTGACGGTAGTAATATGAAACATAAAGTATGTGATTATTTAGCTATTCATTCGTTTAACCAAATGACGTCTTCGGAATATCCGGCATACTCAAATTATTACCGAGATGAAAGAAAAGAAAAAAGTGGAAGCAGAATTTACAACCATGATATTCTTTTCTAATTCAAAGGGGCACTGAAGTTCAGTGCCCTTGTTTTGTTAATTATTAAATAGAAAGAATGAGGAAGTTAAGTAAGTCTGAAAATTATCAATGAAGTTATTGTATTTGAAGCTTCTATTTGCTACAATAAGTATATGAATATACTTAGGGAGGTAAATTTTGAAATATAAAGTTAATGGAGTTTTTTTCAGTGCTACGGGAACTACTAAGAAGGTAGTGAGTAAATTAGCAAAGGATCTGGCTGAAAATTTAAAATCAGATACATATTTTCACGACTTTACTCAGCCTTTAAATAGGGAGAAATCATTGAAATTTAATGACAAAGATATAGTTATAGTAGGGCTACCTGTATATGCAGGCAGAGTTCCCAACGTCTTGATAAACTATTTAAATACTATTAAATCTGACGGAGCGAAAGCTGTTGCAGTGGTACTGTTTGGCAATAGGGATTATGATGATGCTTTAATTGAACTTAAAAATATACTTAAAGCAAATGGTTTTAAGGTTATAGCTGGCGGAGCCTTTGTGGGGGAACATTCTTTTTCCACAACATTAGCTCAAGGTAGACCTGATAAAATGGATTTAGAAAAGGTAAGTAGATTTGCAAATCAAATCCATAGTAAAATTTCCTCTGGAAGTGGACAAGAAGTGGTTGTCCCCGGTAACGAAAGTTACAGACCTTATTATAAACCTAAGGATGACAAAGGGGAAGATGTAGATTTTAGAAAGATAAAACCTAAGACTAATGAAGATTGCACTGATTGTAAACTATGTGTATCCCTATGTCCTATGGGCTCTATTGATTATGATGATGTTAGTAAATTAAACTACATATGTATTAAGTGTGGAGCTTGCATTAAAAATTGTCCTGTTAATGCCAAGTACTACGATGATGAAGATTATTTAAGACATAAATATGAATTGGAAATTGAACTTACAGAAAGAAAAGAGCCGGAAATATTCCTTTAGGAGGGACCTATGAAAAGTGTATATTACTATAAGTCAGAAATAGGTAAAATAGCTATTGGAGAAGATGGTAATGCCATAACTGATGTTTTTTTTGGTAATGAAGATTTAGATTGGGAAATAAAAGAAACTCCTCTAATAAAGGAAGCTTATAAGCAGATAGTAGAATATTTAGAAGGTAAAAGAAAAACTTTCGACCTACCCATAGTATTATCGGGAACTGAATTTCAAAAAAAAGTTTGGAATGCTCTTAAAAAAATACCTTATGGACAAACCAAAAGTTATAAAGATATAGCAATTGAAGTTGGTAATGAAAGGGCGGCCAGAGCTGTTGGAATGGCAAATAATAGAAACCCTATCTCTATTATTATACCCTGCCACAGAGTAATTGGAAAAAACGGAAAATTAGTAGGCTATGGTGGAGGATTGCCTATTAAAGAGCATTTGCTAAAATTAGAAAAGGAAAATAGCTAGGGTATACTTATTATAAAATACACTCTAAATGTAGGAAAATTTTCTTGGACCAACAGGTATAAAAAGGAACATCCTGTCTATAATATTATTGATAGGAGGTTTTTTCCATGAATGGTATCCAAAGTAAAATAAGCATAAAGAATATTATCCGGAATTTCAAAGTCAAAAGAGAAACTGAAAAAGATGAAATGTATATAAATATTGAAAATGCAAAAAAAGAATGGGAAGATGCAAAAAACATATTTGAAAATGTTACCCAGCCAGACTTAGTAGATTATGCAATCTACAAAGTCGAAGCTGCAGAACAAAAGTACATATACCTTTTAAAGCAATATAGGAAGAAGAATTTAAATTGACTTTTAAGAAAAGACTAAAAATATTAAAGGGACTTAATCCTTTTCCAAACACAGGGTTAAGTCCCCATTTTGTCTATAGACTTGTCTAAAAATATTTGAAAAAATTGATTTTTGATTTAATAAATGTTAGAATAGTCAAAATCTTTAGAAAGAGTGGTAAGTATATATGTCAGAAATAAACTCAGTTAAAAATAGAAGTAAATTATATGAGTTAGACTATATGAGATTTGTTGCCTGCTTTGCAGTTATGATAGTGCATATAACGGCAACAGGAGTAACAGAGTATATTAGTGGAAGCTTTCCAAATATTTTAATGCTTTTTTTAAATAGATGTTTAAAATTCACCACACCTGTCTTTATATTTTTAAGCGGTGTTACAAGCTTTTATAGCTACAGTAATAGAAATAGAGAGTTTAAATATTTTGACTTCCTTGTAAGGAGGCTATCAAAGGTTCTTCTTGCATACTTTGTTTGGTGTCTGATTTATTATAATATCTACATTCATTTTGGATACTATACCAGAGATATGAGCTTTTTCATAGATAGAGTATTGCATGGCACCATGTCCTACCATCTTTATTTCGTAATAATTATTGTACAAATGTATATTGTAGGGCCGGTATTTTATTTTATTTTAAAAAATTCTGAAAAGAAGGTTCCTATTCTCATAATAGCCGGAATAATAACTTATTTATCTGCAGAGTTTATAAGGTTTGACCTTTCCGATAGATTGTTCTTAAAATACATGGTATTTTATATGTTAGGAATATATGTTTCTATGGAACAGGATAAATATATAAGGTGG
Source organism: Tissierellia bacterium (assembly GCA_012518555.1). Lineage (GTDB taxonomy): Bacteria > Bacillota > Clostridia > Tissierellales > Sedimentibacteraceae > Sedimentibacter. The sequence goes on from JAAYRW010000041.1 coordinate 7,974, forward strand.
ATTAATAAAAATATAAAGTATATTATAGCAGGATATGTAATAATGAGTGTAATTTACACTCTTGTTTCTCATTATAATTGGGCTTATTATACTTCTGTGTGGTTTGTATTCTCTTCAGTGTCAGTATTTTTTGTTTATTCTTTTGGCTTATTAATGAAGGAAAAATTAAGCAGTATCTATAGTTTTATAAAAGTATTTGGACAAAGTTCCTATTATATATATTTGATGCACCCACTAATTTTAACAATAATGATTAGGTATGCGGAAAGAAATTTCCTATCAGTAACTAATAAAATATTGCTTTTTACTTTTACTGTAATACCTATAACGGTAATTTCATGCCTAGTATTTACTCTAACAAAAAACAAATTGAAAGATTTAAGAAAACTGAGAAAATCACCTATTTCGGTGAATTAAGATTAAAGGGACAGCTCTAAATGAGACCTGTCCCTTCCTTTTATCTATTGGTTTTTACTTGATTTTTCGTATTCTTTCATTGCTTCTAAAGTTTCACTTAGGAGATGATCTAATTCCCATCCTAACATTTCAGCCCCTGTTTTTATAGCTTCTCTGGAACACCCAGCAGCAAAACTTGTAGACTTGAATTTTTTCTTTAAGGATTTTAGACTCATATCTAAGGCACTTTTTGAAGGACGCATTAATACACAGGCTCCTATTAAACCGGTTAATTCATCGGTGGCATAGAGTACTTTTTCCATAGTGTGCTCTGGTTTTATGGTTACATCTGTAAGGCCGTATCCGTGACTTGCTGCTGAGTGGATAATTTTTTCGTCCACTCCTTCTTCGGCAAGTATCTCCTGCATTTTTACACAGTGTTCATCGGGATACATTCCAAAGTCAATATCATGTAAAAGACCTACAACTTCCCAAAATTCAACTTCATCTTCATAGCCTAATTTTTTTGCAAAGTAGCCCATAACAAAGCTTACTGTTTTTCCATGTTGTAAATGAAACTCCTCTTTATTATATTTTTTCAGTAATTCCCATGCTTTTTCTTTAGTAATCATGAAATCCCTTCCTTTTTTAAGTATTTATATATACTCTAACCTATTTATCTCAACGTGTCTATAATAATTGATATTTTTTCCTTTGACATTTTATTTGCCTAGTGTTATTATTATCTAGCATATAAAATGTTTTTAGATATATTAATAATAGTAGGGTTAAAAAATAAAAACAAATTTACTATAGATATTTGTAACTAAGCAAAAGACCTGTTAATATATTAATTATTATTGATTTATTTAAGACATTGTGCTAAAATTTGCGAGTAAGGTGAATATGAAAAAACGAAATACGGTTCAGTCTATTGATAGAGCTGTTGCTATTATAGAATGCTTTACAAAGGAAAAAAAAGAACTTAAACTGACGGAAGTATCTAATAAGTTAGGTTTAAACAAAAGTACTGTTCATGGAATTATAACGACCCTTAAACATCACGGATTTATTAGCCAAGATGAAAGTACACAAAAATACAGACTTGGGATACGGTTTATTGAATTCGGCGATCTAGTTATGAGTTCTATAAATATAAGAAATGCTGCACTGCCTTTAATAAATGAAGTATGTTTGAAGATTGAGGAAACAGTGCATATAGCCATGCTTGACGGTGCAGATGTAGTTTGGATACAGAAACAAGAATGTGATAAATCCATTAAAACTTCTACAAAAATAGGAGCCAAAGCTCCCGTATATACGACGGCGGATGGAAAAATAATTTTATGCCATCAAGATAAAGATAAAATTAATTGCTATATACCGGAGGAAATTCCTAAGTTTACTTCAAATACAATAACCGATAGACCTGAGTTTATTAAGAAATTAGAGGAAATGAAGAATAAGGGAGTTGCAATTGATAATGAGGAATTTGTAGAAGGAGTAAAGTGCGTAGCCGCACCTATATTTGACCATAATGGAGATGTAAAGTTCAGTTTAAGCGTAACAGGTCCTGCTTTCAGAATGACTGAAGAAAAGATTAAGAGATTAACTACAATAATAAAACAAGCAGCAAATGAATTGTCTTATAGGATAGGATACAGAGGATAAAAGATAAAATCCTTGTATCCATTTATTAAGGCAATCTATGAGAACAGCGTTTGACAATACTGAACTTGAAAACGTATTTTTACAAACCTTACCATCTTTGTATCGTCATGGTATTGATTGTGAATATTGTGGCGAGATAAGTAGATATAAGCAGCAAAAGGCTGATTATATACTAAATTATGATTTTATGGAGGAAAGTAATGAAAAAATCATTAGTAATACTATTAGTATTAGCCATGTCCTTATTTGCTTTTGTAGGATGTGCACAAGAACAAACTCAGGTTGAAACTCCACCGGCAGAAGAGCCTGAGGTAGAAGAACCGGTACAAGAAGAAGCTAAAGAAGAACCGGCATCGGAAGAACCCTTGCAAGAAGGTGAAGTTAAAACAGGTTTAGCAGTTGTTTCATCAATAGAAAAATCTAGAGATGCAGGTGAAAATGATGGAGCTGCTCAAACAGATTCAATAATTGTTGCAGTAACTGTTGACAAAGAGGGAAAAATAGTGCAAACTGTAATAGATACTGCGCAAACTGTTATAGATTTTACTAATGAAGGTAAAATAGTACCTGATCTGCAAACTGTATATAAATCTAAACAAGAATTAAAAGAAGATTATGGTATGGGTAGAGTATCTACTATAGATAAAGAATGGTATGAACAAGCTAATGCACTTGCTGAATATGTAAGTGGAAAAACTATTGAAGAAGTTAAAGGTATCGCTGTGGATGAGTCAGGAGTTCCTACTGAAGTTGACTTAATATCATCTGTAACCATGAAAATAAACCCTTACAAAGAAGCTATTGAAAAAGCTGCATTAAATGCAGAAAATTTAGGAGCAGATGCTAATGATAAATTAGGATTGGCAGTTACGACTACAATTTCTAAATCTAAAGATGCAACTGCTGATGATGAAGGATTAGCTCAAGCTTACTCAACCTATACGGCGGCAACTTTTGATGCAGAAGGAAAAATCACAAGTTCTGTAATAGATGCATCTCAATCAAATGTTAATTTTGATGCAGAAGGTAAAATAACTACTGATTTATCAGTTGCTCCTATAACTAAGGTAGAGTTAGGTGAAGGTTACGGAATGAAAAGAGCTTCTGCAATAGGCAGAGAATGGTATGAACAAGCAGATGCTTTTGCAGTTTATTCTATAGGTAAGACTGCTGAAGAAATAAAAGGAATTTCCGTTGATGAAGGCGGTTATCCTACAGATGAAGATTTAATATCATCTGTAACAGTTGGAATTTTAGACTTCCAAGCAAATATAGAAAAAGCATTTAATAATGTAAATAATTAACATAAGGGGCAGCAGTGCCCCTTTGGTTTCAAGAGGTGTAAGTTGGTAAGAAAATTTGTTTCCATAATAATAGTAATTGCGATTTTGTTTAATTTTACTGCTTGTAAAGAAAAGGAACTGGTAAGGTATGAATCAGAATTTATAATGTTGTTTGATACTGTAACCAGGATTGTTGGTTTTGCACATAGTAAAGAAGAGTTTACAGAATATTCTCAAATTATTTATGATAATTTAAGGGAATACCATCAGCTATATGATATTTACAATGAATATGAAGGTATAAATAATCTTAAAACTATCAATGATAATGCAGGCATAAAAGCTGTTCAGGTAGATGAAAGAGTTATAGATTTACTTAAATTTTCAATAGATATGTATGAGAAAACAAATGGGGAGACAAATATTGCTTTTGGTTCTGTTTTAAAAGTTTGGCATAACTATAGAACCGAGGGAGTAGAAGATCCTGAAAATGCAAAACTACCACCTAAAGAAGAGTTGATAGAAGCATCAAAACACACCAATATTGAAGATATTATAATTGATGAAGAAGAGTCTACGGTTTTTCTTAGGGATCCTTTAATGAGTTTAGATGTAGGTGCAGTTGCTAAAGGTTATGCTACTGAACAAGTAAGCAAAATCGTAAGAGATAAGGGTTTGACTTCCGGCTTACTGTCAGTTGGTGGCAATGTCCGAGGTATAAATGGCAACGTAGTTACCGGTGATCCTTGGAATGTAGGAGTACAAGATCCTGTGTCTCTCAGAGGACAATCTATTTTAAAATTAGTTAAAATAGACGATGTGTCCATGGTAACTAGTGGAGATTATGAAAGATACTATATAGTAGACGATGAAAAGTACAATCATATAATTGATGTAGATACCTTGTATCCTTCTAACTTTTTCTCGGCTGTTACTATTATTTGCGAAGACTCGGGAATGGCAGATGCCCTTTCGACGGCAACCTTCACCATGCCTTTCGAGGAAGGATTGGAACTTATCAACTCTATGCCTGATACTGAAGCCATGTGGATTTTCAGTGATGGTAGCATAAGGTATAGCGATAATTTTGAAATTTTTATTAAATAAGATTTGAATTTTTAACGGCAAATTATTACATTGACACTTGTTTTAAATTGTGTTATTATTTTTGTACTGTGCTAAACGGGGAGGTAGCGGTGCCCTGTACTTGCAATCCGCTATAGCAAGGTTGAACTCCCTCTCAGAGGCTTACATTGTGAGGTCTGACTTTTATAAGTGGTGTTGAGAACTTGGTCTTGCGCAACAAAATCCTATGAACCCTGTCAGGTCCGGAAGGAAGCAGCAGTAAGTAGAACATTTTGTGTGACGCGAGGGTGCTGGGTTTGAGCTAACTGTAGGAGTAACGCTTGTGATGTATTGTCGAAAGAGGGTGCACAGTATTTTTATGCTTATTTTTCTGTCATGGACACAAAACTAGAAACTGTATCTTTTAAAGAGTACAGAATATTGTATAATATATTAAAGGAAAGCGATAATGAGGTGGAAAACATGACTGAAGATAGAATTAAGGAAATGGTATATACAGCATTGCTGGCAGCATTAGTTTGTGTTGCAACTTTTATTATTAAGGTACCTTCCCCTATAACAGGCGGCTATACTCATTTAGGAGATGGATTTATATTTTTAGGAGTAATTCTACTAGGTAAGAAAAACGGTGCTTGGGCTGGTTCAATAGGTGCTGCATTAGCAGATTTTATTGGGGGATATAGTTTTTATGTTCTACCTACCTTTATTATAAAAGCTCTTATGGCATTGATTATGGGAACATTTATCGAAAAGCTTCCTTCATCTATGAAAAACAAATGGATTGGTGGAGCGGTTTTAGGAAGCATTTGGCAGGTTCTAGCTTACTATCTAGTAGGTTCTTTGATGGTTGGAAACTTCCTATCAACTATAATCGAAATTCCAGGTAATCTAGTACAGTCTGCCGCAGGTATAGTAGTATCTGCAGCATTTTTGGCAGTATTCAAAAATACTCCCATAGGTAATTTATTAGTTCGATAATAAGTGTGGTAATAAATAAGCCGGGATAAAAAAGTGTTGATTAATTAAAATCAACACTTTTTATCCTTTTACTTTTTTACTGAATAGCTTCTTCAACTAATTCAGGATTTATAAATTCCGATGGATACAATGGAACTGTAGTGTCTAAATCTTTAACGAAGTTACTTACTTCATCTCCATTGACGGTTATTTTAATACTGTCGACACCAGGTATTGTCGTAAATGTATATATTAAAGATTCAACCATCATATATCTTAAATCATTTCTTTCTTTGTGAACATTTAACAAGTCTTCCTTAAAATCTAATATAAGAGTTCTTCCTTCCATTAATGTATTATTAAGACTTAACTTAGGTATAGGATTTATTCCGTATGGAATCTCTGTATCGAAATAGGCATCAAATACTTTCCGGGCAATTATTTCTAAGGAGTCACCGGGAATTATTCCTATTTGTTCCGGATTTAATTGATAATCAAATAAATAGTATCTATCTTCTGCTTTATATGCCATATAAATTAAATAATTTTTTTCTTTATTAGCTAATGATAAATTTTCTATACCGTTAAAGTATGTATCAATTCTATTTCTGTCAACAGTAAAATTAACGCTATAAATAGGCCAGTATCTATCTACAGCAAATATTGTTTTTACGAAAGACTTATAAGCTAATTCTCCTATACTTTCATTATATTCTGTATAGGAACTTGGAATATCTATTACTACGTTTCCGTTATTGTAGGTAGTATTTGTAACATCCTTTACTACAGATTTTAGCTGGCTGTTTAGAGGACCATTTTGTAGTTGCTCTATTGCCATTCTGGTGATGGATTTGTCTTCTACTACAAACCTTGTAACCGGAATCAAAGCATCTCCTTTTTCTGTGGCAAAGAAAAGTGTTAAACCCTTTTTTCCTTCAGGAGCTAGATTAACAGCTGGATAATAATTACCTTCAGTATCGTATTTAACGGTTACAGATAGCACTGACTTACTTCCTCTTATTAAATTTGAATTAAAATTAAAAGTATATATTCCATCTTCTAAATTTATATTCTTTTGACTTATATCCAAAGTAGTTATTATAGGATTATCTTCACTTACTGAAATAGTAGCATTTGCAGATGGTGAAATAAGTTCTAAGTTTGATACACTACTTTTAATCAACTGGTCTTCTTTATATATGTCCACATTAAAAATACTGTTAGTTACAATTTTTATAACTTCATCCTTAGTAGACACATGGTGAATGGTAATAGAATCAGGATTTAGGAATTCTTCTTCATTTACTTGTAAACTTAGAGTGCTTTCCTCAACAGGAGTTTCGATTTCTATAGTTCCTCTGTAATCAATAGGTGATAAATTAAATAAATAAGTTGATGAACACAAACCTATAAGTCCTATTATTATAATATTTATGAATGCCTTCATTTTACTACCTCTTAATTTTATATCTATATTATATAACAAAAGTTTGTAAAAACAAAGGAGGAATTTGTTATTTGCATAATTACTTGGTGTAAATATTTTACCTTTAAGTTAGCAGTGCTGTAATCTCTTCATATAATATTATAAATGGAGGGATGGAAGTGGACAGGAGACATTATGATAGAGATAGGGTCAATAAGATGTATGACATAATAGAATTGTTATATATTTTAAATAGACTGACAAACGAATTTTATGAAGATGATTATTCTAAAGGCTATCTAATAGATATGGTAGATAACATGGAAAATTTAAGGCATAATTACCATAAATATAAGAGAAAAGATAAAGTAGTAAATTATGGTTGTTATTGTAGCAAGAAAAATGGCCTTATGGACAAAATAATATTTTATTTAAAATCATTAAATGATGTTTAGTAAGTAACACTTGACAGTCCTCTTGAATAATATATATAAAAATTATTATTATTATTAGGAGGTTCTAAATGTTTAAAAATATAATGGGTGATAGCGGAGACAGTTTATTATTCTTCTTCTTACTTTTAGTTGTTCTTGCATGCTTCTGCGGAGATGATGGATTGTTAGGTGGAGTTGGTGGTTTTGGAGATAATGATAGCTTGTTGTTCTTCTTCTTATTGTTAGTAGTACTTTACTGCAGTTGTGGTATAGGCGGAGTTGGTGACAACTGCTAATAAATTAATAGGTACACACTTTAAAGTACATTTTTGAAAGCCTTCCCTAAGGGGAGGGCTTTTTATTTAGAAATTTATATTGACAAGTTACTTAAATTGTATTAAGATATCCTTTAATTATAATAAAACAAGGTGGTGTATTTTAAATGAAAAGAAGAACTATATTATCGCTATTTTCAATAATATTGATAATGGGTTTGCTTGTAGGTTGCGGTAATGGAGGAGCAACTAATGGAGGAGATGCAGATGTAATAAAAGTAGGTATTAACTACGAACTTACGGGAGGGGTTGCATCTTATGGACAGTCAAGTGTTGACGGAATTATGTTGGCTTTCGATGAAATAAATGAAGCTGGAGGAATCGATGGCAAACTAATTGAACCAATAAAAATTGATAATAAATCAGAATCTGCAGAAGCTACTTCTGTAGCAACCAGACTTATGACTCAGGAAGGGGTTGTTATGTCCTTAGGACCTGCAACTTCAGGAAATTTCATGGCTACTATTCCTGTAGCTCAAAGCAATGGAATTCCTGTACTTTCTTCCTCATCTACTGCTGACGTAGGAGTTACTACAGATGCTGATGGCAATGTTTATGATTATTCATTTAGATTGTGCTTTAATGACTCTTTCCAAGGAGTAACAATGGCAAACTTTGCATTAAACAATTTAAATGCAACTAAGGCAGTTATGATTACTGACACTTCAAGTGACTATGGTAAAGGTCTTGCTGAAAACTTCAAAGCTACATTTGAAGGAGCAGGAGGACAATTAGTTGCAGAAGAGGGATATGTAAAAGACGATAAAGACTTTAATGCAATATTAACAAGCATTAGAGGAGAAGATTTCGATGTAATATTTATTCCAGGATATTATCAAGAAGCAGGTTTAATCATAAAGCAGGCACGAGACTTAGGTATAGATGCTCCAGTACTTGGTGCCGATGGATTTGATTCTCCCGTTCTTTTAGAACTTGCAGGAGAAGAAGCTTTAACTGATGTATATTTTTCTAATCATTATTCTTCATTAGATGAAGATCCAATAGTTCAAGATTTTATCGCTGCTTATAAAGAAAAATATGGTACTGAACCAAATGCATTTAATGCTTTAGGTTATGACTTAGGAAGATGGGCTGCAGATGCAGTTAAACGTGCAGGTTCGGCAGATCCAGATGCCATTAGGGATGCTCTTGCCGAAACAAAGGGATTTGAAGGTGTAACAGGAACTTTCGATATGGATGAAAATCATAACCCAGTTAAATCCATCGTAGTTATTGGTTTGGAAAATGGCGTTCAGGCAACAAGTGTTAAGGTAGATCCTAATTAATTTAACTATTAAATGGAAAAACAAGTTAGCATGGATATGCTAACTTGTTATTTATAGCAACAGAAGGAGGTGCAGCCTTGGAACAATTTATGCAACAAATTGTCAACGGTATTTCTTTGGGAAGTATATATGCCTTGGTAGCTTTAGGTTATACGATGGTTTATGGAATTATTAAGTTAATAAACTTTGCACATGGAGACGTGTACATGGTCGGTGCTTATGTAGGGTTTGCAGTAACCACATATACAGGCTTAGGTTTTATTCCTGCTCTAATTATTTCTATGGTAGTTTGTGCTGTATTAGGTATGAGTATTGAAAAGATAGCATACAAACCCCTTAGGAATTCCACCCGTATTGCTGTCTTGATTACTGCTATAGGTGTTTCTTTATTATTAGAATATACTATGATGTACTTTGTAGGACCGGAAGTTAGATCTTATCCGCGATTACTTTCTCAAAAAGTATTTAGATTTGGAAGTGTTATTATTAATATGCAACAAATATATATTGTTATTACTACAATAATTTTGATGATTGTTCTTCAGTATGTAGTTAATAAAACTAAGGTTGGTAAGGCAATGAGAGCAGTATCTGCAGACAAGGATGCAGCTCAACTTATGGGAATAAAAGTAGATAATACTATTTCTTTTACATTCGCAATCGGTTCAGCTTTAGCTGGTGCCGGTGGAGTATTGGTTGGAATATACTATAATTCAATAGATCCCCTTATGGGTATGATGCCTGGATTAAAAGCATTCGTTGCGGCAGTTTTCGGTGGTATAGGAAGTATACCCGGTGCCATGATTGGTGGTCTTTCTATAGGAATGCTTGAAACATTAGTTTCCGGCTATGGTAATTCAATGTATAGGGATGCTGCAGTTTTTGCATTCTTAATTTTAATATTGATATTGAAGCCTTCCGGTTTATTAGGTAAGGATACGAAGGAGAAGGTGTAATATGAAAGTATTAAATAAAAAGAATATATTTACATTAATTATAATAATAGCAATTTATGCCCTTGTCCAGCTTCTTTTGACAACCGGAACAATAAGCAGTTTTTATGAAATAACTATTGCTACAATATGTATTAATATAATACTTGCCGTAAGTTTAAATTTAGTTACAGGTTTTACAGGACAGTTTTCTTTAGGTCATGCAGGATTTATGTCAATAGGTGCCTATGCAGGAGCCCTTATTAACATGTCAATGAAATCTACATCTGGTTTTCTTGCTGGTATTCTAATAGGTGCAATTGCAGCTGCAATCATTGGAGTGTTAATAGGTATACCTACTCTTAGACTTAAAGGAGACTATTTAGCCATTGCAACACTAGGTATGGCTGAAATTATCCGTGTTGTATTTTTAAATATGGAAATAACTAATGGAGCTGCTGGCTTAAACGGTATACCCAGATTTACAAATTGGACTTGGTTATATTTGTTTACGGCACTTACAATAGTATTGATAAATAATTTCGTAAGATCATCTCAGGGTCGTGCATGTATTTCAATTAGGGAAGATGAAATAGCGGCAGAATCAATGGGTATTAATACTACTAAGTATAAAGTAATGGCCTTTGCTATAGGTGCTGCTTTTGCCGGAGTAGCGGGAGCTTTATATTCATCCTATTTCTACTTTATTAATCCAACAATGTTTGGGTTTCAGAAATCAATAGATATTTTAGTTATTGTAGTGTTTGGAGGTTTGGGGTCAATTACAGGTTCTGTAATTGCTGCAGTACTTTTGGCAGTAATCACTACCATGCTACAGTCTTTTTCTTCATTGAGGATGATAATATATGCACTTTTACTTGTAATAATAATGCTGTTTAGACCTCAAGGTTTACTAGGTACTAAGGAAGTTACAGATTTATTTAAATTTAGAAGAAATGAGAAAGTTGAGTAAGGAGGGTCCTATGTCACTATTAACAGTTGAAAAATTAACTAAGTCATTCGGCGGACTTACAGCAGTATCTAATGCCAATATGCATATTGATAAGGGTGAGCTGGTAGGACTTATCGGACCTAACGGTGCGGGAAAAACCACCTTCTTCAACCTTCTTACCGGAGTATATGAACCTACCTCAGGTAGCATAAAATTAGATATAGATGGAGAACAAACGGAAATAGCCGGATTTAAGCCCAACAATGTAACAAAGGTAGGGTTAGCAAGAACTTTTCAAAATATTAGGCTTTTTAAAGATTTAAGCGTACTTGATAATATTCGTATAGCAATGCATCAAAACATAGATTACAGACTACCTTCTGCACTGTTTCGTTCAAATAAATACTATGAAGAGGAAGAAAGACTTAGAAAAGAAGCAGAAGAACTGCTAGATATTTTCGATCTTTCACATAAGAAAGATGAGATGGCGAAGAATCTTCCTTATGGAGAGCAAAGACATCTTGAAATAGTAAGGGCTATGGCAACTAAACCGGTACTACTCTTGTTAGACGAACCGGCAGCAGGTATGAATCCTAATGAAACGGTGCATTTAACTAAAACTATTGCTAAAATTCGTGATGAGTTTGATTTGACAGTACTGCTTATTGAACATGATATGTCCTTAGTAATGAAAATTTGTGAACGAGTATACGTATTAGATTATGGAACTATGATTGCTTCCGGAAAACCGGAGGAAATTAAAAACAATAAAAGAGTTATAGAAGCATATTTAGGGGAGGATGTGTAAAATGCTTGAGATAAAAAATCTTAATGTACATTACGGAGTTATTCATGCCCTTAAGGATGTTTCTTTAAAGGTAAATCAAGGGGAAATAGTTACATTGATCGGTGCTAATGGTGCTGGTAAGACTACTACCCTTCGTACTATTTCCGGTCTTAATAATGCAACTAGTGGAGAGATTCTCCTGGAAGGTAATGATATTACAAATCTATCTGCTTCTAAAAGAGTTGAAATGAAGTTGTCACAGGTGCCGGAAGGAAGAAGAATATTTCCGGCTATGACAATAGTGGAAAATTTGGAATTAGGTGCATATTTAAGGCGGGACAAAGCAAATATAAAAAAAGATATGGAAGATATTTATGAACTCTTTCCTATTTTAGGTCAGCGTAAAAAACAATTGGCAGGTACCTTGTCTGGAGGCGAGCAACAAATGCTTGCTATGGGTCGTGCTCTAATGTCAAGACCTAAAATACTTTTATTAGATGAACCTTCCATGGGGCTAGCCCCCTTGCTTGTTAAGGAAATATTTAGTATAATTGTAAATATAAATTCAACAGGTACTACTATACTTTTAGTAGAGCAAAATGCTAAGATGGCATTGTCTATTGCCCATAGGGCCTATGTTTTAGAAACAGGCTCCATTGTAATGACCGGGACAGGCGAAGAATTGGCAAAAAGTGATGAAATTCAAAAATCATATTTGGGAGGGGAATAACTATGTATGTAAAAAACAGAATGACTAAAGATCCATACACGACGACGACTAGTACACCTATTTCCGATGCAGTAGCCCTTTTGAAAGAAAAAGGTCTCAAAAGGCTTCCTGTAGTAGATGGTGAAAAAGTCGTAGGAATTCTGACGCAAAGCGATATTCAAAAAGTATCACCTACAAAAGCTACATCTTTAAGTATTTTTGAAATTAACTACTTATTGTCTAAATTAACGGTAAAGGATGCAATGACTAAAAAGATTATAACTATTGAAGCTACTAGTTTACTAGAAGAAGCAGCAGTTATAATGAGGGAAAATAGAATAGGTACGCTTCCTGTAGTTGAAGATGGTAAGTTGGTGGGAATAATTACAGAAAGTGATATATTCGATGCTCTTATAGATTTGCTAGGTTTTAAAGACCAGGGTAGCCGTATTACTATAGAAGCAAAAGATATCCCGGG
>JAAYRW010000042.1 GCA_012518555.1 Tissierellia bacterium
GATATGTATATATTTTAATACTTTTAGCATTAAGACCACCTGGTGGTCTTTTTTTGTTTTAACTATGTTTATAATTAGTAATAAAGGGTATATAAACCTAACCTAAAATCCTATCTAACAGAAATGATGACGGAACGGCCTTGACAAATAATGCTTTCAGCATAACAGCAGGAAGATTGGCAGATGGTCATACACTTGAGTCAGTAACAGTAACAGGCTCACAGCTGTATGTAGGTTCAAGCTCTAACCTAGCAGTAATTTTTCCCAGTCGCTCCTTTAAAAATTTAATCATAGAAAGTTTTGCTTCTTGGAAGCAACCAACAGTCATGATTATATTCATGACGATGATGGAGAAGAAATCTGGACAGGTATGAAACCTAACAAATTATGGCCATAGTAGAGGCAAAAAGGCGGGGATTCCCGCCTTTTTTAATTGAAAAGTATTGCTACACCTATACCTTAGATTAAATAAAGTCTAGTAGCTGGCTGTTTCGTATGAAGTTTCGTTGATTGACTGACAGAAAATTGGGTATAATTGTAAGTGGCAGGAAAATTAATAAGTTCTGTGTGAATTGTACTTGAAACTTTGTTTTTGTGAATGTGAAAATTTATTTTAAGGAGAATGAAATGGCAGATGTAAAGATTTACAAATGGAAATGTACTGTATGTGGTGAAATAATTGAAGGAGCTCAGGTTCCTAAGGAATGTCCCGTTTGTGGAGTAGGATCGGAATATTTTGTTAAAATGGATGCTGTAGAAGAAACAGCAGAATCTGATGTAAAAGAAAATATAGTTATAATCGGAGGAAGTGGAGCTGGAATGGCAGCTGCCGACGAAATAAGAAAGAGAAATAAAGTAAGTACTATTACTATATTGTCAAAGGAAAGTGTGAAAGGTTATTACCGACCTCAGCTTTCAAAGATGTTAAGTGATGATAAAGTTTCAATTGAATCAATGTTAATTAAGAATGACAATTGGTATGAAGAAAATAATGTAAAACTGCTAACAAATAAGTTAGTCGAAAAAATAGACACCCAAAATAAAAAGGTTCTATTGGCTGATGGCGATGAAGTACCCTACACTAAACTTATAATTGCGTCAGGAGCGGAAGTGTTTGTACCTCCTTTTGCCGGTAAAGACAAAAAAGGTGTATTTACACTTAGATATGCAAAAGACGGTAAGGACATAAAAGCTTATGCTAAGGGTAAGAAGACAGGAGCAGTAATAGGAGGAGGAGTTTTAGGTTTAGAGGCTGCTAATGAGCTAAAAAATTTAGGACTTAAAGTAACTGTTATAGAAATGGCAGACAGGATTTTACCAAGGCAATTAGATCACAGTGCTTCAGAAATATTAGAGGAAATTGTTAATAAAGCAGGGGTAAGCTTTCTAAAAGGTGTAGGGACTAAGGAAATTGTAGGAGATGAAGCAGTAAAAGGGATTCTATTAGATAATGGGGAAATTGTAGATGCAGATCTTGTAATTGTTTCAACTGGGGTTAAGGCTAATACTGAAATTACGGCAAATACGGGAATTAAAATAAATAGAGCAATAGTAGTTAATGAAAAAATGGAAACTTCTGTGCCAGACATATATGCTTGCGGTGATTGTGCTGAATATGACGGCATAAATTATGCTTTATGGAGTCAGGCTATTGAGCAAGGCAAGACTGCAGGAATAAACTTATTAGGCGGAAAATACACATATGAAACAATAATTCCTTCAACAACCTTAAATGCTTTTGCTTCCAGTGTATTTTCAATTGGAGATGTAGGCTCTGACCCCAATACGGAATACCAAACATTTGAAAGAAATGATGAAAAATATGTTAAGCTTTACTTTAAAGATGGATTGCTAACAGGAGGTATATTAATAGGAGATACATCTAAGACTGTTGAATTAGTCCAAGGTTTTGAAAAAAGTAAAACTATGGAGGAAATGATAGAAAAATTTAAAGCATAATTGTAAATTGTCACTATATAAAATACGCAATAGTATTCATTCTTGCGTATTTTTTTTATTTTTGATTACAGTTTATGACAAAATATTTTTATTGTCTGTTATATAATGTGTACTACATTGCTTGTCATAGGAGTGATAGATGGTTTATTACATTGAATATGTCTTCGTTGAAAATTTCATAATAGATTTTATTTTGCTTTTTATTACGGGAAAATTAATAAAAAGCACAATAATTTTCAAAAGATTAGTTATTGCTTCCATGGTAGGTGCCTTGTATGTTGTTTTGACCCTGTATATAGGAAAGGAATTTATGACATATTTCATAGTAAAATTCAGCATCTCAGTGTTAATGATAATGATTGCCTATGATTCAAAAGGAATTATAACTAATATAAGAGTTATTATTTGCTTTTATATAACATCTTTGTTAATGGTGGGAATTATTACTGCATTATACTATATTACCTATGATAAGTTAACGGTGAATGCAATTATCATCTCCTTATTTATGGGGTATGGAGCCTTGCATTTCTTTTTTAAAGAAGTTAAGGACAGAATATTGAAACATAATTACAAAAGAAGTGTAACAGTTTCTATAGCTACTAAAAGCAAAAACTTGCAGGCATATATTGATACTGGAAATGAACTGACAGATCCAGTAACGGGAAAACCTGTTATGGTAGTTAGTATTGACTGTATTAAAGACCTTTTAGATGAAGGGCTATATGAAAGGATTATGGACTTTTATAAAGATGGATCTTATGAAAATTTGTTCAATGAAGGCAATAGTTTAAGGATTATTAAATTTAATACCATTAGCACTAAGGGCGAAAATATGGTTTGTATAGTGCCAGACAAAATCGAAATAGTAGATGGTATCGGAAGTATTAATGCAATTATGGGAGTTTATCCAAAAAAAATCAGCAAAGGCAGTTATGACGCACTTTTATTTAAAAAATTACTTGATTGGGAGATGGAGACTAAGAATGAGCATGTTAGCTGTTAAAGATTTTTACAAAAAAATATTTAACTTTTTAATAGATAAGCTGTTAGTTAAAGATATATTTTATATAGGAGGAAGCGATACTTTACCTGCACCCTTGACACAAGAGGAAGAAAGGGAAATAATAAGCAAGATTAATGAATCTCAGGAAGCGAGGACAAAATTAATTGAACATAATTTAAGATTGGTGGTGTATCTTGCAAAAAAGTTTGAATCAACAGGTATAAATGTGGAGGATTTAATTTCAATAGGAACTATTGGTTTAATAAAGGCAGTAAATACTTTTAAAGCAGAAAAAAATATCAAGCTTGCAACCTACGCTTCAAAATGTATTGAAAACGAAATTTTAATGCATCTAAGGCGAGTAGGAAAGACAAAGACGGAAATTTCTTTAGATGAACCTCTGAATATTGATTGGGATGGTAATGAACTTTTGTTATCCGATATACTAGGTACAGATGAAGATATAGTATTCCGAAATATGGAAAATGAAGTTGATTTATGGTTGTTAAACAATTCAATTAAAAAGTTAAACAAAAGAGAGTATATGATTATGAAATTAAGGTTCGGACTTAATAATACTAAGAGTTTCACTCAGAAAGAAGTGGCCGATATGCTTGGAATTTCACAATCTTATATATCAAGACTGGAAAAAAAGATACTAAATAGACTAAAAAAGGATATTAGTAAAGCTGTATAAAATGTATATGCCGGGAGATAATTTTAAAGGGGGATAATTTCTTTAAAGGGGAAAAACGACGATGATAAACAAAGTAGTTATATGTGGCGTTAATACTTCTCAATTGCCAACAATTAAGACATCAGAAATGAGAGGTATGATTAAAAAGATCCAAGAAGGTGATGATGAGCTTCGAGATGAGTTTATAAAGGGTAATTTGAGACTCGTTTTAAGCGTTATTCAAAGATTTAATTCAAAGAATGAGCCTGTTGACGATTTGTTTCAAATTGGATGCGTCGGGTTAATTAAGGCTATTGATAATTTTGATTTGTCTTTAGATGTAAAATTCTCTACATATGCCGTCCCCATGATAATTGGAGAGATAAGAAGGTATTTGAGAGACAATAATTCCATAAGAGTATCCAGGTCTATGAAGGATACAGCCTACAAGGCCCTCCAAGCAAGGGAAAGGTTGACTGCAAGTCATTCCAAGGAGCCTACTATCGCTGAAATTGCAAAGGAAGTAGGTGTTGATAAGGAAGAAATTATATTTGCATTAGAATCTATTCAAGAGCCTATATCGTTGTTTGAACCAATTTACAATGACGGAGGAGATTCTCTCTATGTAGTGGATCAAGTCAAGGATGAAAAAAATATTGATGAGAGATGGATTGAAAGAATAACTTTGGAAGATAGTATAAGTAATTTATCCGAAAGAGAACGTCAAATAGTTGATATGCGTTTTTATAAAGGGAAAACTCAAATGGAAGTAGCTGAGGAAATAGGAATTTCCCAGGCTCAAGTATCACGGCTGGAAAAATCTGCACTGACACAAATTAAAAAAGGATTTAAAACATTGTAGCTAGGGGGACAAAGGAGGCGAAGTATGAAGGATGAGTACTTCGTCTTTTTATCTAGTGTTTTTTGTCATAATTAATAATTCTAGTACATACCTTATTATATATAAGATATATAAATTGTATTTAAGGTGGTGGCTCTGTTGATAAACTATTGGGATTTGCTGGAGAAAGATGTAATAAACATTAAAGATGGTGAAATTATGGGCAGATTCGACGATGTGGAAATAGATTTAAATCTTGGAAGAATTACTGCATTTTATATAGAGGAAGCAAGTAGGTTTATGGGTATGTTGGGAAAGACCAAGCCTCGGAGGGTTAAGTGGGAAGAAATTTTAAAAATCGGCATTGATGTAATAATTGTTAATGTAGATGAGGAAATAAACAACAGAGCGATTCGCGACATGCTTGATTAGAGGGGTCTGGGGGACGCCCCTTAATCACAGTTATTTTTAATCCATTTTAAAATATCTTCATATACACTTTGACGATCTAATTCGTTTAATATTTCATGCCTATTTTTCTTCGTACAATTTCATTGAAATATTTTTCATGCCTATTGACTTATATATATTATATGTTTTATGAACTCCCTGTCCGAAATTTCCCACAGGATCATTTTGCCCTGAAACTAATAAAGTAGGCAGTTCTTTAGGTATATTTTGATTTCTTTCATTCATGTGTAACATAATGCTAAATAAATTATAAAATCCTTTTAAGGTGAATATAAAATCAATTCTCCTATCAGTTAAGTAGGTATCTACGATTTTGTCATCTCTTGTAAGCCAATCGCTTTTTGTTCTTGCTGGTTTAAAGGCTATGTTGTTTTGACCTATAACAAGGTAGTTTACAAACTTACTTCTATAATCCCACCCTTTCACAAGTGCCATGAACCTAGTCAAATATAGGCCAAGTTTTATTAATGACCTGGGTTGCTGACCGGTTCCCATAATGATTGCACCATTTATTTTATGGCCGTAGACGGTAATAAAATACATAATAATTCATATATTCTCCTTACTATAATCTTAAGCATGTAGGTTATAGGCTACATAAGTAAGCCCTTATAAAGTATCCTGTGTGAAGTATGTAGACTGTATTTAAGTTATAGAATTTCATTTATTTTTGTTTTTGCATATTCTTCCGCTGCTAAAATCGTTTCAATTGAATCAATTTCCCATGGACAGTGGCTTAACATCACTTCTTCAATTATATTTCCTATAGAAAGGAAATTTATTTTTTTGTCTAAAAACAGTTTTACACATTCTTCGTTGGCAGCATTTAAAACTGTAGGCATTGTACCGCCAACCTCCAATGCTTCAAAGGCCAGACCAAGGCATTTAAATGTATTTATGTCCGGCTTTTCGAAGGTTAAGGTGCCTATAGTAGCTAAGGAAAGACTTTCAAAGCTGTTTTTCATACGTTTTGGATAAAATAGAGCGAACTGTATCGGTACCCTCATATCAGGATGTCCTAACTGGGCTATAGTAGAATGATCTATAAATTCCACCGCTGAGTGAACGATACTTTGAGGGTGGACTAGAACTTCTATTTGATCGATATTTATATCGAATAAAAACTTTGCCTCTATTACTTCCAAACCTTTGTTCATTAAAGTTGCAGAATCTATGGTAATTTTTTTCCCCATAGACCAATTGGGATGTTTAAGAGCATCTTCAACAGTAATGCTTTTTAAATATTCTATATCCCTTCCTCGAAATGGTCCTCCTGAAGCAGTTAAAATTATTTTGTTAATGGCCTTAGTATCATTTGCCATAAGACATTGGAATATAGCACTATGTTCACTGTCTACAGGCAGTATGGTGGCTTTGTTTTTTTTGGCAAGATTCATTATATATTGACCGCCGGTAACTAAAGTTTCTTTATTTGCCAAGGCTATAGTTTTACCTTTTTTTATGGCAGCAAGGGTAGGTTTTAAACCGATCATTCCGGATATAGCAGTAACCAAAATTTCACTAGGCTCATATTCTGCTACTTCAATAAGTCCCTCCATTCCCGAAACAATTTCTGTTTTTATATGGGGAGGAAGCATTTTTTTTAATTTTAAAGCATTTTCTTCATTCATGACGCAGCATAGTTTAGGTTTAAATTCAATGATTTGTTCTTTTAATAATTCAATATTGGTATTTCCTGATATGGAGCCGACTTTAATTTTATCTGGATGTTCACCTACTATTTCTAATGTTTGAGTTCCGATTGAGCCGGTAGAACCAAGTATACTTATATTTTTCATTCTTACTCCTTAAGTTGTAATTTTGCTTATTTTATCATATAAGATAATTTAATAAAAGCATTTATTAGGAAAGTGGAAAAAACAAGCTTGTCGAATAATCCGTCTTATTTAAAAAACACTTGTAATTGTTTCGAGAACAGTATATAGTATATTATTATATTAAGATGGAGGATTCGATGGTTCAAGTATATGAAAGCACGAGAAATTCTAAGATTACAGCAACTGCTTCAGAGGCAGTTCTAAAGGGAATTGCCGATGACGGTGGCTTGTATGTATTGAGAAATTTGGAAGAAAAAAAAGTCCAAATAAATGAATTACAGGGAAAAAGCTATAAAGAAATTGCGGAAATTATCCTGAAAATTATGCTAAATGATTTTCCTCAAGATAAAATCAAGGCCTGTGTAAAAAATGCTTACAGGGATAAATTCAGCAAGGAAGAAATAACTCCTGTAGTAAAGGTAGGAGATAGTTATGTGTTGGAACTTTTCCACGGACCTACTTCTGCTTTTAAAGATGTGGCTCTTTCAATTTTGCCTCATTTAATGACTACAGCTTACCAAATGAATAATATGGAAGGAGAAGTTATAATTTTAACTGCTACTTCAGGAGATACGGGAAAAGCCGCTTTAGAAGGATTTAAGGATGTAGAGGGGACGAAAATCCTAGTGTTTTATCCTGAGGGAGGAGTGAGTCAGGTTCAAAAAACTCAAATGGTAACTCAGGAAGGAAACAATACTTTCGTTTGTGCTATAAAGGGTAATTTTGACGATGCGCAGACGGGGGTTAAAGAAATATTTTCTAATGAGAAATTAAATAAAGAACTAAAAGCTAAGAATAGGGTATTATCTTCTGCCAACTCTATTAATGTGGGAAGATTAGTTCCCCAGATAGTATATTATTTTTATTCTTATATGAAATTAGTTGAAAAAGCAGCTATAAACATAGGGGACAAGGTGAATTTTGCCGTCCCTACGGGGAATTTTGGTAACATTTTAGCCGGATATTACGCTAAGGTCTTAGGGCTACCGGTAAATAAATTAATTTGTGCTTCCAATGAAAACAATGTATTGTATGATTTTATAAACACCGGTGTATATAATAGAAATAGAGAGTTTCACAAAACAATTTCTCCTTCAATGGATATATTGGTGTCTAGTAATCTTGAAAGACTTCTATACTATTTAAGTGGAAAAAACAATAGTATGGTGAGGGATTTCATGGAGAGTTTAAAGAGCACCGGTAGATATACTATAACTGACGAAATGTTAAAAGAGCTTAAAGAAGATTTTTACGGAGGGTTTGTAGAAAAAGAATATGCCGAAAAAACTATAAAGGAGACTTTTGAAAAATATGGTTACTTGTTGGACACCCATACTGCAGTAGCCTATAAAACTATGGAAGATTATAGAAAAGAAACCGGAGATGGAACAGCAAACATAGTTCTTTCTACTGCTAGTCCCTACAAATTTTCTAAAAGTGTATATGAGTCCTTGTATGGTAGTGCTAATGAAGATGAATTTGAATTAATGGAAAATTTATCGCAAAAAACTAAAGTAAAAGTACCTGCGAATTTGAATAATTTAAAAAATAAAGAAGTAAAGCATTCTCAAGTATGTAATGTTAACAAGATGGAAGAGTATGTAATATTTGCATCAAAAACACAGAAGAATAAATGAGGTGAGATAAATGGTTAAAGTTACTGTTCCTGCTTCTACAGCCAATATTGGTCCCGGTTTTGACACTTTAGGTTTGGCACTTAGTTTGTACAATGTTTATAGCTTTGAGGAAGTTGGAGAAGATATAGTAATCGAAGGGTGCCCGGAAATCTACAACAATAAAGATAATTTAGTATATAAATCCTTCGCCTATACGGCAGAAAAGTTAGGAAAAAGTATAAAAGGATTAAAAATTACCATGGATACTCAGATACCGGTTTCCAGAGGATTAGGAAGTAGCTCTGCCTGTATAGTAGGTGGAGTTTACGGTGCAAATGCAATATTTAAGGCTGGATTGTCCATTGATGAAATGTTTTTGATCGCCGTTGAAATTGAAGGTCATCCTGACAACATAGCTCCTTGTATATATGGAGGATTAACTGCCTCTATTGTCGAAAAGGAAAGACCCTATTGTATTCAATATAGTATAAGCGATAAATTAAAATTTTGTGCTCTAATACCAAATTTTGAAACTTCAACAATAGAAGCCAGGAAAATTCTTCCTAAGAAAGTGGCTTTTAGTGACGCTGTATTTAATATATCTCGAGTTTCAGTTCTT
Source organism: Tissierellia bacterium (assembly GCA_012518555.1). GTDB lineage: Bacteria > Bacillota > Clostridia > Tissierellales > Sedimentibacteraceae > Sedimentibacter. The sequence goes on from JAAYRW010000042.1 coordinate 9,027, forward strand.
TTAAAAGCTTTGGAAATAGGAGATTTAAATTTAATTGGAAGAGCTTTAAAAGATAAATTACATCAAACTTATAGAGCGACTTTAATACATGAATGTGCTGAAGTAAGCGAAATCTGCTGTAGAGACGGTTCAAAAGCGATTTTTATCAGCGGTTCGGGACCTACACTAATGAATATTGTCGATAATGATGAATTTTCGGAGAAAATTAAAAGTGGGATAAGCAAATTAAAACACCGATGGGAAATAAAAGAGTTAGAAGTAGATAGAGATGGAGCGAAGGTAGAAATTACATAACTTAAGACCTGTATAGTAAAGAGGTGAGGACGTGAAAAATTATTTAATTGTAAGTAAAAAGATTTTACCTGATGTATATGATAAGGTTATTGAAGCAAGAAATTTAATTACTAACGGGACCGTAAAAGGAATCAGTGAAGCAGTTAAAGTAGTAGGAATTAGTAGAAGTACTTATTATAAGTATAAAGATTATGTTTTCTCTCCAGCTGAAAACTCAATTGGTAGAAAAGCTGTAATATCTATGATGTTAAAACATGAAAAGGGTGTTTTGTCAGCTGTTTTAAATTATTTGTCTACAGAACATGCAAATATTCTTACTATAAATCAAAGTATCCCTATAAATGGAAAAGCATCAGTCAATGTGTCCTTGGATATTTCCGATATTAGTAAATCTATAGATGAAGTAGTGTTGGAAATGAGAACAATCAACGGTGTAAGTTCGGTAAAGTTGTTATCAGTTGAATAGGGTGGTGCTATGTACGGATTAGTATTAGAAGGGGGAGGCGCTAAAGGTGCATACCATGTTGGTGCCTATAAAGCGCTAAAGGAATTGAATATAGAAATAGGGGGAATTGCCGGCACTTCAATCGGAGCTATTAATGGGGCTATGATGGTTCAAGGGGATTATGAATTGCTGGAAAAAGTATGGTACAGTATTAATTCTTATGAATTATTTGATATTAATTTTAATCTCAATGAAATTAACCTTTCCTACTTACTACACCAATCCAAGGAAATTTTAGCTAATCGAGGTTTAGATACTTCAAAAATCAGGGAACTATTTGAGACCTATATAGATGAAGATAAAATTCGTAGTTCAAATATTGACTTTGGAATCGTTACGGTGAATTTAACCGACAGGAAACCTATGGAACTTTTAATAGAGGATATACCTGAAGGAAAGTTAGTTGATTTTTTAATTGCTAGCGCTAATCTTCCTGCCTTTAGAATTGAAGAAATGGACGGTAAGAAATATTTAGATGGAGGTTTTTACAACAACTTGCCTATAGATATTCTTGCAAATAAGGGATATAAAAATATTATTGCCGTTAGAACTATGGCTAAAGGTATCATTAGAAAAGTTAAAATTAAAGATCTTAATGTAACTTATATTCAACCGATGGAAAGTTTAGGATGAGTTTTAGGTGCCCTTGATTTTAATCGTGAAAGGGCAGAATACTTCATAAATTTAGGTTATTACGATACTATGAAAGTTTTCAAAAAACTTAAGGGCTTTAAATATTATTGCATTCCCTTTGAGGAGAGCTATTTAGATCTATTGCTTAAATTTTACCATGAAAACAAGGAAAAAATACTTTCCATAGGCAAATTATTAGGCTATGAGGATATAAGTGAAGATAGGGTATTTTTTGAAAATATTTTACCTAGATTGGAAAATATATTGGACATGAAAGGGCGAAATGATTACCAGGACATATGTTTAAGGTTTTTCGAAAGAATTGCAGAAAAATATAAGGTTGAAAGATTTAAAATATATAGAGCGGAGGATTTCATCAAAATTATTATTGAAAAGTTCAAAGAAAATCCTACTAGCTATATAAAGAATGTACCGGGATTTATAAAACATAATAAGATATTGTCATTAGCTGTGAAAGAGGATTTAATAGTCGAAATATTTGCAGACTTATTTGTCTAGTAAGCTAGTAAAAAATTAACTTGATACTAAAACATAGGTATTATATAATGACATGTAGTGGAGAGGAGCGATTCGTATGAAAATTTATAATACATTATCTAAAACTATTGAAGATTTCATACCTAGAGATGAAAATTTGGTAAAAATATATACTTGCGGACCTACTGTATACAACTATGCTCATTTAGGCAATTTAAGAATGTATATACATGAAGATATATTGGAAAAAACTTTAGAATACCTAGGTTACAAGGTTAAAAGAGTAATGAATATTACCGATGTAGGTCATTTAGAATCTGATGCAGACGAAGGCGAAGACAAAATGCTTAAAGGTGCTAAAAGAGAAAATAAAACTGTTTGGGAAATAGCACAGTATTATACGGATGCATTTTTTGAAGATATTGAGAAATTAAATATAAAAAAGCCGGAAATAATAGCAAGGGCAACAGACTATATAGATGACTATATAGAATTTATCCAAGGATTGACAGAAAAGGGTTATACTTATCTTGCTAACGGAAATGTTTACTTTGACATAACAAAGTTTGAAGATTATACCAAGCTTTCAGGAATGGATTTAGATAACTTGAAGGTAGGAGCAAGGGAAGATGTGGAAGTAGATATTCACAAGAAGAATCCCCAGGATTTCGTTTTGTGGTTTACTAAATCAAAATTCGATAACCAAGCTATGAAGTGGGATTCGCCTTGGGGTGAAGGCTATCCTGGATGGCATATCGAATGTTCTGTAATAAGTCTTAAAAATTTAGGAGATCAAATAGATATTCACTGTGGAGGTGTAGACCATATTCCGGTGCACCATACTAATGAAATAGCTCAAACGGAAAGCTATACAGGAAAAGATTGGGTGAAATATTGGTGGCACGGTGAATTCCTTATAGATAATGAAGGAAAGATGAGTAAATCCAAGGGAGAGTTTCTTACTCTTTCACTTTTAGAAAAGAAGGGCTATAATCCTTTAGCTTATAGATACTTTGTATTAAATTCTCATTATAGAAAACAGTTGGCTTTTTCTTTTGATTCCATTGCTTCAGCAGAAAATGCATATAATAAACTTAAGAGCAGGACTAAATTTATTAAAGATAATGCCGAAGGTACTATTGGCGAAAACTCAGAAACCTATGATAAATTCAAGAATGACTTTAAACAACGCTTGTCTGATGATTTGAATACAGCAAATGCAATTACAGTATTGTACGAAGTAGTTAAGACGGATAGTTTAAATAATAGTGAGAAAGTAAGTTTAATCGAGGACTTTGAAAAGGTCTTGTCCTTAGATTTGTTAAAAGATGAAGAAAATGATTTAGATGAAGATTTCCTTTCCTATATAGAGGAAATGATTGAAAAAAGACAGGGAGCAAAGAAGGATAAGAATTACTCTTTAGCAGATGAAATAAGGGCAGAGCTTTTAGAAAAAGGTATAATGTTGGAAGATACGAGACAAGGTGTAAATTGGAAAAAGATAAATTAATTTCGACAAAGGTAACTTTTAATATGATAAATGATAGAATAAACAGTAGGACTATGTATTCACCTGCACAGTTAGCATATGCAGGTGATGCTGTTTATGAACTATTGGTTAGAAGTTATGTTATAAATAACCATGATATAAATGTTAATAAAATGCATAGACTTACTGTTAAATTTGTTAAGGCCAATGCTCAAGCCTACATCGTAAATAAATTGAAGGACGAACTTACAGAAGAAGAATTGAAGATAGTTAAGCGGGGAAGAAATGCGAAAGTTACATCTTCTCCTAAAAACGTTGATTTTATGGATTATCGATATGCAACAGGCTTTGAGGCATTATTGGGATATTTGTTTTTGAATAACAATATTGACAGGCTGATGTATATTTTTGATAAAATCATTAAGATAATAATAGAAAGGGATGATAAGAATTGCGAATAATAGAAGGTAAAAATCCCGTAATAGAAGCCTTAAGAAGCGATACTCAAATTGATACTATACTAGTAAATAGGGAGGCTTCAGCTTCATTAAGAAAAATAATTGAGTTAGCAAAGGCTAAAAAGGTCCCGGTTAAAAATGTTGATAAAGCTCATTTAGACAGAATTAGTGAAAACAAAAGACACCAAGGAATTATAGCTGAAGCTATGGAATACGAGTATAAGGAAATTGACCATATATTAAATTATGCTAAAAGTAAGGGCGAAATGCCTTTTGTAGTAATTTTAGATGAAATAACTGATGTTCATAATTTAGGGTCTATAATTCGTTCTGCGGAATGTTTGGGAGCTCACGGTGTTATTATACCTAAAAGAAGGGCAGCTCAGATAAATGGTGTTGTGGCAAAGTCTTCTGCCGGTGCAATTGAGTATCTTCCTGTTTGTAGAGTTACCAATATTAATGATGCGATAAAAGAGTTGAAAGAAAAGGGACTTTGGATATATGGCGCAGATATGGATGGTGACAAATATATATATGAAGAGAAATATACAGTTCCTGTAGGCTTGGTTATAGGAAGTGAAGGTTCAGGTATAGGGAGATTAGTTAAGAAAAATTGCGATATATTAATTAAAATCCCAATGAAAGGTAATATCAATTCACTAAATGCTTCTAATGCTGCTTCAATTGTTATTTACGAAATAATGAAGCAAAGGTCGTTATAAAATGTCTAGGACTAAGAAAGAGTATCTTTTTATAGATGGATACAATGTAATAAATCAATGGCAATATTATAGAGATGTAAGTTTTAATATAGAAAACAGCAGAAACAAGCTTATAGAGCTTCTTGTTGAATACCAGGCCTACAATGGTTTAATAGTAGTCCTTGTTTTTGATGCGCATTTAGTAAAGGGAAGTCAAGAAAAAAGAGAGATGGTATCTGGTGTAGAAGTTGTATACACAAAGGAACACGAAACGGCAGACAGCTACATCGAAAAACAATTAGATAAAATCGGTAGGTATGAAAATGTTAAGGTTGCCACTTCTGACAGGGCTATTCAACAGATTGTTTTGTCAAGAGGAGGGGTACGTATAACTGCTCAGGAATTGATTTTAGAATTGGAAAAAACTAAGAAAGATATAAGAATAGAAACCGACAAGCCAAAACAAAAAGGAACGAATATCAATCAAATAATAGACAAAGAAACTTTAAATAAACTCGAAAAAATACGGAGAAAAATATAGCAATTTACTAGTTGCTGTAATTGCTGTAATTTTTCACTATGCATCAAAGCCGGGGGAGTTATGAATAGTTTTCTTTTTTTATACAATAGTATAGAATATGATGATAAATATGATGTTTGTTCAGATATTGAACTTGTAGAAAAAATCAACCAAGGAAACGACCAGGCTGAAAAATGTTTATTTAAAAGGTATTTTTATTTAATAAGAAAAATTATTAGTTCTTTTTATATAATGGGATGTGGAAAAGACGATGTTTTTCAGGAATCAATGATTGGTCTTTTAAAAGCAATTAAAAGGTATGATAAAAAATATAATAAAAGTTTTAAAAGATATGCGGAACTATGTATAAGAAGACAGATAATTTCTGCCTTAAGAAAGTTTAAAAAATATGAAATTCCAACTAACTGTTTTACTGTTAGCTATTCAGAAAATGAATTTTTAGAACAAGTAAGCGATGATTCACCTAATCCTGAAGACCTTTTAATAGTTAAAGAAGAAAAGGATATTTTTGTTGAATTTGCATCATCCCATCTAAGTGACTACGAAAAATCTGTTATTAACAAATACTGCCAAGGAAAATCCTATAAAGAAATAGCAGAGGCATTGAACAAAGACTTGAAATCAGTTGATAATGCTTTACAAAGGGTAAAGAAAAAGGCACGTCTTTGTTTTTTAGAAAATACTGAATAAATTACTATTGATTTATTTTTTAGTTATTGGTATAATTAGCTTTGTAGCAACAAGGGTTTTGACTGTGCTTATGTAGCTCAGCAGGTAGAGCACTCCCTTGGTAAGGGAGAGGTCGGCAGTTCGAGTCTGCTCGTAAGCTCCAATACATATATAAAAATAAATCCGGGAGGAGAAAAAATGGCAAAAGAAAAATTTGAAAGAAATAAACCCCATGTTAATATAGGCACAATCGGTCACGTTGACCATGGAAAGACTACATTAACAGCAGCAATTACTCTTACGTTGAACAAGAGATTTGGAACAGGAGCAGCTA
>JAAYRW010000002.1 GCA_012518555.1 Tissierellia bacterium
ATTGCTTAGATTACAGAAATTTTATTGAATCCATTAATAGTAGAGATGATGCATTAATAGGTAAATTTGCAGAAAGCTTTGCTAAGATTGATTCTTCTGTAACTGAAGACAATGTTGGAGAAAAAGCGGCAGATGCCTTTCTTAAAATCCTTTATGAACGTGCAGGAGACAATTCAAGTCAAGATTTAAGTATAGGGAACATAAAGAAACATAAATTAAAATATTATTATGGTGAGCGGCTTTTGATTGAGGCGAAAGGTTCCTGTCCAAATAAATGTGGGAAACCTTTATACATAAGTAGCAATAGGAAAACTACTCCGAGTTATGAAATTGCCATAATTGATGCTGATAATTCCATGGAGGATTATGAAAATCTGATAGCCCTATGTCCCGAGTGTTTTAGTCTGCATACACTATCACCGAATGAAGATGATGTGGAAGAATTATTGGACATAAAAAATATTCTTATGGACAGAGAATTAGGCGATACAAGCCTATCTGTCTTAAGCATAGAAAAGGGCATAGAAAATATATTAGAGAATCTAGGTGCTGTAGATTACAGAAATTTGCCTAGACTTAATTATGATGCTGTTAAAGTAGAGGATAAAATATATAAAAATGATTTTCTCTTAATTAGAAAGAATATTGAAAATGTGACTAGCTACTTTCTATTTATTGATGAAAAACTAAAAGGTATGGCTAAAGAAAATAGAATCCATTATGAACAACTATCAATGCAAGTAAGAATGGCTTATCTAGAAGCCAGTAAGACATTAGTGGGACAAGCTGAAATTTATGAAAGTTTAGTAGATTGGTTACATAAAAAAACGAAGCAAAGAAAGGAATCATGTGAAATTATGATTTCTTACTTTGTTCAGAAATGTGAGGTATTCGATGCAATTACCAAATAAATTATTTTCATATGAAGAGAGTACTTTGTCGAAATTTGCTCCAATATTAGGGGCTTTAGAAAAGCAAAATTACTCAGTTTTAGGTTTGTTTTCTGAAATAAAAAGACAATTTGAAAGTATAGACGATTTCTTACTAGCCTTGGACTGTCTCTATGGGCTGGGTAAAATTGATTATGACGATGAAGAAGAGGTGTTAGTAAGTGTTACGAGAAATTCAATGTGATGAGTTTAAAGCTTATGGAAAAGTAAGACCTGCTATTAAGTTTCATTCTGGGCTTAATACAGTACTGGGTGGTGCAAATGCTAATAATTCCATTGGCAAAACCACCTTCTTATTAATAGTAGACTTTGTTTTTGGCGGGGATAGTTATTTAAATAGTGATGCTATAACAAAAGTAGGATCTCATACCATTAATTTTATGTTTGAGTTTGATGCAGGATATAAATATTTCAGTAGAAATACAACAAAATCAGATGTAGTAAATGTTTGTGATGAAAGTTACAATATTTTGGAAACTATTTCGCTGGAAGAATTTAATGAAACTTTGCAGGGATTATACAATTTGGACTTATATAAATCTACCTTCAGAAATCTAATAGGAAGGTACTTTAGGATATATGGCAAAGACAATTATGATGAAAATAATCCATTGCATGGGCATAAAAAGGAAAACTTCAAATCGGCAATTCTATCTATCGAAAAATTATTTGATGTGTATCAGGTTATTGAGGAATATAAGAAAAGTTATGATGAGGTATCCGATAAACTAAAAGCTTTAAATAGTACCAGGAAATTTGATCTTCTCCCTTACGGGAAAATAACTACAAAAAAACAGTATAAACAAAATGAAAAAAGTATAGCTCAACTACATGAGGATCTAGAGAAGTTAAGCAAAAATCAAACAGATGAATATTTTGAGTTAGATCGAGAAAAAGCAGAAAAAGGCGGGCTAATTGATGGTGAGATTAGTACGCTTACTAGGAAAAGAAGTAGACTGGTTTCCCAATTAAATGTTGTAAAAGCCAACAAGGAAGGAAATCATACAGTAAATCTAGATAGATTCGCTGAACTAAGTAACTTCTTCCCAGACACAAACTTGAAAAAACTTAGTGAAATAGAGTCTTTTCATATAAAAATTAGGGAAATTTTGAAAGAAGAGTATGAAGAAGAAGCTGAAAGACTTCAAATGATAATCGATTCTTTAAATAAGAAAATAGAATACTTAAAAGTGGAGCTGAATAAACAAGGTATTCCAGCAGGTATCCCCAGAGGATATTTGCAAAAGTATACCGAGATACAAAACAATATAGACAAATATAAATCTCAAAATGAAAACTATAACTTATTAAAT
>JAAYRW010000043.1 GCA_012518555.1 Tissierellia bacterium
AAAAGAAGATATAACTGAAAAAGAAATACTAAGTATTTACAATTCAAGAAATTACGGAAGTCCTTTGCAGGAAGCTGTCTAAATTTTATTAAGAGAAAGAACCTTCCACCCCTCTTTTCATATAATGTAAAAAGGAGGGGTGCTATGTTTGATATAAATAAATATTATAATACATACCCGTACTATGGAGGATACCCAGCTTATAATGAGCCCATGGGTTATAATCCATTTATGTTGGGTAGTTGTTTTTGTAAAAAGTCATATTTAAGGGTACTGAATACTTTTGACACACCATTAGACGTCCAAGTTAATGAAATACTAATAGCTGAAAATCTGGACATTGGAGGATTTACTAAATACATAAAATTGGCTCCTGGGTCTTACCAGATTATAATTTATAAGTCAGGAGAAAAAAATGGAATATTGTTTGAATCAACAATAGATATTGACTATAACTTAGTATATACGGCAGTTGTTTCGTCAGATAGTAATGAGTTGGAAGATATTTATATATTGATGGTTCCAGAAGAGAAAGAGCATCATATGACGGGCAATATGTCGGCATTAAGATTGGCTAACTTGTCTTTAGATATTCCAGATGTGGTTATAACTACGTCTGATGGAACTACATTGTTTGACAATGTTAAGTACGGAAGTGTATCTTGTAATGTAGCACTACCTTCGGGACGATATGATTTGATATTAAAAACACCGGAAGGTAGTAAGGTTCTAGAGTCAAAAATGGATTTTGCTCCTAAAATGCATTATACACTGTTCATTGTAGGTCGAAGAGCTAATGAAAGTTTAAAAATTATAGTACCAGAAGACGGAGTTAATTATTTGGATCTATGCTAGGGTTGGCTTCCCAAGATGCAACCAGATGGTTGTTACCTCATTCATGGTATGGTATAATATAAGCAAACTATGAATGAGGTGGCAAAATGAAGACAATTGGAATTATAGGGGGTATGGGACCTTTAGCAACTGTCCATTTATTTGAGCGAATTGTTTTAAGGACAAAGGCTGAAAATGATCAAGATCATATACCTGTTTTAATAGATAGCAATACGAATATTCCTGATAGGACCAAGGCAATATTGGAAAATGGAGAAAGTCCTGTAAAAGAATTAAGAAAATCTGCTCAAATACTTGAAAAAGGTGGAGCTGATTTTTTAATAATGCCTTGTAACACTGCCCACTATTTTATAGAGGAAATAAAGACAAGCATTAATATACCTTTTATAAACATGCCTGAAGAAACGGCAAAATATACTTGTAATAAGTATGGAAAAGATGTTGTAGTAGGGCTTATGGCTACAGATGGGACTATAAAATCTAAAATATATGAAAAATATTACTCTGATTTAGGCATAAAGACAATAGTGCCTATAAGGACCCAGGAAAAAATTATGTCATTTATTTATGATGTAATCAAAAAAGGGAATTATAATATGGGTACGGACCTTTTATTTGAATGTGTAGCTGAATTAAAAGAGTTAGGGGCAACTGTATTTTTGTTAGGATGTACGGAACTTTCATCGGCACAATACTTATATAAACTTGAAGGTAACTTTATTAATCCTATGGAAGTCTTGACAGAAAGAGCCATAATATTTGCAGGGGGACAGATATAAGGTATGGGGACACACCTCCTTCTCCAAGGAAAGTCTTAGTGGGTTGGAGGAATGTCCCTCAATATAAAAAAATGCTTGTAATATACGAACGTTTGGTATATAATTATAAAAAAAATTCGTCGGTGGTAAAATGAAAAAATATAAAAGGAATCAAAGAATCGGTGCATTAATGAAAATCTTTGCGGAAAGACCAAACCATTTATTTTCTTATAATTATTTCTGTAAAATTTTTAATGCAGCAAAATCAACAATAAGTGAAGATGTGGCAATAGTGAAAGAATTGGTATCAGAACTTAGCTTTGGTAGAATAGAAACTATTTCAGGGGCTTCAGGTGGAGCTATGTTTATACCAATATTGAGCATTGAAGAAGAGAAGGAAATACTTTCTCAATTATGTTCTTTGTTTTCTCAAAAAAACAGAATATTGCCGGGTGGATTTATTTATATGACGGATATTTTCAACAACCCTAATATTGTAATGAATATTGCAAAAATCATATCTTCAGAATTTAGTAATGAAAAAATTGATTATATAGTTACCGTTGAAACTAAGGGTATACCTGTTTCCCTGATGACAGCCCAAAAACTAAATGTACCCTTGGCAGTTATCAGAAGAAATAATAAAGTTATGGAAGGATCGACAGTGAGTATTAACTACGTTTCAGGCTCATCAAACAATATTCAAACTATGTCTCTATCTCGCAGGTCTTTAAAAGATAAGGCAAAAGTTTTGATTGTTGATGACTTTATGAAAGGTGGGGGGACTTGTAAAGGCATGGCAGATATGATGAAAGAATTTAATGCTGATGTAGTAGGGACTGCTGTTGTAATTGAAACAAAAGAGCCGGAGAAGAAATTGGTAGATGATTATACTTCATTATTAATACTTAACAATATAGATGCAAAGGAAGGAATTATAGAAATAGAGGCCAATTCGAAATTGTTAAAATAATTTCATACTTTTTAAGGAAATAATGAAAATGTTTTTTTGCATTTTATTGCTAAATATAGTATAATGGTAAAAATGGACATAATCTTAGGGGGAAGGTGGTGACAACATGAAAATTTCAGATGTTAGGGTAAGAAAAATTAATTCAGAGGGTAAAATGAAGGCAATCGTTTCCGTCACTTTTGATGACTGTTTTGTAGTTCATGATATTAAGATCATTGAAGGTCAGGAAGGATTGTTTATTGCAATGCCCAGTAGAAAAATGCCAGATGGGGAGTTTAAGGACATAGCCCATCCTATCAATTCTGAAACAAGAAGTCTTGTTGCGGAAGCTGTTTTTAAGGCATATGAAGAAAAGCTCTTAGAAGAAAGCGAAAAACTTGAAGAAGCTGCTCTTCTGTAGCGCTGTAACTGATGATTGAATATCAACAGTACTCGGGTCTTTTAAAGACCCTTTTGTTATTTATTAGTATCTTGTAATCAGAAGTTTTTTACTATAAGATATGGAATTAATAAAATTAAAAAAATATTAAATATAGAGGACAATAACTTGAGTAAAAAGGCAGGAGGTAGTAGATGTTTGACATTAAAGTTTTAAGCAAAGCAGACACAGAAAAATTATTGAAAATGAAAGATGTTATAAATGTGGTGGAAAATGTGTACAAGTCAAAATCAGAAGATAAAACTTGTGTATTTCCGATGGTTTTTCATGAGTTTGAAGCTGGGGTAGCCGATATGGATATTAAATCAGGTTGGATGAAAGAAAGCAATATATTTGGGTTAAAGTTAGTTTCTTGGTTTGGAGAAAACATTAAAAAAAATCTTCCTGCATTAGTTGGGCTAATAATGGTATTAGATTCAACCACAGGAGTTCCTTTAGGAATTTTAGATGGTGCTCATATTACAGGAATGAGAACAGGAGCAGCAGGTGCACTAGGAGCTAAATATTTGGCAAGACCTACATCAAAAACATTGTTGATTGTAGGTGCCGGACATGTTTCAACTTTTCAGATAGCGGCAACTTTATTGCTTTTCCCCAAAATTGAAACAGTTATGATTTATGACCCTATTAATTTTGATACTGCTAATAAGAAGGCAAATACCATTGTTGACATTTTGAACAATGATTTTGGCATCAATGTGGACGGAAAAGTGAAATTTACAGCTGTGGAAGATATAAAAGAAGCAACGGGCAAAAGTGATATCATTATTACGGTAACCCCATCTAAAAAACCAATTATCATGAAAGAATGGGTTAAGCCGGGAACTCACTTTAGCTGCATAGGTGCCGATATGGCTGGCAAAGAAGAAATTGATCCAGAAATATATAGAGATGCAAGGGTATTTGGAGATGATATTACACAATGTGTAAATGTGGGCGAAGCAGAAATACCTGTAGCTAGGGAGATTATAAAAAAAGAAGATATAGCAGGAGAAATAGGTGATATTATTGCAGGAAAAACAATTGGTAGAGAGAATGATGAGCAGGTAACAATATTTGATGCAACGGGTATAGCTTTGCTTGATTTAGCTACAGCAAAATTAGCACTTGATGAAGCGAAAAAATTATCTTTAGGAAGTACAGTTAATATATAATAAAAAATGGAGGACCAAAATGAAAATTAAAACTTTTAAAGTAGAGCAATGGATGAATGATTTTGAAGATGACGCAATTTACAATTTAGGTGAAACTTGTGTTGATTCTATGACCTTGGGTGAATTAATAGAGCTATCAGGTCAAAAGCCTGAAGAATATTTATCTGCATTAAAGGATAAAAGGATGACCTATGGTCATATTTATGGCTCACCGGAATTGTTAAAGGGAATAGCAAGTTTATATAAAAATATTTCGACAAGTCAGGTTATTCCTACTCATGGTGCCATAGGTGCAAATCACCAAGTTATAATTTCACTTATTGATCCAGAGGATAATATGGTTTCAGTAATGCCTACTTATCAACAGCATTATTCAATACCTGAATCAATAGGTGCAGAAGTAAGAGTTCTTCCATTAAAACCGGAAAATAACTTTCTTCCAGATTTAGATCTCTTGAGAAGCTTGGTAGATAAAAATACAAAGATGATTTCTATAAATAATCCAAATAATCCTGCAGGTTCATGGATACCTGAAGATATGCTGATGGAAATTGTAGAAATAGCTAAGAGTGTAGATGCATATATTTTGTCTGATGAAGTATATAGAGGAATTTCTGAAGATGGATCTTATATGGTATCAATTGCAGATATATACGAGAAGGGAATTTCCGTAGGAAGTATGTCAAAGATATTCTCCCTTGCGGGACTTAGAATGGGTTGGATAGTATCAAGGGATGAAGAAGTAATAGACGCATGCCTCAAAAGAAGAGATTACGACACAATTAGCTGTGGTCAATTGGATGATTTGTTTGCAAGCTTGGCTCTTGCTAATAAGGAAAAAATAATTGAAAGAAACAGAAAAATAGTATTAACAAACAGAGAAATTTTAGACCAATGGGTGAAGGAAACGCCGGAAGTAAGTTATGTTAAACCCCTTGCGGGAACTACAGCTTTAGTTTATTATGACAAGGATATACCTTCCTATGATTTATGCGTTAAATTAATTAGGGAAAAAGGTGTATTGTTTACCCCGGGTTCATGTTTTGACTTAGAAGGTTGTGTAAGAATAGGATATGCCTTTGATTCAAAAACCCTAAGAACAGGATTAGATAAGTTTACCGAATTACTAAGAGAAATATAAGGGCGAAAATATGAAAAATCGATTTATTGCCAAAAGATATTGGAAGGATCAAAGTACTGCCATGGGGCAGTCGGATGAATTAGCCAAGTCCTTTGATGATTGTATTAATTTAAGTTTGGGTGATCCTGATTTAATTACCCATGAGATAGTTATCAAGGGTGCTTTTGAGGATGCAAAGAAAGGACACACCAAGTATACGGATTTTCGAGGGGACCCTGAGTTAAGAAATGAAATATGTAAGTTCTATAAAGAAGAATATGGTATGGAGGTAAGGGACGAAGAAGTTTTTGTTACTACATCAGCCTGTCATGGTATGTACTTGGCTTTAGAAGCTATACTTGATGAAGGTGATGAAGTCATACTTCAAGCTCCTTACTTCACTCCCTACCCTCAGCAGGTTAAACTTGCAGGGGGAATTCCAGTGGAACTTCCAACCTTTGAAGAAGAAGACTTTCAGATTAATATAGATAGACTTAAAAGTCTCATAACAGAAAGGACAAAAGCAATAATTATTAATACGCCGTCCAATCCCACAGGCAGTTGCTTAACTGTCGATACAATGAAAAAAATTGCTAGTATGGCAATAGAGCATGATTTAGTTGTAATTGCAGACGATATTTATACTGCTTTTAGCTATGAACATCCCTTTGTACCTATTGCTTCTTTAGCTGGTATGAAGGAAAGAACAATTACCTTAAATTCTTTTTCCAAAAATTTTACCATGACTGGCTGGAGAATCGGAAATATTGTAGCTCCTGATTTCATTATAAAGATTGTTCAACAAATAAACGAAAATGTAGTATTTACCGCACCCTCTGTATCCCAGAGGGCTGCAATCTATGCTTTAAGAAAGAGGGATAAAATTCAACCTCCGATGGTAGAAGAGTATAGAAAAAGAGTCTTTTACGCAGCGGAAAGAATTAATAATATAAAGGGAATGCATGTTATTTATCCTCCAAAGGGAAGTTTTTATCTATTTATAAATATAAAAGATACAGGATTAACTTCCCAGGAGGCAGCAGATATCTTATTAAAGGAAGCCCATGTACTGACTCTTCCTGGCAACGCCTTCGGCAGTTGTGGTGAAGGATATATAAGGATTGCATGTACGGTAGGTGCAGATCTTTTAAAAGAGGCCTTTGATAGAATTGAGAAAATTACATTTTAGGAGGAAAAATGGTAAATTTTAATGATGTTGTAAATGCAAGGGACAGGATTCAGAAATATATTTCTCTTACCCCCTTAGATTTTTCAATGGGGTTAAGCGATGAAAAGACCAAGGTATATTTAAAATTAGAATGTCAGCAAAAGCAAAAAGCTTTTAAAGTAAGAGGGGCATTGAGCAAAATATCATCCTTGACGGATGAAGAAAAGGAAAGGGGTGTAATTGCGGTTTCCTCGGGCAATCATGGAGCGGGAGTAAGTTTTGCGTCACATTTATTAGGGATAAAAAATGCTAAGGTATTTGTCCCTGAAACGGCTCCTAAGGCAAAGGTTGATAAAATTAAATACTACGGTGCCGAAATTGTACAGGTTGGCAAAAACTATGACGAATCACATAAAACAGCCCTTGAAGAAATGAAAAAGAAAAATATGACTTATATTGATTCTTGTTCTGATGTTCAGCTAATAGGAGGGCAGGGTACCGTTGGTCTGGAAATTATGGAGCAAAATCCGGATATTGATACAATTATTGTTCCCATTGGAGGGGGCGGGCTTATAACAGGAATAAGTGTTGCCGCCAAACATATGAACCCTAATGTAAAAATTATTGGAGTTCAGACAGCTGCATGTCCTGCAATGGTTAAATCCTTGGAGGATGATCTACTGTATGAAGAGTTTCCGTCAGAAAAAAGTATTTGTGATGCTTTAATAGGTGGAGTTACGGAAATACCTTTCAAAATGGCAAAAAAATGCATAGACCATATTTTTGTTGTCAGTGAAGAATCTATAAGAAAGGCAACAAAACTATTATTGACAGAAGAAAAAGTTGTGTCGGAACCATCAGGTGCCGTAGGAGTAGCAGCTTTGTTGGATAATCCCCAGTATTTTGCAGGTAAAAATGTAGCTATAGTAATATCAGGGGGAAATTTGGACAAAGAATTAATGGAGAAAATTATTTTAAATTGATGGGGTGAAAATATGTATACTGATGAAATAAAGGGCTTATGCAATAAATACTTAGATAATATAATAAAGCTTAGACATCAATTCCACATGTATCCAGAACTAGGGCAAAAGGAGTTTAAGACAGCAAAAACAGTTGCCGATGAACTTAGAAGATTGAATATTGAAGTTACTGAAAATGTTATGGGAACGGGAGTTATCGGTATTTTAAAGGGTAAATATCCAGGTAAAACAGTACTTCTTCGAGCAGATATGGATGCTCTGCCTATACAGGAAAATGCAGATCTTCCTTACAAATCAAAAATTGATGGGATAATGCATGCTTGCGGCCATGACGGTCATACAGCGTCCTTGTTAGGCGTTGCTATGGTTTTAAGCCAATTAAGAGACAAGCTCCATGGAACAGTTAAATTTGTTTTTCAACCAAATGAAGAGTACGGTGAATGTGCTAAGTCGATGGTTGAGGAAGGTATTCTTGAAAATCCTCCTGTGGATGCTGCTTTTGGACTGCATCTTTGGGGAGCCTTTTTAGAAGGAACTGTTAAGGTTAAAGCTGGTCCTGCCATGTCAGCACCTGATAAGTTTATTTTTAAGGTAATCGGCAAAGGAGGTCATGGCTCAACTCCTCAGCTTTGTATCGATCCTGTTATGATTACAGTACAGGCAATAAATAATATGCAATCCATAATCAGCAGAAGAAAAAGCCCCTTTAATCCGGCAGTAGTATCGTTTTGCTCTATTAAGGCTGAAAGCCAGTATAATATAATACCTGAAGTTGTTGAAGTAAGCGGAACTATCAGAACTTTTGACCCTTCGTTGAGATTGTGGATTATAGATTCTATGGAACAAGTGTTAAAAGCTGTTGCTGAATCTCAGGGAGCAAAATATGAATTTATAATAGATGAAGACTATGCTTTGCCCCCTGTTATTAATAATGATGAATTAACAGAGCTTGTTCACAGGGCAGCTGATAAGATACTTGGAAAAGAAAATGTAGAGGAACTGAAAGAACCTCTCATGGCGGCAGAAGACTTCGCCTTTTTCTCTCAAGCAGTGCCTTCATCATATTTCTTTGTGGGAATATCCCCAGACGGTAATGAAGTTGTGCATCACAGTCCTGATTTTCAATGGGATGATAAAAATCTTTATACTTCCGTAAGTGTAATGGCACAAACAGTAGTTGATTTTTTAAATGAGTAATAAAAAAACAGAAGATAAAATAACCTTGATTATAATTGCAATTTAACTCTCAAAAAATCTATACTTATTATTAGGTTAAATTAATAAAAAGGTAAAAGTCAAAAAAGTGGAATATAGAGTCATTGTTTAAGATACTCATAAGTAGTTTATTCTTTTTTTGACTTAATAAATAATATGATATATAATATTCAAGTATTACAACTTTAAGTAAACAATATGGTAATATGTAAAGGGAAAACAAATAAAAAGTAATTCTAAACATATTGTATGAGGGAGAAATATTATGTATAAGTCAATTATTCTGGCAGCCGGTGAAGGAACGCGGATGAAATCCAATATTCCTAAAACTTTACACAAGGTTTGCGGAAAAGAAATGATCAAATATATTATTGAAGCTTCCGTAAAATCAGGCATAGATAAAAATGTTGTTGTTTTAGGACATGGAAAAGATGAAGTAGAACACAATATTAAAGGTATGAATGTAATTACAGTTGAACAGCCCATAGGTGAGGATCTGCCTTATGGTACAGGCTATGCCGTAATGTCTGCCGTAAACTACATTGATGATGAAGATGTAGTTTTAATACTTTGCGGAGACGGCCCTCTAATCAGAGAAGAGACATTGGCGGAATTTATGAACTATCATTCTGAAAATAGTTTCGGAGCAACGGTTATGACTGCCTGTTTAGCCAATCCAAAAGGATATGGAAGGATTGTAAGAAAAACTGACGGGTCTGTTGATAAAATAGTAGAAGAAAAAGACGCTACAGAAGAAATTAAAAATATTAAAGAAATAAATACAGGGATATTCGCTTTTAAAGGCAGTTTATTAAAATATGCTTTAGGTAAAATAACTAGAGATAATTCACAGAAGGAATATTATTTAACGGACACCATAAAAGTTTTAAACCAAGAAGGAATTAAAACCGGTAGGTGGCTTTTGGAAGATGAAAATGAAATAAAAGCTGTAAACGATAGAGTACAGTTAGCGGAAGTAAGTAAGATTATGCAGAGAAGAATTAATCAAAAGCATATGTATTCTGGTATAACGATTATTGATCCAGATTCTACTTACATAGATGATTCTGTCACTATTGGCAAAGATACGGTAATTTATCCTAATTCATACTTGGAAGAAGGTTCTGTAATAGGATGTAATTGTGTAATAGGACCTAGTACAAGAATAATAAACTCCTCCTTAAGAGATAATGTAAGAGTAGAAAGTTCTAAAGTTGTAGAATCTTCTATTGGGGAGGGAACTAGTGTGGGACCTTTTGCTTATATAAGACCTGGAAGTAAAATAGGGAAAAATGTAAGAATAGGTGATTTTGTTGAAGTTAAACAATCTACTATTGGAGATAATTCTAAATCAGCTCATTTGGCATACATAGGAGATGCAGAAATAGGAGAAAATGTTAATATAGGTTGTGGAGTAGTATTTGTTAATTATGATGGCAAAAGTAAATATAAAACTATAGTAGAAGATGGAGCATTCTTAGGGAGTAACTCTAATTTAATAGCTCCAGTTAAAATAGAAGAAGGAGGCTATGTTGCTGCCGGTTCTACAATTACCGATAATGTAGAACAGGGAAGTTTAGCTATTGCAAGAGCAAGACAAGTAAATAAGAAAAGTATTGATAAAAACAAGTAGAGGTTACTATGTATTTAATTGCAGGACTCGGCAATCCAGGAAAGGAATATAGAGCTACGAGACATAATGCAGGTTATGAAGTAATTGATTATTTAGCGGAAAAGCTTAAGGTAAAAATGAACAAACTTAAATTTAATTCCCTTTATGGAGATACATTCATAAAGGGGGATAAAGTTATGCTGGTAAAACCTGTAACCTATATGAATAGAAGTGGAATTGCCATAGGTGAAATAATGAAATTTTATAAAATTCCAATAGAAAATCTCATAGTTATCTATGATGATATAGATTTGTCCTTAGGGACTTTAAGAGTAAGGCCATGTGGAAGTTCCGGTAGTCATAATGGAATGAAATCAATAATTAATACTGTGGGAAGCGAAGATTTTCCACGTATACGAGTGGGAATAGGAAGAAATAATCGCATGGATTTAGCAGATTATGTATTGCAAAAATTTTCCGCAGCTGAATGGGATGAAATAATTCCTATTTTTGAAAAGGCTGGGGAGGCTGCAATAGAAATAATTGAAACCGACATAGACAGCGCAATGCAAAAATATAACATAAGAAGTGGCAGCTAAAAGGAAATTATATGAACAGGGTGTTATTTGACCAATTTCAAAGAACTGAAAAGTTTAAGAAAGTAATTGAAAATTTGAATAAAAATAGAAGCCAGCTTCTTCAGGGAATTAATGAAGAAGGATTGGCTTATTTTGCATGCAACTTAGCAGATATATTTAAGAAGGTATTAATACTTACTCATAGCGAAGGAAAATCAAAAAAATATGAAGATATTTTAAAAGCTTATACAGAGCCTGAACGTTTTCAGTCCAAGGAAATTATACTATACAATGTAGATGCCCTTAGTAAGGATGTTGATTATAAAAGGGTAAAAACCTTAGATAAAATTGTAAATTCTAAAAACACCATCATAACATCCTCAATAAACTCTTTTATGACAAGGGTTATGCCTAAAGATAGGTTTAAGGAAAACATAATAGAATTACATTACGGTAAAAATTATGATTTGAATGAACTTAGAAGTAATTTAGTCAGGCTTAAATATGAAAGGGTAGATGCTATAGAAGGAGTGGGGCAGTTTTCTGTAAGAGGTGGAATTATAGATATATTCTCTCCTTCTGAAACAAATCCTTATAGAATAGAATTTTTTGACGATGAAGTTGATTCTATAAGGCTTATTGATTTAAAGACACAGCGCTCTGTTAAAAATGTAAAATCTGTTAGAATTATTCCTTCTAGCGAATTATTATTTGAAAAGGAAGAAATCAAGACTGTATTAGCGGAAGTTGATAAGGATTACCAGGAAGGTATTAATAAATTGGACAGCTCTGAAAAAGAAACAGAAAAAAGGCTGAAAAATTTATACAAGAGTTACCGTGATAGGTTAGAAAGTGGCATGGTTATTGAAAATGCTCATTTGTTAGTACCCTTTATAAAGGAATCCTTTACAAGTGTTTTAGATTATTTCGATAGTAGTTTCCTTATAATTTTAGATGAGCCAGAAAGGATCATAGAGGAATTAAAAGTTCTAAATGAAAGTTTTCAATTGAAATTCCGCGAACTTTTTGAAAAAGGCCAAGTGTTTTCCAAACAAAGCAAGATGTTTTTAAATGAAGATGAATTGCTGTTAAAATTATCAAAGAGGCCTTTCATATCTGTTAACGGTAAAAATAAGAAAATTATAGCTGATGAATCTATTTACCTGCCATTTAAGGAAGCTCCTTCCTACTACGGTAAAATTGAGGATCTAGTTAAAGATTTAAATCGTCTAAAATACAAAGGCTATAAAATAAATATAGTTTTAAAGGATTATGCAAGTTGCAAAAAACTCCACAACTTATTAAACGATTATGAATGTATAACTTCATTATCTAAAAAAGTTACCACAACTGAAAGCGGCCAAGTAGTAATTCTACCGGGTGAATTAACAAAAGGTTTTGAATACTACGATAACAAAATTTTAGTTTTAACGGAAAATGAGGTATTTGGAACTTCTAAGCATAAATCCCGCAAGAAGAAAAAGAAACACAAGGGTTCAGTAATAAATGTTTTTACCGATCTGAAAGTGGGTGACTACGTAGTACATGAACACCACGGAGTAGGACAATATATAGGAATTGAAAAAATTGAAGTTCAAAATATACAGAAAGATTATTTATGTATAAAGTATAGAGCAGAAGATAAGTTATATGTTCCTGTAGATCAAATGTCCCTTATTCAAAAATATATCGGGTCAGATTCAGAAAAGCCAAAGCTTAATAAAATGGGTAGTTCCGAATGGACAAAGACTAAGGAACGGTCAAAAGCTGCCATAGAAAATATGGCAGAAGAGCTTATTAAACTTTATGCAGAGAGGAAAGTTACTAAAGGTTATGCTTTTTCAAAGGATACTGAGTGGCAGAAAGAATTTGAATATAAATTTCCTTTTGAAGAAACAGATGATCAGCTCCGTTGTATAAAAGAAATAAAAAGGGATATGGAAAAGCCCATTAGTATGGACAGATTATTATGTGGAGATGTAGGTTTCGGAAAAACGGAAGTTGCTTTAAGGGCTGCATTTAAAGCAGTTATGGATTCAAAACAAGTAGCAATATTGGTTCCTACAACTATACTGGCACAACAGCACTATACAAATATAAAGGAAAGATTTCGCGGATATCCTATTAAAATTGAAATGTTAAGCCGATTTAGAACACCATACCAGCAGAAGAAGATTATCAACGATATGAACAAAGGATTAGTTGATATAGTAATAGGAACTCATAAATTACTTTCAAAAGATATAACTTTTAAAGATTTAGGTCTATTAATAATAGATGAGGAGCAAAGATTTGGTGTTAAACATAAGGAAGCAATTAAAAAGCTTAAATCTAATATTGACGTCTTAACTCTTTCCGCAACTCCCATACCTCGAACCCTTCATATGTCCATGATTGGTGTAAGAGATATGAGCATTATATCAGAACCGCCGGGAGATAGGTTGCCTATCCAGACTTATGTATTAGAGTATAATGAAGGATTGATAAAAGATGCTATCGAAAAAGAAATAGAAAGAGGAGGTCAAGTTTACTACGTTCACAACAGAGTTGCTGATATAGATAGTGTGGCAGCAAAGCTACAAAAACTTTTACCTGATGTTCGGATTGCCGTAGCCCATGGACAAATGGGGGAAAGGCAATTAGAAAATATTATGTTGGAATTCGTAGCTAAGGGATATGATGTATTAGTTTGCACTACCATAATTGAAACAGGGATGGACATACCTAACGTAAACACATTGATTATTAACAAGGCTGATCATTTAGGGCTTTCTCAATTGTACCAATTAAGAGGACGGATAGGAAGATCCAACAAGGTTTCCTTTGCATATCTCACATATGAAAAAGATAAAATGTTGTCAGAAGTAGCAGACAAAAGACTGAAAGCTATAAAAGAATTTACCGATTTTGGTTCTGGATTTAAGATAGCTATGCGAGATTTAGAAATAAGAGGTTGCGGCAATATATTAGGGGCTGAGCAGCATGGTCATATGTTGGCAATAGGTTATGATCTATATGTAAAGTTTTTAGATAGAGCAGTTAAATCCCTCAAAGGCAAAACTCTTGAAGAAGACATTGAAACGTCAGTAGATTTAAATGTAGACGGCTATATTCCTTCAACATTTATAGAAAATGAAGATCAAAAAATAGAAATATATAAGAGAATTGCTTCTGCAGATAATAAAAACGATATACTGGATATTACGCAGGAAATTATAGATAGGTTTGGAAATCCTCCTAACCAAGTAGATAATCTTCTTAAAATATCCTACATTAAATCTTTGAGTAAAAAATTATTTGTTAAATCAATTATTCAAACTGGAGATACATTAAATATTGAATTAAATAACCCAAAGGACCTTAGTCAGGAAAGAATAGCTTTTCTAATGGAAAATTACTACAATAAAATTACTTTCGTAGGAACTAAGGAGCCTATTATTAAATACAAGTTAAGCTCTCTATATCAAAGTAAAATACTTAGAGAACTAATAGAGTTTTTAGAAATATTAAATAAATTTAAAGCAGAAACTGCTATGGAGGAAAAACATGAAGAGATTTAAAAAATCATTTTTCTTAGTTGCCTTACTATCTATTTTAATCCTAACAGCTTGTTCAGAAAATGGTACAAAGCTTGTAGAGGAAAAGGACATAATGGCAACTGTAAATGGGAAGGCTATTTTACAAGAAGAATTTGATAAGGCAATATCTTATTACAAAGATTATGTAGAATATCTATATGGAGAAGACGCATGGGAATCTGAGGCAAGAGCAGGTCTAACTTACAAACAATATTATGAAGATTCTGTAATGGATGATATGATATACAGACTATTGTTGCTAGATGCTGCGGAAAAAGAAGGAATTACTGCTACTGAAGAAGAAGTACAAGCCCAATTAGATAGTTTTAAAGTGTATTTTCAAAATGAAGAAGAGTACAAAAGTTACCTGACCCAGTCGGGAATGACTGAAGAAAACATTAAGGAAGAATTGTCAAACGACATACTTATTAATCACTTTTTATTATTAAAAACGGAAAATCTTTCTCCTACAGATGAAGAGTTTAAAGCCTTATTTGATGAATTAAGGATGAATACCCAGGTAAGAGCAAGTCATATTTTAGTTAATACAGAAGAAGAGGCATTAACAGTATCGGAAAGAAGTAATAATGGGGAAGATTTTGCAGATCTTGCCAGGGAACTGTCTGTTGATACGGGAAGCAGTGAAAATGGGGGAGATCTAGATTACTTTAGCTATGCACAAATGGTTAAACCTTTCTCAGAAGCTGCATTTTCTATGGAAATAGGCGAAATAAGTGAACCTGTAGAATCGGAGTTTGGATACCATATTATTAAAGTTACGGATAAAATCGTTGATGAAGAGAAAACTGTAGAAACGGAAAAAGATTGGCTTATAGCCTATTATAAAGATGCCAAAATTAAAGAACTTTTAGATAAATTAGAAACTGAAGCCGAAATAGTAAAAAATTAAATAATTTTGTTAAAATAGGTAAAAAAATGTTGCTATTTATAATATCTTCCTATATAATGTAACTAATATTTAGTAAGCACAAATGATATTTCCATTAATATCCGATGAGAATGAAGGATAAAATCTATTAAAGTGTAAATAATAGAAAATATTAAAAGAAATGTCATTAAAATATAAATTTATGCAATTGGAGGAACATAAGCAATGAAAGCAACAGGAATTGTCAGAAGAATTGATGATTTAGGCAGAGTAGTAATTCCTAAAGAAATAAGAAGAACCCTTAGAATCAGAGAAGGTGACCCTTTGGAAATTTTTACTGATAGAGAAGGAGAAATAATATTAAAGAAGTATTCTCCAATCGGTGAATTAACTGAGTTTGCAGGTGAGTATGTGGAATCATTATTTGATACTACCAGACATATTGCGCTAATAACAGATAGAGATGGTGTGATTGCTGTTTCAGGAAGTTCTAAGAAAGAATATGCAGATAAAAGGCTGAGTCCCGAATTAGAAAAAATAATTGAAAACAGAGAAGTTTATATGACAGGTGCCACCGTTAAACCAATTAGGATTACCGCTAATGAATTTAATCCTGACAATTACTTTAGTCAGATAATTTCGCCTATAATCGTACATGGTGACCCAATTGGTGCAGTTATGCTTTTATCTAAGGAAAAAGGTTCAAAAATGACTGAAGTTGAAGAAAAATTAATAAAAACGGCCAGCATCTTCCTATCTAGACAGATGGAAAATTAATATTTGGCTTGAAGTATACTAGGTGTTTCTTAGGAAACATCTTTTTTTTAGATTTTTATCTTTTTCATGAAGATATTCATTGACATTGACATGCTTTTTTGTCATACTTATTATGTGTACTAATATAATATTTCATATTAGTTAATGGCAATATTAAAGAGGGAGGTAATTATGAAAAGGTTAATGACAGGCAATGAGGCAATAGCGCAAGGAGCTTTTGAAGCAGGAGTTCATTATGCATCCGCCTATCCAGGCACCCCCAGTACGGAGATTTTGGAAAATATAGCTGGGTATAAGGAAATTATAGCAGAATGGGCACCTAATGAAAAAGTAGCAGTAGAATCAGCCGTAGGTGCATGCTATGCCGGAGCTAGAACGTTGACGGCTATGAAACACGTTGGACTTAATGTAGCAGCAGATCCTTTTTTTACCATGGGTTACACAGGTGTTAACGGAGGTATGGTATTAATCAGTGCAGATGACCCAGGGTTACATTCTTCTCAAAATGAACAGGACAACAGATACTATGCAAAAATGGCAAAGGTTGCCATGATTGAACCAAGTAATTCACAAGAGTGTAAGGACATGGTTAGTAAAGCCATGGAAATAAGTGAAAAGTATGATGTATTAGTTATGATTAGAATGACAACCAGATTATGTCACAGTAAATCTATAGTGGAAGAAGGTAACAGAACAGAAGTTCCAATTAAGCCTTATGTTAAAAATCCTGCTAAGTATAACGTTTCCCCAGCTAATGCTAAGCAACTTCATTTAGTTGTAGAGAAAAAATTAAAAGAATTAGAAAAGTTCTCAAATGAGACGGACTTAAACTATATTGAATGGAATGACAAGAAAGTGGGAGTTATTTCAGCAGGTGTTGCTTATCAATATGCGAAAGAAGTATTTGGAGATAATGCTTCCTATTTGAAGTTAGGCTTTACATTCCCCCTGCCTATGGAAAAGATAAAGAAATTTGCCGAAGAAGTTGAGACCCTATATGTAATTGAAGAATTAGAACCTTTTATGGAAGAACAGATAAAGGCAGCAGGAATTAATTGTATAGGAAAAGATAAGATCCCTAATACATGGGAGTTGAATCCAGATATTGTTAAAAAGTCAATCTTCGACCATGAAAACGATACCATAAAATATGATAAATCTATTGTTGCAGGAAGACCGCCTACCTTATGTGCCGGATGTCCCCATAGGGCATTTTACTACCAGCTGTCAAAGAAAAAAGACACTATGATAACGGGTGATATAGGATGTTATACATTAGGGGGAGCACCTCCTTTAAATGCAACAGATACGGTAGTATGTATGGGTGCTAGTGTAAGTATGGCCCATGGAGCTAAAAAGGTATTTGAACTAAACAATGATAAAAAAAGATTAGTAGCGACTATAGGAGATTCAACATTTTTTCATTCGGGCATGACGAGTTTATTAGATGTTGTTTTCAATAAGGGGAATACGATTACCTGTATTTTAGATAATCGAATAACTGCAATGACCGGTCATCAGGATAATCCGGGAACAGGCTATACTTTACAGGGAGAAGAAGCAAAGATCGTTGAAATAGAGCCGGTAGTAAGAGCTCTAGGAATCAACCATGTTAGGGCAATAAATCCCTTGGATCAAAAAGAAACTAAAGAGGCCTTGGATTGGGCTTATGCTTTAGATGACCCTTCCGTAATAATTTCAAGATATCCATGTGTTCTTAAAAAATATACGGATTTAGACCTTGAAGAATTTGGACCAGTTGAAGGATATTGTTATGTAGATCAAGAAGTTTGTATAGGTTGTAAAAAATGTGTAAGGACAGGATGTCCTGCCATACATTTTATGAAAGCTATTAAAAAGTCTTCAATCAGTCAAGTTCAATGTGTAGGTTGTGAGCTATGTCTACAAGTATGTCCAGTAAGTGCAATTAAGGTAGGTGAATAGAATGAAGAACACTAAAAATATTTTATTAGTAGGAGTAGGTGGACAGGGAACTATATTAGTCAGTAAAATATTATCTACAGGTCTAATGGAAGCAGGCTATGATGTGAAAATGTCGGAAATCCATGGAATGGCCCAAAGAGGCGGTAGCGTTTCAACTCAGGTAAGATACGGAGAAAAAGTTCATTCACCAATAATAGGTTTAGGGGAGGCGGATATTTTAGTCTCCTTTGAAACAATGGAAACCTTAAGGTGGCTTGAATATTTAAAGCCAGAAGGAATAGTTGTAATTAATGATTATGAAATACCTTCGGCGCCTATTTTGTTAGGCAATCTTGATTATCCTCAAGGTGTAATAAAATTAATTGAGGAAAAAGCTGATACTAAGGTTATAAAAGCTGCTGAAAAAGCAGAAGAAATTGGAAATCAAAGAGTTATGAACGTAGTTCTTTTAGGAGCATTAGTTAAATCCATGGATCTTATGGACATAGACTGGGAAGAAGTAATAAAGAATTCCGTTAGAGAAGAGTTTGTGGAAATGAATTTAATAGCTTTTAATGTTGGCGTGGACAGTGTTACATCTTACGAAGAAAGTTATAGCGTTAACTGACAGTGAGGTAATTATGAACTACAAAATATTGGTAATTAACCCAGGTTCTACTTCAACTAAAATTTCCCTATTCGAAAATAGAAGCGAAATATTTACAAAAAATTTTGAACATCCTATAGAAGTAATAGAAAAATTCGAAAATGTAGAAGAACAGTTGCAAATGCGTAAGAAGTTAGTAGTTGAATTTCTACGGGAAAGGGATTTCAACGCTAAAGATTTGTCGGCAGTTGTAGCAAGGGGGGGAATGCTCCCGCCTGTTAAACCGGGGGCCTATGAAATTAATGATTTAATGGTTGACAGAGTAATCAATCGGCCGATCATGGAACATGCTTCAAACCTTGCAGCACCAATTGCTTATGAAATAGCAAAAGAAGCGGGGGTTCCTTCCTATATTTATGACTCTGTTATGGCTGATGAACTTACGGATATTGCTCGTATTTCAGGAATGCCGGAAATTCCCAGGACCAGTGCATCCCACGTGTTAAATACCAGAGCTATGGCTATTGAAGCCGCTGGAAAAAGAGGCAAGAAATACAGTGAATTGAATATTATAGTAGCTCATTTAGGCGGCGGAATATCCATGAATGTTCATCAAATGGGAAGAATAGTAGATTTAATATCTGATGATGAAGGACCTTTTTCTCCCGAAAGGGCAGGAAGAGTACCCTGCAGGGATTTAATCAATCTTTGCTATTCAGGGAAATACGATAAAAAAACTATGCATAGAAAGTTAAGGGGCAACGGTGGGTTAAGAGCTTACTTAAATACCTTAGATGCCAGAGAAGTGCAGGATATGATTGTAAATGGTAACAAAGAAGCAAAGCTTGTTTACGAAGCAATGGCATATCAAATTGCTAAAGGAATTGGAGAGCTTGCAACGGTAGTGAAAGGAAAGGTTGATGTAATAGTATTAACTGGTGGCATTGCATATTCTAAAATGCTTACAGATTGGATAGTTGAGAGAATAAGCTTCATTGCACCTGTTGATGTGCTTCCCGGTGAAAATGAAATGGAAGCTCTTGCCCTTGGTGCCTTAAGAGTTTTGAGAGGTCAGGAAACAGTTAGGGAATATGAAGAAAAGGAACTTGCATCTATTGTTATATAAGGGCTAGGCTCTAAAAAGACTCTTCTAAAGAAGGGTCTTTTTTGTCCAAAGTACTAAGCCAATGGGAAAGAGAGAAAAATACGATGTATTATAGCGCGCAACTAGCCAATGTTCGTGTAATCGCGAATGATTATAAAATAATTTAAAAAAACAATCAGATATTTTGTTGACACATAAGTTATTATTTGCTATTATGTAGTTGAAATTACAAATAAGGTAGAAGGATGGTTGTTATGTTTAAAGTCAGAAGAATTTACGTAGAAAAAAGACAGGGCTTTAATGTTGAGGCAAAACTTTTAAAAAACTACTTTCGTGAAAATTTACAGTTGAACAATTTAGTTAATGTCAGAATTCTAGATAGATACGACCTACAAGGGATTAGCCAGGAAGATTTTATTAGAGCTTCTAAAGAAGTTTTATCCCAACCTAATTCAGATTATGTTTATGAAGAAATAGATTTAGACGGAAATATTTTTGCTGTTGAATATCTGCCTGGGCAATTTGATCAGAGAGCCGATTCTGCAGCCCAGTGTATCCAAGTAATAACCGGAAAAGAAAGACCTATAGTTAAGTATGCAAAAGTAATTATTCTTGAAGGAATAACTAAAGAGGAAGTAATAAAAGTAAAGAACAATTATATAAATCCTGTGGATTCTAGAGAGGCTACATTAACTAAGCCTGAAACTTTGGATATGGCTTATCCTGAAAGGGAAAGGGTTGAAATAATAAGTGACTTTATTAGTAAATCTGAAGAACAATTGGAAGAATTCCGACTTGAAGAAGGTCTTGCCATGAGTGCTGAGGATTTGCTTTTTTGTCAGGGTTACTTTAAAAATGCAGAAAAAAGAAATCCTACTATAACGGAGATAAAAGTAATTGATACTTACTGGTCAGATCACTGTAGGCATACTACATTTAATAGCATTATAGAAAATGTTGAATTTGAAGACGGAAAAATTACAGAAGAAATTAAAACAACCTACCAACAATATAAAAATACAAGGAAAGCTCTTTATTCAGATAAAGAAAAACCTCTTACTTTAATGGACTTAGCAACTATAGCTGCAAAGGAATTAAGAAAATCTGGAAAGCTTAAGGATTTAGAAATATCAGAAGAAGTAAATGCATGTAGCATAATAATAGAAGTTGTTGTAGATGGTAAAAGTGAAGAATGGCTTTTAATGTTTAAAAATGAAACTCACAATCATCCTACAGAAATAGAACCTTTTGGCGGGGCATCTACCTGCTTAGGTGGAGCTATAAGAGATCCTTTATCAGGACGTTCCTATGTATATCAAGCTATGAGAGTTACGGGAAGTGGAGATCCCAGACAGAAAATAGAAGATACATTGCCAGGAAAACTTCCTCAAAGGAAAATTTCAACAGAGGCAGCTGAGGGATACAGCAGCTACGGAAATCAGATTGGCCTTGCTACAGGCTATGTAAATGAAATATACCATCCTAACTATGTAGCTAAAAGAATGGAAGTTGGAGCAGTAATAGCTGCAGTACCAAAAGCTAATGTTAAAAGAGAAAGTCCTCAAAAGGGCGACTTAGTAGTATTGTTAGGAGGAAGAACTGGTAGAGACGGAGTAGGGGGAGCTACAGGATCTTCTAAGGAGCATACGGAAGAGTCTATATTACAAAGTGGTGCAGAAGTACAAAAAGGAGATGCTCCAACAGAAAGAAAAATACAAAGACTTTTCAGAAAAAAAGAAGTTAGTTTACTTATAAAAAAATCCAACGACTTTGGAGCCGGCGGTGTTTCTGTAGCCATAGGAGAATTGGCCGATGGATTAAATATTAATTTAGACTTAGTGCCTGTAAAGTATGAAGGTTTAGATGGAACAGAACTTGCACTTTCTGAATCACAGGAAAGAATGGCAGTAGTTATAAATAGGGAAGATCTAGAGAAATTTAATGAATATGCTAAAGAAGAAAATCTTGAATCTACAGTTGTGGCAGAGGTAACAGATAACAGAAGACTTACAATGACTTGGAGAGGTCAAACTATATTAGACATCAGTAGGGATTTCTTAGATACAAATGGCCTTACACAAAAAGTAAATGCTTTTATTAAGGAGCCTGAAAGTATAAATTACGAAAGGGAATTTAAAAGTATAGATTTAAAAGATAAATGGCTTGAAAATTTAGAAGATCTTAATGTTTGCAGTCAAAAGGCAATGGTGGAGAAATTTGATTCTACTGTAGGAGCTTGCACTGTATTAATGCCCTTTGGAGGTAAAAGACAGCTTACTCCTGTTGAAGGAATGGTTGCTAAAATTCCTGTTGAAAAAGGGATTACCGATACATGTTCTTTGATGACATACGGTTTTGATCCTTATTTATCTTCTAATAGCCCCTACCACGGAGCTTTGTATGCAGTAATACATTCTGTTGCAAAGATTGTTGCAATGGGAGGAAGTTATGAAAATATTCGACTTACTTTCCAGGAATATTTTGAAAAATTAGACAAAGAAGCTGTAAGATGGGGTAAACCTTTAAGTTCGCTTTTAGGAGCATTCCGAGTTCAGAAAGAATTACAAATTCCTGCCATCGGTGGTAAGGACAGTATGTCAGGGACTTTTGAAGATATGGACGTTCCACCTACCCTTATAAGTTTTGCCGTAACTACCGAAAATGTTAAAAATATTATATCTCCTGAATTTAAAAAAGCAAAAAGTAAAGTTTTATTAGTTAAAATTAAAAAGGATGAAAACTACCTACCTGATTTTGAAGATTTAAAGTCAAAATATGAAACAGTTTATAAGGCAGTAAAATCAGGAAAGATACTCAGTGCTTACACTGTTGGATATGGAGGTATGGCAGCAGCTATAAGCAAAATGTCATTAGGTAATAATATAGGTTTTAAATCACAACTAGCTATAGACAGTAGCTGGTTTGACAGTAGCTACGGAGATCTTATATTAGAAACAGATGAAAATATTTCAAACTTTATAGAAATAGGAAGTACTACTGAAGAAAAGCAAATAGAATTTAACAGCTTTAATATAGCTTTGGAAGAAGTTAAAAACACCTGGCTAAAACCTTTAAGCTCTATTTACCCGCTTAGGAAGAAGGAAGAAGGACAAATAGATAGTTACAGTTACAAGAAGGGTAATATAGTAAAATCATCACTTACTATTACAAAACCCAAAGTATTTATCCCTGTATTTCCAGGAACAACTTCCGAATATGAAACTAAGAGGGCCTTTGAGAAAGCAGGGGCAGAAACAGAAATATTTGTGTTTAGAAATTTAAGTCCTGCAGACCTTAAAAATTCTATTGAAGAAATGAGTAGACGTATAGAACAATCCCAGATTATTGCATTGCCGGGAGGATTAAGTGTCGGTGACGAACCGAGGGGTTCTGGTAAATTTATTGCAGCAGTATTTCGAAATGAATTGATAAAAGAAACTATAATGGAACATCTTAATAATAGAGACGGTTTAATAATAGGTATAAGCAATGGATTCCAAGCACTAATTAAGTTAGGGCTACTTCCTTTAGGTGAAATTACAGATATTGAGGATGATTTTCCTGCTTTAGCTTACAATAATATGGGTAGACATATATCGACTTTCGTTAAAACAAAAGTTGTGAGCAATCTATCCCCTTGGCTTAATAGCTGCAAGCTTGGAGAGGTTCATTACCTGCCTATAGTTCATGGGGAAGGCAAGTTTATGGCAAATGAAAAATGGATTCAGCAGTTAAAAGAAAAAGGACAAATAGCCACCCAATATGTAGATAGTAGTAATAACCCAACTTATGACGGATATTATAATCCAAATGGATCTGTGGAAGCAATAGAGGGAATTACAAGTCCTGATGGAAGGGTTTTTGGCAAAATGGCACATACAGAAAGAATTTGTAAAGATCTATATAAGAACATACCGGAAATTAAGGAGCAGTTAATCTTTGCTTCCGGGGTAAAATACTTTAAATAGAAGAGGAGGAAGTATGAAAGTTGCAATTATTATGGGAAGTGATTCAGATTTTCCCGTTGTTGAAAAAGGATATAAGATATTGAAAGATTTTGGTGTAGAGGTAACGGTAAATGTGCTTTCAGCCCATAGAACCCCCTTTGAATCTATGGAATTTGCGAAAAATGCTGAAGAAAAGGGCTATGAAGTAATTATAGCAGCAGCAGGAAAGGCTGCCCACTTGCCGGGAGTATTGGCAGGCTGTACTACACTTCCCGTAATAGGGCTACCTATTAAGTCTACTGACCTTGAGGGAATGGATGCTCTTTTATCCATTGTTCAGATGCCTCCTGGAGTACCTGTTGCCACGGTGGCAATAAACGGAGCTGAAAATGCAGCATTGTTAGCAATCCAGATACTATCGGTAAAATATGAAGAATTAAGAATAAAGTTTACCCAATACAAAAAACAAATGGCGGAAAAAGTATTCGATAAAAATAAGAAATTAAAGGATAAATTGAAATAAAAGGGGAAGACGATGAAAGCGGAAGGAGGATACTCCTACTATACTACTGCTAGATGAAGGTCCCCAATAAGACCATTTAGAGGAGAAAATATGTATTTAAAGGACGATAAATTACATGATGAGTGTGGTGTAGTAGGAGTTTATTCCGAAAATACTACTATTACCAGCCAGTTAATATACTATGGTTTATTTGCTCTACAGCATCGGGGCCAGGAAAGCTCAGGTATTGCTATTCATACAGGAAAAAGAATCGAATTTCATAAGGATACAGGCTTAGTAGCTGATGTTATGACACAAGAGGTAATTGACAAACTTTCCGGCAATATAGCTATAGGACACGACAGGTATTCTAAAGGTGGGGAAAATGAAAAACAAAATGCCCAACCTTTAGTAGTAAGGTACAAGGAAGGTTCCATTGCCTTAGCCCATAACGGTAACTTAGTTAATGTAGACTCTTTAAGGGAATTGCTTGAAGACGATGGGGTAATATTTCAAACTTCTATTGACACAGAAGTTGTTGCAAATATGATTGCCAGAAACTATAAGGGGGATATAGTAAAATCAATTCAAAATACTATGGAAATAGTTAAGGGTGCCTATGCTTTTGTATTAATGACGGAAAAAGAGTTAATAGGAATAAGGGATAACTACGGTCTGAGACCTCTTTGTTTAGGAAAAAGAGAAGATGGCTACTTGCTATCTTCCGAAAGTTGTGGAATAACTGCAATGGGCGGGGAAGTAATAAGAGATATTGAGCCGGGGGAAATTGTGGTTATTAATCAGGATGGAGTAAAGAGCATTAAATCTACAAAATATGCCAAGGAAAGTCTATGTATATTTGAGCATGTATACTTTGCAAGACCGGACAGTAATTTAGATGGTGTTAATGTTTATGAAACTCGCTATAATTCAGGGAAACTTTTGGCAAAGGAGGCTCCCATAAAGGCTGATTTGGTATTTTCAGTACCTGATTCCGGGACACCTGCTGCCTTAGGATATGCTGCAGAATTAAACATACCATTTGGTTTAGGCTTAATAAAAAACAGATATGCAAAAAGAACATTTATTGAGCCTAAAGAAAAATTAAGAGAACAGGGAGTTAAAACTAAACTAAGTGTTTTAGATGAGATAGTGAAGGATAAAATTGTGGTAATGGTTGATGACAGTGTTGTAAGGGGTACAACTTTAAAACAGATCGTCAGCATGGTTAAGGAAGCTGGGGCAAAAGAAGTTCATGTCCGTATAGCTTCACCACCGGTTACTCATTCTTGTTTCTTCGGTATCAATACACCAGACAGAAGTAAGTTAATAGCTGCCAATAAAGCTGTGGAAGAAATAGAAGAATTTGTAAAAGCCGATAGTCTTCATTATTTAAGCTTAGGGAATTTAATTAAAGCAACAGGCTCAACGGCAGGTTATTGTAAAGCCTGTTTAAATGGAGATTACCCCATGGAAGTACCTAATAACGGAATAGGAGGATAGTATGTCTTTAACTTATAAAGAATCAGGTGTTGATGTAAATGCAGGATATGAAACTGTAAAACTTATTAAAGATTATGTTAAAAAAACATATACCAAGGGCGTAATGTCAGATATAGGCGGCTTTGGAGGAATGTTTGCAATCGATAAAGATCAATATGAAGAGCCTGTATTAGTTTCCGGAACAGACGGAGTAGGAACCAAGATTATGATTGCATTTATGGCGGACAAACATAACACCATAGGGGAAGATGCTGTTGCTATGTGTGTTAACGATATTATATGTAGTGGTGCAAAACCATTGTTTTTCTTAGATTATATTGCAACAGGCAAGTTGCAGCCGGAAAAAGCAGCAAGTATAGTAAAAGGTGTTTCAGAGGGCTGTATTAAATCAGGGGCTGCCTTAATAGGTGGTGAAACTGCCGAAATGCCGGGGCTTTACGCTGAGGGAGAATATGATATTGCAGGATTTTGTGTAGGAATTGTAGATAAAAAGAAAATAATAGATGGTTCTAAAATAATTGAAGGGGATGTTCTTATTGGAATTCCTTCTAGCGGTATTCACAGCAATGGATATTCTTTAGTTAGAAAAGTATTTTTTGATCATAAAAATTATAGAATTAACCAATATGTAGAAGAATTAGGAACAACTTTAGGAGAGGCACTATTAATTCCTACAAGAATATATCCTAAATTAATACTAGAACTTTTATCAAAATTTGAAATAAAGGGTATATCTAATATTACTGGTGGAGGATTTTACGAAAATATACCTCGTATGTTTCCAGAAGGAATAAGTGCAGATATAAGAACGGAAAATATTAATGTATTACCTATATTTAACCTTATTCAAAGAGAGGGAAATATTGATATAGATGAAATGTATTCTACTTTCAACATGGGGATTGGAATGGTTTTATGTGTAGGACAGGATCTTGCCGATGAGGTAATAAGTTACTTAAAAGGCCTAGGAGAAATACCTGTGATTATAGGTAGGACAGTAAGAAGGGAAGGCGGTCTTAAAATATGCCACAAACAAAAATAGCTGTAT
The DNA here is from genome assembly GCA_012518555.1 of Tissierellia bacterium. Lineage (GTDB taxonomy): Bacteria > Bacillota > Clostridia > Tissierellales > Sedimentibacteraceae > Sedimentibacter. The sequence goes on from JAAYRW010000043.1 coordinate 26,735, forward strand.
TAATTTCCGGTTCCGGTTCTAATTTACAGTCTATAATAGATAAGATTAACAGTGGAAAGATTAAAGGAGAAATTGCCGTCGTTATATCTAACAAAAAAGATGCCTATGGATTAGAAAGGGCTCGAAAGAACAATATTCCTGCAATCTATATAAACTACAAAGATTATCCCGACTATGAAAAATTCAACCAGGCAATAATTGAAGAACTTGAAAAACGAGCTATAGATTTAGTGGTATTGGCAGGATATCTAAAAATTTTATCTAAAGACTTTATCGAAAAATACAAGAACAGGATAATTAACGTACATCCATCCTTAATTCCCAGCTTTTGCGGGAAAGGTTACTATGGAATCAAGGTGCACCAGGCTGCTATTGACTATGGAGTAAAAATAAGCGGTGCTAGCGTACACTTTGTAGATAAGGGAGCGGATACAGGTCCCATTATAATTCAAGAAGCGGTAGAAGTAAGCAATGAAGACAATGCTCAAACTTTACAGCAGAAAATATTGAAAATTGAACATAAAATACTTCCCTTAGCAGTTAAATATTACTGTGAAGGTAAAATTGAAATACGAGGAAGAAAAGTTATTATAAAGGAGAGTATAGATGAGAGCTTTAATAAGCGTATCTAATAAAAGTGGTATAGTTGAATTTGCAGAAGAACTTACTAAATTAGGCATAGAGATTGTATCTACAGGAGGAACCTATAAAGTACTTAAGGAATCAGGAATTGAAGCTATTGAAATTTCAGAGCTAACAAATTTTCCCGAATGTTTAGATGGAAGAGTAAAAACCCTACATCCTAACATTCATGGAGGGATTTTGGCAATGCGCTCTAAGACAGGACATATGAAGCAGCTAACTGATTTAAATATTGAAACGATAGATTTAGTAGTAGTAAATTTATATCCTTTTAAAGAAACTATTTTAAAGAAAGATGTTAGCCTTGAGGAAGCTATAGAAAATATAGATATAGGCGGCCCTACAATGCTTCGTGCTGCAGCTAAAAACTACAAGGATGTAACTGTAGTAGTTGATCCTGAAGATTATGAAAAAGTTTTGAAAGAATTAAAAGAAAATGGAAGAACTGCCTTGGAAACTAAATTTTATCTTTCTTCAAAAGTATTCGCTCATACGGCACATTATGACACCTTAATTGCAAGCTATATAAGAAATGAAAGAAAAGACTATAGCCTTCCTGAAACATTTACAATGACTTATGAGAAAATTCAGGAAATGCGCTACGGTGAAAACCCCCATCAGAAGGCAGCCTTTTACAAGGAAGTAAAAAACCATCAGGGATTTTTAACATCGGCAGAAAAGCTTCACGGGAAAGAATTGTCTTTTAATAATATAAATGATACTAATGGGGCTTTAGAATTATTAAAAGAATTTGAAGAGCCTACAGTAGTAGCTTGTAAACATTCAAATCCATGTGGTGTAGGATGTGGAGATAATATTTACACTGCTTATATGAAGGCCTACCAGGCAGACCCTACTTCCATATTCGGAGGAATAGTTGTATTTAACAGGGAAGTAGATGAAAAAGCAGCTTTAGAAATAAATAAAATATTTATTGAAATTATTGCAGCACCTTCTTATAGTACAAAAGCGTTGGAAATACTTAAATCTAAGAAAAATATTCGAATATTAAAAATAGAAAATATTTCACAAAAATTAGATGAAAACTCCTATGACATTAAGAAGGTTGCGGGAGGTATTTTAGTTCAGACTATAGACTCAAAACTATTTGATGAAAGCTATGGTCTAAAGACCGTTACGGAAAAAAACCCAAGTTCTGCGGAAATGAAAGATTTACTTATGGCATGGAAAATTGTAAAACATACTAAGTCAAATGGAATTGCCTTAGTAAAAAATGGTCAGTCTATAGGAATTGGACCTGGTCAAGTAAACCGAATATGGGCTTGTAAGCAGGCTATAGAACATGCTTATGAGTTTTTAGGGGAAGAAAGTACCCGGGGAGCAGTTCTTGCTTCAGATGCCTTTTTTCCTTTTCCTGACTGTGTAGAAGAAGCAGCAAAGGCTGGAATAACTGCAATTATTCAACCGGGAGGCTCCATAAGGGACAATGACTCAATAGAAGCATGCGACAAACATAATATTTCTATGGTTTTCACCAATATGAGACATTTTAAACATTAGGAGGAAATAGGGATATGAAAATACTTGTTGTAGGTAGTGGTGCAAGAGAGCATGCTATTTGCTGGAAAATAATAAAAAGTAACAAAGTTTCCAAGCTATATTGTGCTCCCGGAAATGGTGGAATAGCACAATTAGCTGAATGTATAGATATAAAAGTTAATGATTTAGATAGAATAGTAGAGTTTTCTACAGTAAATAAAATCGATTTAGTGGTTGTAGGACCGGAGGAGCCTTTAGTGGCGGGTTTAGTTGATAAATTAAATGAAAATGGAATAAAGGCTTTCGGTCCTAGGAAAAATGGAGCCTTATTTGAAGGAAGTAAGTCTTATTCAAAAGATTTTATGAAAAAATATAAGATCCCTTCCGCAGACTACAAAGTATATACAAATTCTAAAAAGGCAATTGAAGAATTAAATAGATTTCAAACTCCCATAGTAGTTAAAGCGGATGGTCTTGCTGCAGGCAAAGGAGTTCTTATATGTGAAACTGTAAAAGAAGCTGAAGTAGCAATTAGATCTATAATGGATGAGAAACAATTTGGCCATGCAGGAGAGACAGTAGTAATCGAGGAATTCCTCCGAGGAAGGGAAGCATCTTTACTTTGTTTCGTTGACGGTAAAAATATTATTCCTATGGAAAGTGCAAGAGATTATAAAAAAGCATATGATAATGACAAAGGTCTTAACACAGGTGGTATGGGCTGCTTTTCCCCTAACCCTATTTACACTGATCAATTAAATAAATATATTAAGGAAAACATATTAGATAATACCTTAAAAGGATTTTTAAATGAAAATATTGACTTCAAAGGTGTATTGTTCATAGGTTTGATGATAGAAAACAATAAGGCTAAAGTTTTAGAATATAACACTCGTTTCGGAGATCCGGAAACCGAAGTAGTTCTCCCTAGGTTAGAATCTGACCTAGTAGATATTATGCTTAAATGTATAGAGGGCAATCTAAATGAAAATGATTTAAAGTGGAAAGATGAGAAATGCCTTACAGTAGTTTTAGCTTCCGGTGGATATCCTGAAAAATACGAAAAAGGTAAAGAAATTACAGGACTTAATGAAGTAAGTGAAGATATAATTGTTTTCCACGGTGGCACGAAATTATCAGGGGATAAGTTGTTAACTAATGGAGGAAGAGTTTTAGCTATAACTTCCATGGGAAAAACTTTAGAAGAAGCTAAAAAGAAAGTATACGAGAATATTAATAAAATAAAATTTGATAAAATGCAATATAGAAGAGACATAGCTAAAATATAAATGATTGTCATTCTGAAGGCAGTGAAGAATTTAGGTTTTCGGTTTTCGATCCCGGTGATCCTTCTTTGCCGCTTAGGATGACTATTTTTTGCCGATTTTTATCATTATGATTGGACAGATGAATATATTATAACAAACGGTTAAAAGGAGGATGTTATGTACATTCATGTTGTTCAAAAAGGGGAAGTGTTATGGAAAATTGCTGATTATTATAATGTAAATATTCAGGATATTATAACTCTTAATGGAATTCCTGATCCGGGTCTTTTATTACCGGGGCAAGCTCTCTTAATCCCTACCCAAGAAAATACTTATACTGTTGGACAGGGAGATACTATTTGGCAAATAGCACAGAATTATGGAGTTAGGGTCCAAGACTTGCTATGGGAAAACAGAATTTTAGACCCTAATTTAATTTATCCAGGTTATGTACTGACTATACCCCAAAAAGATAAGCCTGAAATTGAAGTAAATGCATTTACATATTTTTTAGCTACTGAAGCAGTACCCATAGTTAGGGAAGCGGGAGATTATCTCACATATTTAAGTCCTTTTGCATATTTAATTAACGAAGATGGAAGTTTAGTAAGTATCGATGATGAGCCGGCTATAGCTGAAGCCTTTGCAGAAGGTGTTGTACCTATGATGGCAATTGTTAATTTTACCATAAATGTAGAAGGAGAAAATTTAGCTAATAAAGTATTAAATAATCCTGAAACAGTCAATATATTACAGGAAAATATACTAAATACAATGAGGGATAAGGGATATCAAGGTTTGAATATTGACTTTGAATATGTTCTTCCAGAAGATAGAGAAGCCTACAATAGTTTTTTAGCATCTACTGTTGAAAAATTGCATAATGAAGGTTATTTCGTTTCTACATCTCTTGCACCTAAAATCAGTGGTGAACAAGTGGGGCTTTTGTATGAAGCTCACGATTATCCTGCCCATGGAGAATTAGCTGATTTTGTAGTTCTTATGACCTATGAATGGGGTTGGAGAGGTGGTCAACCCAGAGCCATATCGCCTATTAATGAAATAGAGAAGGTTTTAGACTATGCCGTATCTGTAATTCCAAGGGACAAAATATTAATGGGATTTCAAATATATGCAAGGGATTGGCAAATCCCATTTCAGCAGGGACAAGAAGCAGAAACCATAAGTGTGCAAGAGGCAATGAATATAGCCTATGAACATATGGTAGAAATTAAATATGATTACCTTAGCCAGTCTCCTTATTTTAATTATACTGACGAAGAGGGAAATGCTCACGTAGTTTGGTTTGAAGATGCAAGAAGTGCTCAGGCCAAATTTGATGCAGTAAAAGATTACGGCTTAAGGGGAGTAAGTTACTGGGGATTGGGCTATGAATTTCCGCAAAATTTCCCCCTTTTAGCCGATAACTTTCAAATAGAAAAATTATAGTGTATTTTTAATAAATATGTGGTATTATATTAAAAAATATACCACAAGGAGGAAGTTATGAAGGCTACTGTCGACAGAGATGCATGCATAAGCTGCGGATTATGCGTGTCAATATGTCCCGACGTATTTGAAATGGACGATGAAGACATTTCTGTAGTTAAAGTTGATCCCATACCTGCAGAATTTGAGGAATGTGCTAAAGAAGCAGAAGATGCCTGTCCAACAAATGCAATTATAGTAGAATAAATTATTATTTGAAGAATTGCTTTCCACATTTTATTGTATACAATAAAATGTGGAATTTTAATGAATTGTTTGCTATACTAAAAAGAGGGTGGTGAACTTATGAAATACATAGTTGGAATCGATTCGGGAGGCACTAAGTCAGAATTAGTAGCATATAGTTTAGACCACAATCCCATACTAAGTAAAATAGGGGGATTTGGTAATCCTGCAGTAAGTTTAGATAAAACCATTAATAACCTTATATCATTAATATATGAATGTGTTAATGAACTGGGAAGAGATAATTGCGTACTTATTGCAATAGGTATGGCAGGCGTAGAAACGGGAAATTGTGCTGAGCTTATTAAAAAATACCTCCAAGGTGCATTCGGGGTAAATACGCTTATTATGAATGATGGCGAGATGGCATGTAAGGCATACTTCGGTAGCCAAGATGGAATTCTCACAATTTCAGGGACAGGTTCTTCCTGCTACGTTCAAAAGGATGGAAAAGGTGAAATGTTAGGAGGATGGGGACATGTATTGGGAGATGAAGGCAGTGGTTACCATACAGTACTCCAGGTTTTTAAAAACATTATTTATATGTTGGATAGAAATATTCCCTTTGACAATTTAAGTATGAAAATTCTTGAATCGACAGGAGGCTGTAGCCGTTCTGATATAATGAATTTCATTTATAATAATGACAAAAATAAAATTGCCGGGCTTTTTCCCCTGATAGCTCATTCTGCCCAAGATGGAGATCCTTATTCGGCAATGTTAATAGAAAATGCAGGCAGATACCTGGCAGAACTAACAGAGCTAGCTTATAAAAAGAAAAATTTTAAAGGAAGTGTAAAGTTAGGGCTAAAAGGTGGAGTATTTCATAATGGCTCCTTACGTTCAACATATATTGAAGAAGTTCAAAAAAGGTTAAATTGCTTTGACCTAATAGGAGAAGATATATCCACCACAAGAGCAGTTATATATCTTAATAAATCAATAGAGTAGGACATAAAAGTATAATGGAAAGATACGAAAAGATAGAAAGAAGTATTGTTAAAAGATTCAGGAAATCAATATGGTCAAAATTTATTTCCGCTATCAAGGAATATAAGTTAATACAGGATGAGGATAAAATTGCAGTTTGTATATCCGGAGGCAAGGATTCAATGTTGATGGCTAAATGCTTGCAACATCTTCAAAAATATAGCGAATTGAAATTTGAAACAGAATATATAGTGATGGATCCGGGTTACAATGAAGAAAACAGGCAACAAATAATCGAAAATTCAAAATTATTAAATATTCCTATTAATATTTTCGAAAGCCCTATTTTTGACATAGTTACGAAAGTTACAGAAACTCCATGTTATTTGTGTGCTAGAATGCGCAGGGGTTATCTATATAGGAAAGCAAAGAAGTTAGGATGCAATAAAATAGCTTTAGGACATCATTTTAATGATGTAATTGAAACGGTGCTTATGAGTATGCTTTATGCGGCAGAAATTAAAACTATGATGCCTAAGCTGCATAGTACAAAACACCAAGGTATGGAACTTATAAGACCAATCTACAAAATCCGTGAAGAAGATATTATTTCTTGGACTAAATACAATGATTTAAACTTTATTCAATGTGCTTGCAGTGTGGCAGAAAAAAACAATGAGCAGGGCACAGGTTCTAAAAGACAAGAAATGAAATTATTAATAAAAGAATTAAAAGAGGTTAATCCTAATATAGATACAAATATTTTTAAGAGTATTCATAATGTAAATTTAGAAACGGTTATAGGATATAGGAAGGGAAATGAATATAAAAGTTTTCTTGATGACTATAATGTAGAATAATAAAATTGTTTAGCTTTATAAAAATATGGGTATAATTTTAACCTAAGGAAATAATAGCTATTCTTATTTTAATGGAGGCGAGTATTATTGGGTAGAAGAGGCGGTGCCGGAGGTGGTTTTAGCGGCGGCAGAGGAGGAGGTGGCTCCTTGGGAGGAAGCAGAGCTGGCGGCGGACGAATAGGAGGCCTCGGTTCTCCAGGCAGAAGTGGTGGTAGACCGAGAGGTTCTTTCGGAGGAACTGGCGGCGGAGTATTCGGCGGTAGTAGCAATAGGAAAACTACAGGTCCAGGATTTGGTACGGGTTATATTTTGGGTAGGGGCTTCAGACCTTTTGGCTATTATGGTGGAGGTTTTGGACGTCCTCCTAGGCGCTCTAGAGGTTCTTCAGGATGCGGTTGCCTTACTATAATTATTGCTTTTATTTTATTGCTGATTATTTCTGCAGTTGTTTTCTCTGCTCTTCCTATAAACAGCGGCGGTCAACTAACAAAATCTACTGTTGAAAGAGTGTCTCTTCCTGCAGGAGTAGTAAATGAAACAAATTATTTTACTGATGAATTAGCTTGGATAGGTAACGAAACTAAGCTTACTGAAGGTATGAGAAATTTCTACAAAAAGACAGGTGTTCAGCCATACTTGTATATAACGGATACAATTAATGGTTCCCATTTTCCTACTCTAGAGGAATTAGAGGACTTTGCCAATAATTTATACGATGAATTATTTACCGACGAGGCCCATTTGTTATTAGTATTTTTTGAATATGAAGGCAGTTACATGACTTGGTATGTAACGGGAACTCAGGCCAAGACGGTTATAGATAGGGAAGCGGGAGATATACTTTTAGACTACTTAGATAGATACTATTATGATAGTAGTTTAAGCGATGAAGAATATTTTAGCAAATCATTTAATGAGGCAGCAATTAGGATAATGACAGTAACCCGTTCGCCTTGGATTGGAGTATTGGTTGTTATAGGAATTGGATTTGTTGTTTTAATACTTTTTCTTTGGTGGAGAAAGTCAAAAGAACAAAAGAACTTGGAAGCTAAACGAAGAGAAGAAATATTAAATACACCTTTAGACAGATTTGGCGATAAAGAAGCAGAAGATTTAATGAAAAAATATAAAGATATTAATGATAAATAAAACTTTGTTATAAGCAGCTTTGTTAAAAGGAGGATAAAATGTCAATTTTAGAAAGATTTGGGGATATTATCAAAGCAAATATAAATGTCTTGCTAGATAAAATGGAAGATCCTGAAAAGATGATTGATCAATACTTAGAAGATATGATGAAGGATCTTGCGGAAGTAAAGAGAAGTACTGCCTCAGTTATGGCAGAAGAAACACGAACTAAAAGACTAGTAGATGAAAATCAGGCAGAGGTAGCAAAATATGCTGAATTTGCAAAGAAAGCATTATTAGCTGGTAATGAAGATGATGCTAGGGTGTTTGTAAACAAAAAGCAAGAGTTAGAAAATGCAGGAGCCGGACTTATGACCGCCTATGCAGCAGCTCACGAAAATGCAATTAAAATGCGACAAATGCATGATAAATTAACTTCGGATATTGAAACATTAAAGGCAAGGCGGAATGTTATAAAGTCAAAAGTTAAAGTTGCAAAAACCCAAACTACTATAAACGCAGCTACTCAGGCAACTAAGAAAATAACCGGTGCTCAAAGTGCTTTTGAGCGTATGGAAGAAAAGGCCAGCAGAATGTTAGATGAAGCCAATGCCATGGCTGAACTTAACAAGGAACCTATAGATAAAGCAAAGGCTTTAGAAGAAAAATATGCTTCGATGGGAAATGCATCAGTAGATGAAGAATTAAACAAATTAAAAGAAGAGTTAGGATTATAAGAGAAAATAAAAATACCAACTATGTATTTTTAGTAGAATACATGGTTGGTATTTTGCCCTATGAAAGGTATTGAATTTACAATAATTTTACAAAGTTATCCAAGAAAACGATGTGACAACATTTATAAAATTGAGTAATATATAGTTGTAGATCTATGAAGGGGGGCACTTATGATAAATAGTGATAATTTACAAAAAATGATTGATTCAATGTTTGAAGGGGTTCTGTTAATAGACCATCGTAATACTCCCTTAGTTAACAGACGATTTAAAAGAATATTTAATATTAATGATGAAGATAGTAAATCATTGGTAAAAATATTGGACAAGTATGATTTGTTAAAATTAGCAAGTAAAAAAGAAATTATAGAAAATGAAATTGACGTAAACGGTAAAAAGATAACCGTCGAAGCTTACAGATACTGTAATATGAATTTGTTTAAAATTGATGTTTTACTATTCAAGGAATTTAGGGATATATATGAAGCAAAAAATGAAATAGAAGAGCTGAAAGTTGCTTTAAACTCTATGAAGGATGTATTGGATAACGCTTACCAGGGATTTGTATTAGTTAATGAAGAGGGACTAATAATAAAGTGGAATTATGAGAAGCTTTTCGGCATCAAGGAAGACGATGTACTAGGTAAGCCTGTAGAAGATGTAATAGAAAATACCCGACTACATATCGTTGTAAAAACAGGTAAAAAGGAATTATATGATGTTCAGAGAATTCAGGGACATGATATGATTGCCAGCAGGACACCAATAATTAAGAACGGTAAAATAATCGGTGCTGTAGGTACAGTCTTGTTTAAGGATATAAAAGAGGTAACGGATTTGGCAAAAAGACTTAAAGCTCTTGAAAGCACCGTAGATAAATACAAAAGCGAAATTAGCAAGATGTATCGTGCTAACTACTGCTTTGATGATATTATTACTCAAAATGAACAAATGTTAGAATTAATCGATATTGCTAAAAAAGCTGCAAATTCAGGTTCGACTATTTTAATTGAGGGTGAAAGTGGGACAGGCAAGGAATATTTTGCACATGCAATACATGAAGAAAGTAACAGAAGATTGGCACCTTTCATAAGAATTAATTGTGCTGCCATACCCCATGAACTGTTAGAGTCGGAGCTTTTCGGATACGAAGCTGGTGCATTTACTGGGGCCAAAAGAGAAGGAAAAATAGGAAAGCTGGAGCTTGCTAATGGAGGGACAATACTCTTAGATGAAATAAGTTCCATGCCTATGAGTATGCAGGCAAAGCTACTTAGAGTTTTAGAAGAAAGAGAATTTGAAAGAATTGGCGGCAATACTTCAATTAAAATTGACCTTAGAGATTTAGCCTGTACAAATGAAAATATCGAGGACCTAGTTAATAAAGGTACTTTCAGACAAGACTTATTCTTCAGATTAAATGTAGTGCAGATTAAAATTCCACCTTTAAGAGATAGGTTGGACGATATACCCTGTTTATGTCAAGATATACTAAATAATCAAATACAAAATGTTGTACTAACATCTAAATCGGTAACAGACAGAGCTATTTTTGCATTAAAACTCTACGATTGGCCGGGAAATGTAAGGGAACTTAGAAATATTTTAGAAAGAGCCGCCAATATGTCTATAGGTAATTATATAGATGTACAGCACTTGCCTGATTTTATCAGTGAAAAGCTCCATTCAGACACTATTAAATCTAATGCCTACTCATTAAAACGGAAAATTGCAGAAACTGAAGTAGGTGCTATTGTAGAAGCTTTGCGATATTGTGGCGGAAACAGGACTGAAGCTGCTAAAATTTTAGGAATTCATAGGACGGCACTATATAAAAAGCTTGAAAATTACGGAATAGATATAAAGGCAATCTAAAGTGTATAAAATTTTCTACAAATGGTTATTTTGTAGAGAATTATCTACAAGTTAAACTTTGTCGCAAATTAAACAATATCCTTAGACAACAATAAGTCTTTCGAAAAGTATGTAGAAAAATATCTACACATATTTATTTGTAACAAATTGGAAATAATATATTTTTGTCTACTTGTTTGATAAAATGTTGAAATTACAAGGAGAATAAATGATTTTTACAATATTATACAAGTTGGCATGCAACTTGCTTTATATAAGAGTGAATAATTCAAATTATTTAATATAAGGAGGTTAAGCGATTTAGCAGGAGGAAAAGTTATTCAATTGTAAAAATATAATAAGGAGGGCAAAAAATTGAAAAAGGTAGTTTCAATAAAAGAAGCTGTAGACATGATTGAAGATGGCATGTCTATAATGATCGGCGGATTTTTAGGATGTAAGAATCCTTTTAAATTAGTCGATGCCTTAGTCGAAAAAGGCGTGAAAGACATTACTTTAATTGCAAACGATAGTTCTTTTCCAGATGTAGGAATTGGAAAACTTATCGTTAATAAACAAGTAAAAAAATTAATTGCTTCACATGTAGGGACTAATAAAGAAACAGGCAGGCAAATGAACTCTGGTGAAATGGAAGTTGAATTAGTTCCTCAGGGTACCTTGGCAGAAAGAATAAGAGCTGCTGGTGCAGGTCTTGGTGGAGTTTTAACTCCTACAGGCTTAGGTACAATTGTTGCTGAAGGCAAGGACATTATTGAAGTAGATGGAAAAGAATATCTATTAGAAAAACCACTTAAAGCCGATGTAGCCCTTATAGTTGGTGCTAGGGTAGACAAAAAAGGAAATGTAAGATATACAAAGGCAACAAGAAACTTCAACCCATTAATGGCTACAGCTGCAGATCTCGTTATTGTTGAAGCTGATGAAATCGTTGAAGTTGGAGATTTAGATCCAGATGATGTCATGACTCCAGGAATTTTTGTAGATTATATAGTAGGAGGTAGTGAATAATGGATGATAAAAATTATATTGCCAAAAGAGTAGCTCAAGAGTTAAATGACGGTGATGTTGTAAATTTAGGAATAGGACTTCCCACATTGGTTGCTAACTACATACCCCAAGAATACGAAATAACATTACAGTCAGAAAATGGATTTTTAGGAATGGGCCCTGCTGCAGAAGAGGGAAAAGAAGATCCATGTCTTGTAAATGCTGGTGGAATGCACGTAACAATAAATCCCGGTGGTGTATTTTTTGACAGTGCTGATTCATTCTTAATTATAAGAGGTGGTCATGTTGATGCAACAGTTTTAGGTGCTTTGGAAGTTGATGAAAAAGGAAACCTTGCAAACTGGATGATACCTGGAAAGATGGTTCCCGGTATGGGAGGGGCCATGGACCTGGTTACAGGAGCTAAAAAAGTTATCGTTGCGATGAATCATACAGCAAGGGGCAATCATAAAATATTAAAAGAATGTACACTTCCTTTAACTGCTGTTAATGCAGTAGATTTAATAGTTACTGAAATGGGAGTTATGGAAGTTACAGATAAAGGCATCCTTTTAACAGAGATAAATCCAAAATACTCTGTTGAAGATGTTCAAAATGCAACAGGAGCAACACTAATAGTTCCAGAAGATTTAAAAGAAATGGAACCACAGGATTAAATTAATTAAATGGAGGTTTTAAAATGTTAAAAGACAAAGTTTGTATCGTAACAGGTGCAGCAAGTGGTATTGGCTTGGCCGTGTCTGAAGTTTTTGCCCAAGATGGAGCAAAAGTAGTTATGGCAGACGTTAACGAAGCTAAGCTAAAAGAGGAAGCTGAAAGAATCGGTGCTGTATATTTTACTGGAGATTTAAGTAAACAGGAAGCTTGTAAAGGTTTAGTTGATTTTGCAGCTGAGCAATATTCTAAAGTAGATGTATTAGTAAATGTTGCAGGAATTCAAACAGTTAGCCCTATAGACGAATTTCCTGAAGACAAATGGAATTTTATGATTGATTTAATGCTTACAGCACCATTCTTATTGACGAAATATTGCTGGCCTTATATGAAAGAACAAGGCTGGGGAAGAATTATAAACCTAGGTTCAATCCACGGTCTTATAGCTTCTGAATACAAGGTTGCCTATATTGCTGCTAAACATGGTCTTGGTGGATTAACAAGAACTGCTGCTGTTGAAGGTGGACAATACGGTATTACTTGTAATATGATTTGTCCATCTTACGTAAGAACACCATTGGTTGACAAGCAAATTGCAGATCAAGCCAAAAACCATGGAATACCTGAGGAGCAAGTTATATCTGATATTATGCTTACAAAGGCATTCGTTAAGAAATTATTGGAACCTAAAGATGTTGCTGAAACTGCAAAATTCTTATGTTCTGATACAGGAGATTATATTACAGGTTCAATGTTTACAATCGATTGCGGTTGGACTGCTTCTTAATAGTTATATTGGAGTGCAGTAGCACTCCTTCATAAAAATATAAATGGAGGATGTTTTATGTTTGGAATTATTTTAGGTTTAGTATTATTAATGTTTTTAGCTTACAGAGGATATTCAATTTTATGGGTTGCACCGGTTTGTGCATTGGTTGTTGGTTTAATAGGTGGACTTAATCCACTTGATATGTACAAAGAAACTTATATGACCGGTCTTGCAGGTTACGTAAAATCTTGGTTCCCGGTATTTATGTTAGGTGCAATATTTGGTCATTTAATGGATTACACAGGCGCAGCAAAATCTATAGCCCGTTGGCTTACACAGAAATTAGGACCCAAAAGAGCAATAATGGGTGTTGTTGTAGGATGCGGTGTTTTAACTTATGGTGGAATCAGCTTGTTCGTTGTTGTATTTGCTATGTATCCATTAGGACTTGAATTGTTCAGGGAAGCAAACATCACAAGAAAATTACTTCCTGGTGCAATTGCTCTTGGTTCATTTACATTTACTATGACAGCAATCCCTGGAACTCCACAGATTCAGAATATAATTCCTACCCAATATTATGGAACTACTGCTACCGCAGCTCCAATAATGGGTACTTTTGCAGCTGTATTAATGTTTGCATTAGGTCTTATGTGGCTTCATAACAGAGAAAAGAAATTTACTGCTGCTGGTGATGTATTTACAGAACCTAAGGGTAAGGAAGCGGTTGAATTTGATGAAACTGATTTACCAAATCCATTCCTTTCATTTTTACCTTTAATAACAGTTATAGTAACAATGAACTTCTTAGATTGGGATATAATAGTTGCTTTATTAAGTGGTATAGTTCTATCAATGGCAATAAGTTATAAAAAATATATAGGATTTACAAAGGCAATAAGTAATGGTGCTGTAGGTTCTATAACAGCAATACTTAATACAGCTGCAGCAGTTGGTTTTGGTACGGTTGTTAGAGCTGTTCCCGGATTTGCAACATTGACAGAAGTATTATTGAACGTACCTGGAACTCCTCTTATATCAGAAGCAATAGCCGTTAACTTACTTGCAGGTGCTACAGGTTCAGCATCAGGCGGTATGAGTATAGCTCTTGAAGCATTAGGGGACAAATATATGGAAATTGCTGCCCAAACAGGAATCAGCCCGGAAGCATTCCATAGGGTTGCATCCTTAGCATCCGGTGGACTTGATACACTTCCCCACAACGGAGCAGTTTTAACATTGCTAGCAGTTACAGGAATGACTCATAAAGATTCTTATATTGACATTATGATGACTTCCCTGATACTTCCCATAGTTGCAGCTATACCTGCTATATTATTAGGAAGTTTAGGTATTTACTAAAAAGTCATTGCAAATAAACAGAATAAAGGTGTAGCCTAGCTACATCTTTATTCAACGTTTAAGGTTTTATAATTAATAACGGGAGGCTAAAATGAAATTAGAAGATATTAAAAAAATTGGTGTAGCTGGTGGCGGTACAATGGGCTCCGGCATAGCACAAGTATTAGCTCAACATGGTTATGAAGTTGTAGTAACGGATATCGAAGATAAATTTTTGGAAAACACCAAAAGAATTATATTATTAAACCAAAAAACTTTAATTAAAGAAGGATTATTAACTGAAGAAGAGGCCGAAGAATCACTGAAACTTATATCCTATTCTACAGATAAGAATGTTTTTGCAGATGCAGACTTAATAATTGAAGCAATTATTGAAAAGATGGATATTAAGCAAGACTACTGGAAAGAAGTTGAAGAAATAGCCCCTGAAAACTGCATATTTGCAACTAATACATCAGGTTTAAGTATTAATGGGATATGCTCTAAGCTAAAGAACAAAAAAAGATTTATAGGAATGCATTGGTGGAATCCTCCTCATATAATCCCCCTTATTGAACTTATTAAAAATGAAGAAACTACTGATGAAACTGTAGGGGTATTAGAAGAATTAGTAGAGAAAATAGGCAAGGAATCAGTTGTTGTTCTAAAGGATGTAAACGGATTTATAGGAAACAGAATTCAGTTTGCCGTATATAGAGAAGCATTGAAAATTATTGAAGATGGAGTTGCTACGGTAGAGGATGTGGACAAAGCTATGAAGTTTGGACCTGGATTCAGATATCCTGCTATTGGACCATTTGAAACAGCTGACTTGGGAGGACTTGATACATTCTACTATATTTCGTCATACTTATTCAACGATTTAAGTGATGTAAAAGAGCCTACAAAATTACAGCAAGAAAAAATGGATAGCAATCATTTAGGAGTTAAAGCTAAAAAAGGTTGGTATGACTATTCTGATGGCAAAGACGAAGAGGCCATGGCAAGAAGAGATGAAAATTTCTTTAGAATGTACAAATCATATATTACTAATAAATATAAAAAATAAATCTAGACAAGGTACACTCATTGAGTGTACCTTGTTCCACTGTTTATACTATTATACATTAAATCTAAACAGTATAATATCTCCGTCTTCCACTACATAGTCCTTTCCTTCAAGACCCATTAAACCTTTTTCTTTTGCTGTATTTAGTGAACCGTACTTGATGGCATCTTCGTACTTTGTAACTTCAGCTCTTATGAAACCTCTTTCAATGTCTGAGTGGATTTTACTTGCTGCTTGAGGAGCTTTTGTTCCCTTTACGATTGTCCAAGCTCTGGTTTCCATTGGACCTGTAGTAAAAAAGCTAATAAGCCCTAAAAGACTGTAGCTGGAACGAATAAGCTTATCTAAGCCAGATTCTTCTAAGCCCATTTCTTGTAAAAATTCTTTCTTTTCACTATCTTCCAAAACAGAAATTTCTTCTTCGATTTTACCGCAAATTACAATTACTTCAGAATTATCCTGTGAAGCATGTTCTTTAACGATATTTATATATTTGTTTTTTGACGGGTCTAAAATATCTTCTTCACTAACATTGGCAACGTATAAAACGGGTTTTGCTGTTATTAAATTGAATGTTTTGAGAAGTTTTAGTTCCTCTTCAGTATAAGTCAAATAGCGAGCCTGTTTTTCATCTTCAAGTCCAGAAACAATTTTTTCAACTAATTGTAATTCTCCTTGGAGAGATTTATCGTTTTTAACCATCTTTGACAATCTTTCGAGACGTTTTGTCATTACTTCTAAGTCAGCTAATATTAATTCCAACTCTATAATTTCAATATCCCGTTTTGGATCTACTGTTGTTTCAACGTGGATTACATTATCATCATCGAAACATCTTACTACATGGACAACTGCTTCAACTTCCCTTATATGTGAAAGAAATTTATTTCCTAATCCTTCGCCCTTACTTGCCCCTTTAACTAAACCGGCTATATCAAAGAACTCTATAACTGCAGGAAGTGTTTTTGCTGAATTATTTATTTTTGCGAGAAATTCTAATCTTTTATCAGGAACTTCCACAACCCCTATATTAGGTTCAATAGTACAAAAAGGATAATTTGCTGAATCGGCACCTGCCGATGTAATTGCATTAAATAATGTACTTTTACCTACGTTGGGAAGGCCTACTATACCTAATTTCATAAAACCTGTAACCGCCCTTTCTTTTCTTATGCTAAGTTTTAAAGTATCAAAACATTATATATTATATACTAATAAAATTTAAACTTCAATAAAATAAAGAGAAATCTATTAATACAAGTCAAAAAACAGACAACTTTTTAGCTTTTCAAAGCATATATTAGCTTTCTCTGAATATTAATAAAATATATAAGACAAATATAGGGGGAAGAAACAAGATGAATGATAAACAGATGCAGTCCAATTATATAAAAATAGTCGGAAAAATACACAGCAATTTGGAATATAGTCACGAAGTTTTTGGAGAAAAATTTTTCGAATTCTTTATAGAAGTGCCACGGCTAAGTAGTACAAAGGACATACTGCCTGTTATAATATCCGAAAGATTAATTAATGATATAAATATGGACCTTGGTAACCACATAGTCATTGAAGGGCAATTCAGATCTTATAACAGATATGAAAACTCCTACAATAAGCTTTTGCTTCGAGTTTTTGTAAGAGATATTTATGTGCCAGATGATAATCAACTCGAAGAAATGAAGAGACATCCTAATGAAGTCTTTTTAAATGGATTTCTTTGTAAAGAAACTAAGTTTAGAACGACTCCTTTTGGTAGAGAAATAACGGATATGCTTATAGCAGTAAATCGTTCATATAATAAGTCTGATTACATACCTTGTATTGCTTGGGGGAGAAATGCAAGGTACTGTGAAAAATTAGAGGTTGGCGACCACATTAAGCTGTGGGGTAGAATACAAAGTAGAAATTACCAGAAGAAAAATGAAAATGATGTTTATGAAACAAAGACGGCTTATGAAGTATCTATAACTAAGCTTGAACATATAAAAGAAAACAACAACAGAAAAAAAGATAATGAAAATGAAGAAAGTGGATAAGAAAATAAAATATTGAAACCGTAAAAGGTTTCTTTTTTATTTTCTATCCAATTTCCGAAAATGAATTTATTATTTTCATTTATTATGATACAATGTAGGAAAAAGTAAAGGAAAGAAATATGATATTAGTTTTGGCAGAAAAACCTTCAGTAGGCAAGGATATAGGAAGGGTATTAAATTGTAATAGGGTAGGCAATGGTTATGTTGAAGGTAGTAAATACATCGTTACTTGGGCCTTAGGTCACTTAGTAACATTGGCAGAACCAGAAAGTTATAATAAAAAATATGAAAACTGGAAATTAGAAGACCTACCTATAATCCCTAAGACCATGAAGACAGAAGTAATTAAACAAACAAGAAAACAATATACAGTGGTAAAAAATCTTCTCCATCGAAAGGATGTTAAGGAAATTGTAATTGCAACTGATGCAGGGAGAGAAGGAGAATTAGTCGCAAGGTGGATTATCGAAAAAGCAAGGGTAAAAAAACCTTTTACAAGATTATGGATTTCATCAGTTACTGATAAAGCTATAAAGGACGGATTTAACAATTTAAAAGATGGCAATTTATACAATAATTTATACGCCTCGGCTTTAGCACGCTCTGAAGCAGATTGGATAGTGGGTATAAATGCTACAAGAGCACTTACTACAAAATATAATGCACAATTGTCCTGTGGTAGAGTTCAAACTCCGACTATTGCTATGATTGCTACATTAGAGGATGAAATACGAAATTTTAAACCGGTTGAATATTATGGTATTGACTTGTATGCCGGTGGTTTTAAATTTATCTGGCATGATAAAAATAATACAAGGATATACAGTAGGGATAAATGCAGTAAAATAATCAACAGTATTAAAAATAGAAAAATAGAAATAAGTGATATAAAAAGAAATAAAGCCCGTACAAATCCCCCTTCCTTGTATGATTTAACGGAACTTCAAAGAGATGCCTATAATATATATAATTTTTCTCCTAAGGAAACTCTATCCATAATGCAAACTCTTTATGAAAGTCACAAAGTTCTAACCTATCCGAGAACCGATTCGAGGTATTTAACGGAGGACATTGTGGCTACTTTAAAGGATAGAGTAAGGGCATGTAGTGTAGGACCCTATGCAAAAATAGGATTTAAAATTATTTCTAACCCTATAAAAGGAAATAAAAACTTTGTTAACGACAGTAAAGTTTCAGACCATCACGCTATTATACCTACGGAAGAGGGAGTTATTTTAAGTGGTTTGTCAAGTAGAGAAAGAAAAATATACGATTTAGTTGTTAAAAGATTTTTAGCTGTTCTATCAAAGCCCTTTGAATTTGAAAAGATAACTATCTCCGGTAAAATAGGCAATGAAAACTTCACTTCTAAAGGTAGAATTACTTTATCCATGGGTTGGAAAGAAGTTTATGGTAGTTATGAAGATCAAGAAGTAATTGAAGATTATTCTCTTA
Source organism: Tissierellia bacterium (assembly GCA_012518555.1). Classification (GTDB taxonomy): domain Bacteria; phylum Bacillota; class Clostridia; order Tissierellales; family Sedimentibacteraceae; genus Sedimentibacter. The sequence goes on from JAAYRW010000043.1 coordinate 45,744, forward strand.
AAGAATTAAATAGTCTTAAAAAGGAAATAGAAGTTTCTTCAATAAAGGAAACTAAAGCTGCAACAACTCCTCCCGCCAGATTTACGGAAGCAACTTTATTATCGGCAATGGAAAACCCTGTAAAATTTATGAAAAACGAAGATAAGAACTTAAAAAAGACTATAGAGGAAACAGGCGGTTTAGGTACAGTTGCTACCAGAGCAGATATAATCGATAAATTATTTAACTCTTTCCTTATTGAAAAGAAGGGTAAGTATATTTACACTACTTCTAAAGGAAGACAATTATTAGACTTAGTTCCCCTTGATTTAAAATCACCAGCTTTGACTGCAAAATGGGAGCAAGAATTAACAAATATTGCAAAAGGTAAATCAGATAAAAACAACTTCATAAACAGTATGATTAGCTATAGCCATGAAATTGTTAAAGAAATTAAGAACAGTGACAAAAGCTATATTCACGATAATGAAATTAGAGAAAAGTGTCCTGAATGCGGAAGTTTTCTGTTAGAAGTAAAGGGCAAAAAAGGAATAATGCATGTATGTCAAAATAGAGAATGTAAGTATAGGAGAGGAGTTGCACAAGTAACCAATGCCAGATGTCCTAACTGTCGTAAAAGATTAGTACTAAGGGGAGAAGGAGAAGGCAGAATATTTACATGTAAATGTGGCTATAGGGAAAAATTATCTTCTTTCAATAAAAGAAAAGAAAGGGAAAAGAAATCCATTTCTAATAAGGAAGCAGCTAGATATATAGCTAAGCAAAACAAAAAACAGGATGAAAGTATTAATACGGCTTTAGCAGATGCTTTATCTAAGTTAAAGCTTTAAAATAAAAGGCAAGAATATTCGGCAAGGGTAGCTTTATGGAAAGATTAGGAAGGAAAAAGTAGATGGAAGTTATACTGGAAGATAATAGAATCATTATAAATAATTTGGAGGATTTCAATTTAAGGCATATATTTGAATGCGGTCAATGTTTCAGATGGAATAGGGAAGAGGATGGTTCCTATACTGGAGTCGTGGAAAATAAAGTAATCAATTTAGAACAAGCTGGCAAGACTGTAATATTTAACAATATAAAGCCAGAGGATTACAGTATGCTAAAAAGCTACTTTGATTTAGATAATGATTATGGCAAAATAAAAAATTTATTAAATACAGATAGTATTATGGCAGAAGCTATAGAATTCGGTCATGGAATTAGAATTCTAAATCAAGATGAATGGGAAACAATGATTTCTTTTATGATTTCAGCTAATAATCGAATTCCCATGATAAAAAAAGTTATAGAAAATTTAAGTACTAGCTTTGGAGAGTTTATTTGTAACTATAAAGGAAAGGACTATTATAGTTTTCCAAAGGCTGAACGATTAGCAGAAGCATCGGTAGAAGAAATTTTACAGTGTAAAGCTGGCTTCAGAGCCCCTAGAATTAAAGAAGCTGCTGCAAGGTTTTTGGAAGAAAAACATCTAGTATACAATATAAAGAATAGGAGCTACGATGAAGGACTAAGCTATCTTAAAACCTATAAGGGAATTGGGGACAAGGTTGCAAGCTGTATATTGTTATTTTCAATGAAACATTTTTCTACCTTTCCTGTAGACGTTTGGGTAAGAAGAATTATGCAGGAACTGTATGTAGATAAAAACACCAAGGATGCAAGTATAAGGCAATTTGCAGAAAATAAATTCGGCAACTTGTCCGGCTATGCCCAGCAATATTTGTTTTACTATGCGCGAGAAAAGGGAATAGGTGTAAAAAAGTCTGAAAAATTAACGACATAATCTTGTAAGTATACTTTTAATTTTACTACAAAGAATAGAAGATGCACTGAAGTATAAAGGAGACAGATTTTCGTCTGTAGGGGGACGGGCTAAAGCTTATTTTTAGGAGGATAAAATGACTGGAGAAAAACGAAGATTAAAAATTGAAGAAATCCTAAACAAAAATACAGAAGCTATTACTGCCTCTAGCCTTGCTAAAGAATTTTCCGTAAGCCGTCAGGTTATTGTGGGAGATATTGCCCTCATGCGTGCTGCTGGTCTTAAGATATCCGCAACTCCTAGGGGATATGTTTTAGATAGAGAAGAGGAAACTCAGTTGGTCTTCACTATTGCATGTAAGCATGAAGATGAAGATATGGGAACAGAATTATATATAGTTGTTGATAATGGTGGGACTGTGTATGATGTTACTGTTGAACATCCCATCTATGGTGAAATAGTAGGGGAACTCCGCCTGTCTTCTCGTTATGATGTAGATTTATTTTTAAAAAAAGTTGCAGAAAAAACTGTACAACCCTTAATGAGATTAACAGACGGTATACACCTCCACACAATAAAGTGTAAAGATGAAGAAACAAAGAAGAGGATAATCCAAGCGCTGAAAAAGGAAAATTTTATTTTAGAAGAGTGAAGACTATTAAGTAATGATATTAAGTGGAAAATCCAGAAAACTGAAACAAGTTAAAAGAAAAGATATAAGAACCATTTACAAAAAGTTCCTGAAAAGTCTTACATAAACAATTGACAAAAATAAAATTCCAATTTATAATATTACCAACAAGTGTCTTGACATATGACTTGACACCTGACAGTTTTATATAGAAAGGATAAAAGATGAAGAGGAATAATAATCGGGGAATGGTAATATCAGCACTTCTTTGTGCAATTGGAATAGTAATACCTATAATATCTCCACTTAAAATAACTTTAGAACCGGCATCATTTACTCTTGCCAGCCATGTGGCAATCTTTATATCAATGTTTATTTCTCCGGCAACGGCATTGTTTGTTGCAGTAGGTACGGCGGTAGGATTCTTAATGGCAGGTTTTCCTATAGTAGTAGTAATTCGTGCAGCATCTCATGTTGTTTTTGCAACTCTAGGATCTTTGTATTTAAGAAAGCATCCCGATAGATTGAAGTCTTTTAAATCTTCACAGATATTTTCTATGGTAATTGGATTAATTCACGGAATAGGAGAAGTTTTAGCGGTGATTCCTTTTTACTTTGGAAATAGTATGAGTTTAGCCTACTATGCTAAAGGGTTTATTGTTTCCGTCGTATTATTGGTAGGCCTTGGAACTCTAGTGCACAGTATGGTAGACTTTTACTTGGCTCAGGTAATTTGGAAGTCAGTTTCAAAAGCTGTAAAACTTCCAGAAGAAGTAAGTATAAACTACAATATATAGGTAATTTAAGAGAAAAATTTCAAAAAATACTGAGGCAGCGCTGTGCTGCCTTTTCATTTGCTTTTTATTCTTTTCATGATTATTTCATGGCGGATATTTGCTTTAGATGGTATACTATAGACAGTATCATTCAAGGAGGGTTTATGGTCGATTATAATAATGAAGAGGGAGCATTGCTACTTTCGGGTTTAAGCACTATGGAAGCAAGTATAATTATATCTAAATTAAAATCCTTTGGAATACCTGTTTTGAAAAAAACCAAGGGAACAGGTCAGTTAATGGAAATTTATACTGGATCAAATCCATACGGTACAGACATATATGTACCTTCGGACATGGTTGAGTTTGCTATGGAGTTATTAGAAAAGGATGAGGAAACTGAGGAAATAGAAGAATGAACAAGTATTAAAATAGCTGCTAAACAATTAAGATTATTTTAACAATAACTTTTTATAATTATAATTATTATGACATTTATAAATATGGTGGGAGATATTATGAAAATAAAGATTATTACAGATTCAGCTTGCGATTTATCCTATAAATATCTGAAAGATAACAATGTAGAAGTTATACCCTTTCCTTATTTCATTGATGGGGAGGACTGTGTGGATGATTTTGGAAAATCCTTGTCCTATGAAGAATTTTACAAGCGTATGCGGGAGGGTTCAAAGCCTACAACTTCACAAATTACGTCATTTAGTTATTTGCAGACTTTTAAAAAATTTGTAGAGCAAGGCTTTTCAATTATTTACATTGGCTTTTCTTCAGCATTAAGCCAGACTTACAATAATTCCCTCTTAGCAATAGAAGAAATAAAAGAAGATTATCCTCAGGCAGATATAACTTCAATTGATTCAAAGGGTGCTTCTGTAGGCTTAGGATTGCTTGTATATTATGCTTGTGAAATGCAAAAAAAGGGAAAAACAAAGGAAGAAATCATAGATTGGATAGAAAATAACAAGTTAAAAGTTAATCACTGGTTCATTATCGATAACCTTGATCATTTGCGAAGAGGGGGAAGAATATCTTCTACGGAAGCTACAGTAGGAAACTTGCTAGACATAAAACCTATGCTGAATTTAGACTATTACGGAGGTCTGAAAGTAGTTAAAAAGGTTAGAGGAAGAAAAAGAGCCGTAAAAGAATTAGTAAATGAACTTAAAAGAGCTATTATAAATCCAGAAGAACAAATAATATTAATCAATCATGGCGATTGCCTTGAAGAAGCAGAAAAATTAAGGGAAGATCTTATGCAGGCAATTGATATTAAGGACAGCGCTATAAATTATGTAGGCCCTGTAATTGGCACCCACACAGGACCGGGAATGCTGTGCTTAGTATTTTTAGGCTATGAAAGATAAATGATATAAGATATTTATATAAAGATTATATGGTTATATGATAAAGAAACAAGGCAAATAATTTTAATGAAAATAGATAATAAATAATATTTCTATTAATAGATTCTGTTATATGTGTAATAATAAGTATAGATGTATAAAGAATATAAAGGATAGGAGTATTATGGAAAAGACTTTTGAAGAAATTAAAGAAGAATTCATCAATGCAAGTTTAGATGAAAAAATTAAGCTATATACTTCAGCTCAGGGACTTACAGTAGAACAGTTTAAAGAACTGTTAGCGTATTTTCCCATAAAACACTTAGATAAGCTGGAAGAAGCGGTTCATGGTTTGTAAAACTGTCTTAGGGACAGTTTTTTTATGTATAAAATTTGCCCAAATGGAAATAATTTCATAGAGGTGGTTTTATGATTAAAGATAAGAAGTTAAAGAAAGCCTTTGTTAAGGAAGCTTTGGGGAATAAAAATTATTTAAGTTACAGAACTGATTTAATGCTTTTTAAAGTAATGATAAGTGTCTTTGTGTTTTTAGCAAGTTATTTTATTTACCTTGATTTCATTATGTCTGTATTAGCTGGCTCCTTAGTATTTTCTATAGTAACATTAATCAACAAATTAAATGTAGATGGTAAAAATAAAGAGGGAGAAAAACTTCTTCTTAAAAAAACCAAAAGAAACTATTTTTTATCAAAAATTGAAGAAATAAACACAGATGATTTTGAATTATTAATCAGGTTCTTTTTTCATAAAGAGGGGTACAGAAATATAATTAAAAAAGGGAGAGGACTTTACTTGGCAGAAAAAGAAGGATATATAACTTGTATAAAAATATTTAAACTTTATGACGGTACAGAAGTTGAAAAGCTCGATATACGTAGCCTATTAACATATCTGGTGCAAGGCAATATAAGAAAGGGTTATTTAGTCAGTACAGTAAGTTTAAGTGAAGAAGCTGAAAACTTACTGAAAAAGTTTAACGATAAATTCGAAATAACTATTATAGATATTGATGGCTTATATAGTTTAGCAGATAAACATAATATGTTACCTGATGATTCTTTTTACTATAATAAAATATATATGGAAAGGGACAATAAAGAAAAGGACCATGTAAAAGAGGTGAAGGAAAATATCTTAAATAAGAATAAACTATCTTTGTATCTTCCGGCTGCTTTATTTTTCTACATTTCATCTATCTTTTTACCAGAAAACAATATGATTCTGTATATTTCTTATTATTTCATAATATTGTCCATAATTAGTGGAATATATTTTTTAAAAAATAAATACAAAAGAAAAGAAAACCAATAGTATAAGGTTAAAAAAAGTCTATTGTAATTTTCTCAAGTTTATATTATAATTTTACATATACAATTTAACGGAGGATATTATGAATTTTAAAGTAAAAGTTGGTTTATCTAATAAACATGTCCATATAAGCAGAGAACATGTTGATATATTATTTGGTGAAGGATATGAACTTACGCCAATTAAAGATTTAAGTCAACCAGGGCAATATGCCTGTGAAGAAAAAGTAGATTTAGTAGGGCCTAAAAGAACTATAAAAGGCGTTAGAATATTAGGACCTGAAAGAAAAGAAACCCAAGTAGAAATTTCCATGTCAGATGGATTTACCCTAGGTATTAAAGACCTTCCGATAAAGGATTCTGGTAAATTAGAAGGTACACCAGGGGTTAAATTAGTAGGACCTAAAGGTGAAGTAGAACTAGAAAAAGGTGTTATTGTTGCTGCAAGGCATATCCACATGCATACATCTGATGCACAAAAGTATGGGCTTAAAGATAATGATATCGTGTCTGTAAAAGCAGGTGGAGTTAGAGGATTAACATTTGATAATGTACTTATAAGAGTAAGCGACCAATACACTTTGGACATGCACATAGATGTTGAAGAAGGAAATGCAGCAGGTCTTTCAAACTGTGATGAGGTAGAAGTAATAGTTAATAAATAGTAAGCTATTTAATTATATTAATAATAGGAATATTATAAACAGGAGTGATGGATCTCCTGTTTTTTTCATACATTAGAGCTGCTCCCTTCCTTGTAGGTTGGGATTATAGTTTTTGAAATTAGTAAAGAAACCTTAATGTAATTTTAATAATAAATTCTTGCAAAATCTTTCATAGTAAGATAGAATTAAATTGTATTATATAAAGAGGTAGTGTTATGAACAGAAAAATCAGACGACGTAAGAAAAGACTTAGATTGTTATTGTGGATTATTGTATTGATCCTAGGAGTATCAGCAGCTTCTTTTGTTGTAAATGGAATGGGAAAGGATAGTAATAAAGATTCGGAACAATCTATTGATAGTAAGCCAGGAGAAGAAGTTTTAAAAGAACCAGAAGAATCAGAAAGACCTATAGAACAGCCAGATGTAAAACCTACTGTTGCTGTGAAAATAAGGGCTACTGGTGATATTATGTTTCATCCATCACAAATTGAAGGAGCTTACGATGAACAAACAGGTAACTATGATTTTAGCAATAGTTTTAAAGCAATAAAAGACATTATACAGGAAGCAGATATAGCTATTGCTAATTTTGAAGGAACTACTGCAGGAAACGAGGTATATGCTTACCAAGGTTATCCTTTGTTTAATGCACCGGATGAAGTGTTGGATTCTATTAAAGATGCAGGTTTTAATATATTGACAACTGCAAACAATCACAGCCTTGATACGAGGAAAGCAGGTATAATCAGGACCATAGAACAGATAAAAGCACGAGGTATGGACCCAGTGGGAACCTATGTTGAAAAGCCTGAAAGCAGAGTTTTGATTAAGGATGTTAAAGGTATTAAGTTTGCATTTTTAGCTTACACGGAATCAGTAAACGGATTGGAATTTGTGCTGAGTCCCGAAGATTTAGATACAATGGTCAACATTTTTGACGAAGGAAAAATGAAAGAAGATATAGCCTATGCCAAGGAAAATAAGGCAGATCTTATTATAGCATGCCTTCATTGGGGAGATGAGTATTCGAGAGTTCAAGCATTGAGACAGGAAAATACGGCAGACATGCTTTTTAAAGAAGGAGTCGATATTATACTAGGCAGTCATCCTCATGTAATACAGCCTTCACATACATTGGATTACGATGGAGAAACTAAATTCGTTGCATATTCAATGGGGAATTTCATATCTAATCAAAGGGTTGAAACATTGCTTCCTTACGGTATGTCTGAAGGTATCTCTAAATATACGGAAGACGGAATAATAATTGATATAGATATAGAAAAAATAGGTGAAACGGGAGAAGTAAATATTAAGAACATTGATTATATTCCCTTGTGGGTTTATAAGGGCTTTAAGGAAAATGGAAAAGCTGAACACGTTGTTTATCCAATAATAGATTATATTGAAAGTGAAGAGTTAGATGAAGATTCAAAGGCAAGAATGAACAGGTCATATGTTGATACAATGGCACAAATGAATGCCGAATAACATGGGGGATGTATGATGGAGAAATTAAGGTTAATTTTTTCTAATATCGGTTTAAATACCATTGTAGATATAGGTATTGTTTACTACGTTCTTTACCACGGTTATGTTCTTATAAAAGATATGAGGGCAAAACAGTTGGTTAAAGGAATCGTTCTTTTGGTTGCATTAATTCCCATATCCAGAATACTGAAATTACACATGGTAATTTTTATTTTAAACAATACCTTTCAAGTTGGAGTAATTGCTTTAGTTATTGTTTTCCAGCCTGAAATCAGAAGAGCCTTGGAATATTTAGGTCGAACCTCCTTCACTTTACCCACTATCGAAAAGAATGTTGAAACTTCTAAAGAAATTATTAAAGAAATTATATCGGCAACTACTTCTTTATCAAGACAAAAGATCGGTGCATTAATTATTTTTGAAAAACAAATCGGACTAGATGACATAACCGAAACCGGTACTATGCTCAATTCAAATATTTCCAGTAGTTTATTAATCAATATATTTATTCCAAATACTCCTTTACATGATGGAGCTGTTATTATAAGAGACTATACAATAAGAGCGGCAGGTTGTTTTCTACCTTTAACAGAAAACAACCTTCTTAGTAAAGATATAGGAACTAGGCATAGAGCAGCAATAGGTATAACTGAAAGGTCTGACTCTATTGCATTGATCGTATCAGAGGAAACAGGCTACATTTCTTACGCTGTTGAAGGAAGGCTTTATAGAAATATTCAAATTGATGAGCTTGAAACTTTGTTATCCGGTATTTATTTGGAAAACGAAAAAGTAAATATTATAGATAAGTGGAGAAGCAGAAATGAAGATAAAAAACGATAAATTATTAGTTCGGATTACTTGCTTAGTTGTTTCCATCGTATTATGGATTACAATAATGGTTGTAACAAATCCTACTTTAGAAGAGACCTATCCAAATATTCCCGTTACAATAAGAAACTTATCTACATTAGAAAATTCGAACCTGGTAATGATGAATCAAGATAAGGAGAATCTTACTGTAACGGTTACCGCAAGCGGACTAACAGATCAATTAAACAAATTAAACAGTAGGGACTTCTCTGCCTATATTGATGTATTAGGATTTAAGGAAGGGGTTACAAATGCCAAGGTTGAAGTTATAGGGCCTGGAGGCGTTGAAATAAAAAATATAAAACCTACACAAATAGCATGTAACATAGAAGCAGTAATTTCAAAGGTTATGGATGTTACAGTTCAATATGAAGGGGTACAGGCTAACAGTTATTATAGGGCCTCTCCAGTGTCCAATCCTTCTTCAGTTAAAATTACAGGACCAAGGAGTGTTGTAAATTCTGCTGATTTGGCAGTTGCAACTGTTAATATTAACAATGCAACAGACACTGTTGTTAGAACTGTTCCCGTAAGAATATATGATGATAAGGATACGGAAATTTTCATGTCTGTACCTACAGGCAATGTAGAATTGACTGTACCAATTTATCCAACTAAGTATGTAGAGCTTAAACCTACTATTACCGGCCTACCTGAAGAAGGATATGAGTTAGTAGATGTAACGGTAAAACCTGAAAGAGTAAGAATATCAGCAAGAAAAGATATTTTAGATACAGTAACGGAACTTAATTTAGAAGAACTTATTATAACGGGAGCCTATAATAATATACTTTCATCTAAAGAAATACTAAATGCTGACGGTTTAATATTGTTAGATTTGGAAACAACTCCTGTTGTAAATGCAGTAATAGAAAAGGTTATTGAAAGAGAATTTAAATATTCTTCAACAGATATTCAATTTATAAACCAGGATGACAAGGAAGTAATTTTAAGTCAAGAAGATACAGAAATTACATTAATGGTTGAAGGAACATCTACATTAATTAATTCTTTGCAAAAAGAAGACTTAATATTAACTGCTGATTTGTCGGAAACAACAATAGGAATAAATACGGTAGAAATCGAATGTCTTACAGAGCAACAATTAAATAATATTGAATTAAGCAGAAATAGCGTAACAATAGAAATTATTGAATCAGAAGGTACAGAAACACAAACTCCTGAAGAATAAAATTTAAGAGGGTGTTATGTTGGATTTAAAAATTAACGGCATGGATTACCAAGGAATGTTAGAAGCTGTATTATTAGCAACTCAAGATGCCATAAGTGTTGTAAATGAAGATGGAATACATATTTTAGTTAATCCTGCCTATACAAAGATAACAGGTATTGAATATGATAAAATAATAGGGAAAAACGCACTGTATGATATAGAAGAAGGGGAGAGCCTTCATATGAAGGTTCTAACTAAGAAGAAACCGGTGGCAAACACTATGTTAAAAATCAAACCTAGTGGCAAGACTGTAGTAGCTCAAGCAGCTCCGATTATAGTTAAAGGTAAAATGAAGGGAAGTGTTGCTGTTCTTCATGATATTTCAGGTATAAAGGATTTGACGGACAAATTAGAATCAGCTGAAAAAAAACTAAGAGCACTTACCTATAAATATAAACCGGAAGATATAATCGGAGAATCGGAATCTATAAAAGAAGTTAAGGAACTTATAAAAAAAGCAGCAAAAGTACCGGCAACAGTTCTCTTGAGAGGTGAAAGCGGCACCGGTAAGGAATTGTTTGCCAACTCCATACATGCCCAAAGTAGCCGATCACATAATAATTTCGTAAGAGTAAACTGTGCTGCCTTGTCAGATTCATTGCTTGAAAGTGAGCTTTTTGGATATGAAGAAGGTTCTTTCACAGGGGCCTTAAAAGGTGGTAAAATAGGTCTTTTCGAAGAAGCAGATAAGGGTACAATTTTTCTAGATGAAATTTCAGAAATAAGTTTAAGCACTCAGGCCAAACTTTTGAGAGTTCTACAAGAAAAGGAAATAATGCGGGTGGGAAGTAATAAAAATATCCCTATTGATGTTCGGGTTATTGCTGCTACTAATGCAGATTTATCGAAAGCTGTTCAGGAAGGAAAATTCAGAGAAGATTTATTTTACAGGCTTAGTATTCTTCCTGTATCCATACCTCCTCTTAGAGAAAGAAAAGAAGATATACCTTTATTAGTTAAAAATTTTATTGGAAAATTTAACGATGAATATGGTAGAAATATTATAGATATTTCACAAGAGGCTTTAGACATACTTATGGAACATAATTGGCGGGGGAATGTAAGGGAATTAGAAAATATTATTGGAAGAGCCATTATCTATATGAATTTAAATGAAAGGGTTATAGATTCAATCCACTTACCTCAACTAAAGAAAAGTAAAAAAAGGATAGAAAAAGTTGAGTTTCCATCGGAAGAAGTTGTAAAATTAAATACTATATTAGATAAAACTGAATCCGAATATATAAAGAAGATATATTTAAAAACTAATAAAAACAAAACTCGTACAGCTCAATTATTAGATATATCATTGAGATCTCTATATTATAAAATGGAGAAGTACAAAATTACATAGTTGCAAAAAAGTGCAAAATTAAAGCAGCTTGCAAAAATATGCACGCAAGATTTTGCGAGGCGTTGAAAGCAAATCGACTATTGGTTGAAATATCAATAGTCGATTTATTAGTTGTAGTAGATAATATTGGCACAATAATTGCATTATTAACTATTAGATAATGGAAATTAATTGTAGAGCAGTTATGATAAATAGAATAAGATGAGAGGTGAAAGATGAATAGTTTTAGCAGAATAATTCAAGCAGCTAAAAGTAGCAAACCTAAAAAAATAGCAGTTGCGGCTGCACAAGACTATGATGTGTTAAAGGCCTTAAAGGAAGCGGTAAAAGAGAATATTTGCCTACCTATCTTAGTAGGGGATAAAGAGAAAATAATTGAAATATCAAAAGAAATAGATTTTGATTTGTCTAATATTGAAGTTATTGCAGTTTCTGATGATAATGAAGCTTCCAGGAAGGCTGTATCATTAGTAAGTAGCGACCAGGCTGATGTTTTAATGAAAGGATTAGTTGATACATCAGTTGTTTTAAAAGCGGTTTTAGACAGAGAAATAGGTCTAAGAACTGAAAATGTTTTAAGTCATGCAGCAGTTTTTACTTTGGATAAATACCATAAGTTTTTAATCGTAACTGATGCAGCAATGAATATTTCACCTAATTATAAGGAAAAGAAACAGATTATTGAGAATGCCATAAGCTTAAGCAATTCCTTAGGTGTAAATACACCGAAAGTGGCAGTAGTTTGTGCTAAAGAAAAGGTTTCTAGCAATATGCAGGCAACAGTAGATGCTCAAGAATTAGTTGAAATGTACAATGGCGGCGAAATTTCTGGATGTATAGTTGAGGGGCCATTTGGTTTAGATAATGCTATTTCCAAAGAAGCAGCTCGTATTAAGGGAGTTTCAGGTCAAGTGGCCGGAGATGCGGATATATTACTTATGCCTAATATTGAAGCAGGTAATATATTGTACAAGGCACTTACATATTTTTCTCATTCTGAAAGTGCTGGAATAATTTTAGGTGCAAGATCACCTATCGTTCTTACGTCCAGAGCAGATTCAGATTCAGTAAAATTAAATTCAATTGCTTTGGCAGTAATATGTTCTTAAAGGAGTAGATATGAAACAATTAATAATTAACCCAGGTTCTACCTCTACAAAAATTGCAGTATATAAGGAAGAAAACCTTATTTTTGAAAAAACCTTAAGACATTCAAATGAAGAACTTCAACCTTTTAAAAAGGTAGCAGATCAATTTCAATTTAGAAAAGAATTGATTTTAGAAGTATTAAATGAAGAAAAGGTAGCTTTGGATTCTTTAGATGCAGTAGTGGGGAGAGGTGGACTGTTAAAACCAATAGAAGGCGGAACTTACTTAGTAAATGATAAATTAGTTGAAGATTTAAAAAGTAGTACTAAAGGAGAACATGCCTCCAATTTAGGAGGACTATTAGCCCGTTCCATTGCAGATGAAGTTAATATGCCGGCATATATAGTTGATCCTGTAGTCGTAGATGAAATGGAAGACCTTGCAAGGGTAAGCGGACACCCTAATTTTGAAAGAATATGTATATGGCATGCCCTTAATCAAAAGGCCGTAGCAAGGAGGGCTGCAACAGAAAAGTTTAATAAAAAATATGAGGAATTAAACTTTGTTATAGCTCATTTAGGAGGAGGAATATCTGTAGGTGCTCATAAAAAAGGAAGGGTAATCGATGTAAATAATGCTCTTAACGGAGAGGGACCTTTTTCACCTGAACGATCAGGCACACTTCCAACGGAACAATTAGTTAAAGTATGTTTTAGCGGTAAATACTCTCAAGAAGAAGTAAAGAAGATGTTGGTAGGCAAGGGAGGAATTACTGCACATTTAGGAACTAACAATGCTAAAGAAGTCAGTGAAAGAGCAGAGGCAGGTGATAAAAAAGCAAAACTTATTTATTCTGCTATGGCCTACCAAGTAGCAAAAGCAATTGGGGAAAGTGCCGTAGTTTTAGATGGAAATGTTGATGCAATCATAATAACGGGTGGGATTGCTTACGATAATAAATTCGTAAAAATGATTGAAGATAAAGTAAAGTTCATTGGAGATCTTATAGTTTATCCCGGTGAGGATGAGCTTTTAGCTCTAGCCCAAGGAGGGTTGAGAGTTTTAAAAGGTTTGGAGGAAGCAAAGATATATATCTAGCTTGAAAGGAGGGGTCTTATGTATGACCGGCGACTAAAAATCATCACCGGGCATTATGGGAGTGGAAAAACCGAGTTTTCAGTTAATTATGCTATTAAGTTAAAAGAAAAATTTGATAAGGTAATTATTGCAGATATGGATATTGTTAATCCTTACTTCCGTTCGAGAGAAAAGGGAAAGATGTTAGAAAAATTAGGTATTAGGGTTGTAGGTAGCAACATTAAAAACTCAAGCGTTGATTTACCTGCCCTTACTCCCGAAATTTCAGGAGCAATTTTAAATGAAAATGCTGTTACAGTATTAGATGTAGGAGGTGATCCTGTAGGTGCAAG